>JAYPGD010000363.1:0-6186 GCA_038126655.1 Verrucomicrobiales bacterium
GGGGCCCGCGTACATCCTTGCCCGGGTGTTTCGAGCCGGCGTTCCACCGCGCGCACTGGGATGCCCGCGCTCCGATGTTCAGGGGGAATGCCTGTCCTGCAGAGGGGCGACTAATGCGGCGGAGAGCGGACAGTTCTCCTGGTGTATGGATGGTGTGTTTGGCGCGTCCGATTCTTGTTGCGGCCATGCTCTGGGCGGTAGCCGGCGCGTGGGTCACTGCTTCCGCGGCTTCCAGGATCAAGCCGGTCGAGTCCGATGGCGGCATGGTCGTTTCGGTGAGTCCGCTGGCAACGAAGGCGGGGGTGGAGATTTTGCGACAAGGCGGCAGCGCGGTGGATGCGGCGATTGCCGTGGAATTCGCCTTGGCCGTGGTCTGGCCGGAGGCGGGGAACATCGGCGGCGGCGGATTCATGATGGTGCATCCCGGCGATGGGCGGAGGCCGGTCTGCATCGACTACCGGGAGACGGCTCCCGCCGCGGCGACGGAGACCCTGTTTACGCCTCAGGACGGGCCTCACACCCACAAGATCGTCGGCGTGCCTGGCACGGTCAGCGGCATGGAGGTCGCCCATCGGCGTTATGGAAGACTGCCTTGGAGGAGCCTGGTTCAACCCGCGGTGAAGCTTGCAGTCGGCGGGTTTGTGATGGACGAGCCCTTCGTCCGATCGATCAATCGGGTCTTGGGCTACGAGTCGGTCAAGACGGGGAAGCATCAACAGGAGTTCCGGCGCGTCTATGGTAAGCCTGGCGGAGGTGAGTGGCAGGTTGGGGATCGCATCGTCCTGAAGGATCTGGCCGCCACGTTGCAGGCGATCGCAGACCAAGGCGCGGCGGGGTTCTATAGGGGCGAGGTCGCCGAGGCCTTGGTTGCCGAGATGAAGCGCGGGGATGGAATCATTTCGCTGGAGGATCTGGCGGGTTACGGGGCAAAGGTCCGGGAGCCGATTCGCGGTGAATTTCGGGGCTGCGATGTCTATGGCGCGCCGCCGCCCAGTTCGGGAGGGACCTGTCTGGCGCAGATGCTGAATGTGTTCGAGGCGCTGGATCTGGGATCGCGGGATCGCTGGTCGCCGGAGACCCTTCACCTGATGGCGGAGACAATGAAGCGCGCCTTCCGCGATCGCGCGCTTTACCTGGGCGACCAGGATTTTGTGGAGATTCCGCGGACCTTGGTCACGCAGCCTTATGCCGATTGGTTGGCGCAGGGAATCGATCCGGAGAAGGCGACGCCGAGCGAGGAGTTGGCGCCGGAGATCAAGCTGGCTTCGGAAAGTCCGCAGACGACTCATTTTTCGGTGGTGGATGCCGACGGGATGGCTGTGGCGAACACGACCACCCTGGAGGCGAGTTGGGGGGCGCGCATCGTGGTGACCGGGGCGGGCTTTCTGCTGAACAACGAGATGGGCGATTTCAATTGGTTTCCCGGGCGCACCGATCGCAATGGTCGAATCGGAACGAAGCCCAATCGCATTGAACCCGGGAACCGCATGCTCAGTTCTCAGACGCCGACCATTGTGGCCAGGGCCGGGAAGCCTGTGCTGGTCACGGGCAGTCCGGGCGGGCGGACGATCATCAACACGACGATGCAGGTTGTGCTGAACGTGTTGGAATTCGGCATGCCGGTTGACGAGGCGGTCGAGGTCGAGCGGATTCATCATCAGTGGTTTCCGGACGCGTTGTCTGTGTCGACGTTCGACAAGCGGATCACCAAGGAAACGGTGGAGGCGCTGAGGGAATTGGGGCACGAGGTGGTTGCGCGCAGCGCCGCGAGCAGGCAGGGCGACGCGCACACGATTTGGATTGATCCCAAGACGAGGAAGCGCGTCGGCGCGGCGGATTGGCGAAGAGGAGGATTGGCGATGGCGTCCGGCGTTGCGGCGGGGGAGTTCCTTGAGAACGGAGTCACTGCGCATCGCGGCAACTCGGGCGAGTTTCCCGAGTGCACCCTGCCGGCCTTTCGCAGCGGCATTGAATCCGGCGCCGACTGGATCGAGTTGGACATCCTGCGCACGCGGGATGGCAAGTTGGTTGTCATCCATGACCGGACGACGGGTCGGGTCGGGGACCGGAACCTGGAGGTGATGAAATCCACTTATGAAGAGTTGCGGGAGGTCGATGTGGCGACGGATTTCCGGAAGCGACACAATGCGACACTTGCGGATTATCCTCCGGGTCGCATTCCGCTGTTGGCGGATGTTCTCAAGTTGGTCATGACGCAGCGCCGGACCCGGGTGTCGATTCAACCCAAGATGGATTGTGTGGCGGATGCGGTTGCGTTGGTCCAGCGGATGGGCGCGGAGCGGTGGGTGGGCTTCAACGACGGCAACCTGGAATACATGAGCGAGGTCAAGCGGTTGGCGCCGGAGATTCCGGTGTTCTGGGATCGGGGAAGTTCGGACCTGGCGAAGGATCTGGATATTGCCAGGCGGCGTGGATTTGAAGCGCTGGTCGTGAATGAAAAGGTCCTGACCGCGGAGAAGGTCCGACAGATTCAGGCGGCCGGGTTTAAAGCCGGGGTCTGGACGGTGAATGAGGAGGCGGATCTGCGGCGTTTCCTGGAGATGAACGTCGACCGGATCTACACGGATTTTCCCCGCCGTCTGCTGAGGATCAAGCGGGACCTTGTTTCCGCTGGCGCGAAGAATTGACGACGGTCCAGAATTGGACCGTCATGGAAACCTGCACGGTAAGTGAAGCGAAAGGCAAACTGGGCAAGCTGGCTGATCAGGCGATTGAGGGCAAACCCACGGTCATTGTTCGCGGAGGAAAGTTGGTGATCCTGCAGGCCTACGAACTGCCGGATCACGCGGATGAATTCGACACGCTGATACAGGCGGGCAAGGAGGCTCCGCATCGCAGGCTCACGCCCAAGGTTTTTGGCGAGATCTGGAAGCGTGGCCGGGAAATGGTCGGGGAATGAACCTGCGGATCAGCCGACCGGCGAGGAGGATCTGGCATGTATTTATGCGCACATTGCCGCCCATGATTCGGGCGCGGCGGAACGGTTCCGCATGGAGGCGGAGAAAGCGGCGGTTTTGTTGGCGAATCACCCGAAACTGGGGCCTCGCCCAAGCTGGGAGACGCGGCACAAGCGTCTGCGATTCTGGGTGATTTCCGATTTCAACAACTACCTTATCTATTACGAACCGCTCAAAGATGGCGTCTCCATTGAACGTGAGCTTAACGGTCGCCGGGATGTTCGCCGGATTTTGGAAACGGGTTGGGAAGAACCCTCAAGCGAACTGGAAGGGTAGATGGGGCGCAGTTGCTGCTGCGGGGGGCGATGCCGTATCCGCGATCCTATTTTTCCTCAATGCGATACAGGTGATGCCTGGTGCGGACGAATAGGGCCTTGCCGACGACTGCGGGCGAAGCCATGAAGCCGGGGCCGCGGCGAGGATCGTCACGGGGGGCGTTCTCTGCCAGTTGATTGGTCGCAACGACTTCCAGTTCCCGGCCGGGTTTGATCACCGTGGTCGCGCCTTCGAGGCTGAAGAAGTAGATCCGGCCGTCGGCATAAACGGGGCAGGCGCGGAACTTGCCGCCGACGCGCTCCTTCCAGACCGTTTCCCCGGTCCTGACGTCGACGCAGGCGACGAAGGCCTCATCGAGCGCCATATAAATGAGGTCGTCGACGAGGATCGGTGAGGAATACTTGGGGAAGGGGGCGTCGATCTTCCAATTGATGTGGGAGTCGTTCACGACGCCCGCGCCGCCGGTCTTGACGGACCACATCTGCGCGCCGCGGCTGAAGCCGTTCACAAAGATGAAGGACCCCTCGTGGAACAGGGGGCGGGGCGACGCGGAGTAGGCTTCGTGGTCCACGCGCCAGAGTTCCCTGCCGGTCAGGGGATCGTAACCGTAGGCGGCCTTGGCCCCGACGCTGAACATCTCCGGTCTTCCATTCACATTCACGATCAGCGGCGTGCTGTGGGCTTTGCGCCAGTCGCCGTCCTTGACCATCTGGCGTTCGATGTGCTCGTCGTTCCATTCGGCGGAGCGGTCGGTCTTCCACACCGTGGCGCCGGTCTGTTTCTCCAGCGCGATGTGGTACTGGTGGTCGGCTCCGTCGAAGGTGAGGATCAGGAGGTTCTTGAAGATCAACGGGGACGAGGATGCGCCGCGGTAGTGATTGCAGGGCATGTCGTTCCGTTTCCAGATGACCTTGAAGGTTTCGGTGTCGAGGCAGGCGGTGCCGGAACTGCCGTAGTGGACGTAGACGCGTCCTTCCTCGATCACGGCGGAAGGCGTGGCGTAGCTGTTGTCGCGGCGGCCGTTGCCGAGATCCTCCGGTTCATCGCGATGAAAGAGCTTCTGATTGGCGAGGATCTTCCCGGTCCTGGCGTCGACGCAGAGGGCGAAGAAATCATGGCCTTCAAGGGTCGCGGTGGTCAGCCAGACCTGATCGTTCATGACGACGGGCGAGGACAATCCGAGATGCGGGATCTCGGTCTTCCACCTGATGTTCTTCGTTTCGCTCCAATGGACGGGAACGCCGTGGGGCTTGTTGTCACCGGGCGCGGCGGCGTGGCCGTCGCCGGAAGGCCCGCGGAAGTCCGGCCAGGAGTCGGCGGCATTGGCGGCGCCGGCGAGGATCAGAGATGGAACAAAAGCGAAGGCCAGCGCGTGGCGGGCAAGGAGGGACCGGGCGTTTTCGAATCTCATGGCGTGGAATTTGACGATGGCTGAGATGACTGTCAACGCGGGGGGCGGCCTTTCAGGGCTTTCGGCAGTTCATTCCCGGTCCGGTGAGTAGAATTTCACCTGCGCGAGAGGCACCCCGAGATCCTCGCGATAGTGGATCCTGGACGCCTGCTTGGAAACGACGGGGAAGTTCTCGAAGAGGTCGCGGGCCGGCCAATTCAGGTCGATCATGCCCGGTTCATCCAGGCGGCGCGCGCGTTTGACGCGTTGGGCGAAGGAGGGGTGGGTCTCGAACCATCCGCCGGGTTCAAGGAACAGCGCGTCCTTGATTTCGCCTTGGAGATCCTCGGGCACGCTCGCCGTGTAGTGGTCGATGATCTCGGGGATGCTGTCCGGGAGTTCGTTTCGGGAGAGCCATCTTGCGTGCATGTCGCGGTAGGCGTTTCCCGTGACGATGTCCATGAGGCTGAGTTTGAAGCCGGTGGTTTCAAAGCTTTCGGAGCCGGCGAGTCTGATTTCGGAGACATCGGCGTTGTATTCCATCTGGCGCAGAAGCGCGCAACTGACGGCGTGCCCCAGGAACATGAAGAGCTTGATGATCAACCGGGTGAACCCCAGGGCCAGCAGAGAGATCCCGAACACGATCGTGGTGAAGAGGTTCTCCGATTCCTCGTAGGAGTCCCCCAGCCATTCGTCCCACGCGTCCCGATAGTAGACGATCTCAGTGAACCAAAGATTGATGGAGCGGATGATGTAGCTGAGGCGCATGGCGACGCCCTGGTTGAAGTGCCCGAACTCATGGGCCAGCACGCCGGCCAGTTCCTTGGCGGAAAGACCGGCGACCAGCGGCAGTCCGATGGTCAGGACGAGATCGCTTCCGAGAAAACTGAAAAAGCCGCGCCGAAAGGAGGCGGCGGCGTTGGCCTCGCAGGTCAGGTCGATCCGGCTCGGTTCCGGGGCGCCGACGCATTCGCTGATTTCGGAGATGAAACGATAGAGGAGCGGTTCGCTGGCGGGATTCAACGACAACGGTTGCTGTCGTTCTCCGCGGCGCAGGAAGAACGGTTTGATCATGAAGATGACGGCGACGGCTCCCGCGAGGATCACCCCGAAGTAGAAGGCCATCTTGATGATCATTCCGTAAAGGCCGCCTGACAGTTTGAACAGGAAGCGGAAATGGTCGGCGAACAGCCACACGCCATAGCCTGTTCCGGCAATCACTGAAACGTAGACCAGGATCAGCAGGAGCATCATCAATGCGCCGAACAGCAGCGCCAGTTTGTAGAAGAAGGATGAACTCCGCGGCAGCGGGGGCAGATCGAGGGACTGGACCTCCTCGGCCAGACTGCCAAAGGCGATGTGGTCTGACGAAGCCTCGGCGGATTCCGGAAGCAGCACGGATTCAGAGCAGGCGGGGCATTCGATGACCGCGCCCTGCCAATCGATCGGATACTCAATTTCGGTCTCGCAGGAGGGACAAAAGCAGGTCACAAGCATCCCACAGGGGCATGAGTCTGGCGTGAAACCTCCGGTTTTCGAAGG
>JAYPGD010000364.1:0-232 GCA_038126655.1 Verrucomicrobiales bacterium
AGCGGGAGAAACGTTTCGAATTGCGCGAGGCGACGCCGGAAGCAGATCGGCCGGAATTCGCCGTGTGGGATCTGCGGGATTTCTCAAGCAGGGGCGGGCGCATCCGCGGCCGGGTCTGCGATGATCTGATCGGCGTCGCCGCGATCTTGGCGACGCTGATCGAATTGAAGCGCAGTCGGGCGAAGTGTCGTGTGACCGGGTTCATCTCGCGGGCCGAAGAGGTGGGCTTCCA
>JAYPGD010000364.1:242-3406 GCA_038126655.1 Verrucomicrobiales bacterium
GAGCCGTGTCGATTCCCCGGGATTCGTTGGTGATCTCACTGGAGACCAGCAAGGAGATTCCCGGAGTGAAAATGGGCGGAGGCGTCATTGTTCGCGTCGGCGACCGATCGTCCGTGTTTGATTCGCAGGGCACGCGGTTCCTGGGGGGCGTGGGCGACAGTCTGGAGAAGCGCGACGAAAGCTTCAGCTATCAGCGGGCCCTGATGGCCGGAGGCAGTTGCGAAGGGACCGCATTCCAGGAATACGGCTACCGCACCGCCGCGGTGTGCGTGGCCTTGGGCAACTACCACAATTGCGGCGCGGGCGATCGTATTCGTGAGGAATACGTCAGCCTGGACGACGCGGCGGGGATGCAGCGACTGCTCGTGGAGGCCGCCCGCCGATTCGTCGACTTCGAATCCATCGTCGGCCGCCCCCGAGTCCGACTGGAACGCCTCCGCAAGGAAGGGGAGCGCCGCCTTCGCCGCCGCCGTTGAGTCTCCAATATCGCCCGCGGGACGCCAACCGCCGCCCCTGTCTCCATCCATGCATGACTGGGCGGCGGGCGATTGAAACCGCGTGAGGATTGAGGACTTGGAATGGTTGGAATACGCGCCAATGACGGACCCTGAGCGCCGAGCGCGTGATCGAGTTTCCCGCGCTCGGCGGCAGGCCGTTCGGCATTCGGACTTCTTTCGGATTTGGGTGGTTGGGTGGTTCGTCATTTTTGCCGGGCTCGGGGCACCCATTTCAAACCGTATGTGACCGGGCGGCTTTTCCGGGAATTTTGTTGACGGATCCGCCGTGAAATTAATTTGATCGGCGATGCACCACTGCCCAGCAGACGCGACAGTCCCCGGCCTCGGGGAATCAGTGTCGTTGCGCCATCGCCATAACCGGAGTCATTCTCCGGAGGGCGACGGATTCCTTCCGGACGCGGAACCCCTTGCGTTCCCTGCCGTTCCTGGATTTTGACGATGGATACCGCCGAACAAGACAGAATCAGTCCCAACGCCCCGGATGCCCAATGGGCGGCGTCGCTCGGAGGGACCATCGAGCGGGCGTTGCGTTGGTCGGATGAGGAGCAGCACGAGGAAGGCTACTGGTGCGGCAATCTGGAATCCAATTCCTGCATGGAGGCGCAATGGGTCCTCGCGATGCACATCATGGGCCTCAAGGACGACCCGAAATATGACGGGGTCATCCGTTGCATCCTCAATGAGCAGCGGGAGGACGGCTCCTGGGAGATCTATCATGACGCCCCGATGGGCGACATAAACACCACCGTGGAATGCTACGCCGCGCTGCGTTCCGCGGATATAGATCCGGATAGCGAGCCAATGGTGAAGGCCCGGGAGTGGATCCTCGCGCACGGAGGGCTGAGGGAACTGCGCGTCTTTTCCAAGTACTGGCTGGCGTTGATCGGGGAGTGGCCGTGGGAAAAGACTCCGACCCTGATTCCGGAGTTGATCTGGCTGCCGCCCTGGCTGCCCTTCAATATCTACGATTTCTCCTCTTGGGCGCGCGCCACCTTGGTTCCGCTCTGTCTCCTGTCCGCGCGCCGGCCGGTGACGCCGCTGGCGCCGGAACATCGCCTGGATGAGCTCTTCCCGGAAGGGCGGGGCAATTTCGATTTCTCGATGCCGGCCAAAGCGGGCGTATTTTCGTGGGAGACCGTGTTCATGGGGTTCGACCTGTTCTTCGGGCGGGTCTATCAAAATCTGCCTTATAAACCCGGTCGCGACACCGCGATGGCGCAATGCCGGGACTGGGTCGTCGCGCATCAGGACGCCGATGGCGCCTGGGGTGGAATCCAGCCGCCGTGGATCTACTCCGTCATGGCGCTGTATTTCGAGGGCTGGCCGCTGTCACATCCGGTGATCAAGAGTTCTCTCGATGCCTGGGGCACGCACTGGTCTTACGAAAAGAACGGCGGGACCTATATCCAGGCCTGCATGTCCCCGGTCTGGGACACTGTGCTGACGCTGTTGGCGCAGGAGGACTGCGACGAGACCATCGAAGCGCGGGAGTCCATGAAGAAGGCGTTTGAATGGACGCTGAACAAGCAGGTCTTCACCGGCGGCGACTGGCAGGTGCGCGTCAAGGACGTGCAGCCGGCCGGCTGGGCTTTCGAACACGAAAACGCCGCTTATCCGGATGACGATGACACTTCGGTCGCAGTGATTGTGCTGACCCGGATTCTCCAACGCTTGAAGAAGCAGGGCGGGGATGACGCCGTGATCGCCCGCCTTGAGACCGCCATGGACAAGGCAGTGAAGTGGATGATCGGCTTCCAATGCCGAAATGGCGGTTGGGCGGCCTTCGACAAGGACAACACCTCCGAGTGGGTCTGCAAGATTCCGTTTTGCGATTTTGGCGAAGTGCTGGACCCGCCTTCCGTCGACGTCACCGCGCACGTCCTGGAGGCGCTCGGCGTCAATGGCTACACGGCGAAGGACCCCGTTGTGGCGAGGGCGTTGGAGTATGTCCGCGATGAACAGGAAGAGGATGGCAGTTGGTTCGGTCGCTGGGGCGTGAATCATATCTATGGCACGGCCGCCGTGCTGCCGGGCCTGGAGGCCATCGGCGAGGACATGAGCCAGCCCTACGTCCGCAAGGCCGCCGACTGGGTCGCCTCCAAGCAGAATGAAGACGGCGGCTGGGGCGAGTCCTGCGGCTCCTACATGGATGATCAACTGCGCGGGGTGGGGGATTCCACCGCCTCGCAGACCGGCTGGGCGCTGATGGCTCTGATCTCGACCGGCGACTCAAAATACAACGGAGCCGTCCGGAAGGGCGTCGAATGGCTCCAGCAGACCCAGTTGGAGAATGGCTCCTGGCACGAGGAGGAATATACCGGCACCGGATTCCCGGGTTATGGCGTCGGACATCGCATCGACCTCAAGGGCGACCCGAACACCCATCAGGGCCGGGAACTCGCGCGCGGCTTCATGATCAATTACAACATGTATCGCCACTACTTCCCGCTCATGGCTCTCGGCAGGGCTCGCAAGTATCTGGCCGCAATCGAAGACGGCCGTAATTGATCAGGGTTGCCTGCCGGGGATTGGCGCGAATTGAATGGCCGCCACCCGACACTTCGTCTATTCCACGCGTCCCAATCCAGAAACACAGTTTATGCAGAAGAAGTTCCATCCTTGCGCCGCCGCGATCCTCGCGGCCAT
>JAYPGD010000364.1:3416-6185 GCA_038126655.1 Verrucomicrobiales bacterium
CAAGAAGGCAGTGAAGATCCCCGAGGTCTGGCGCGAGATGGATGTGCCACCCGCGCCTGTCCTGTCGCCGGAGGACGCGCTGAAAACCTTCAAACTCCAACCCGGCTACGAGATCTCGATCATCGCCGTCGAGCCGCTGGTCGAGGATCCGGTCGCCGCGACCATTGATCCCGACGGCCGCATCTGGGTTGTGGAGATGCGGGGATTCATGCCCAATGTGGATGGAACCGGCGAGGATGCGCGCAACGGCGTGATCGCCGTGCTGGAGGATCGGGACGGCGATGGCCGCATGGACAAACGGACCGAATTCCTCAACCGGCTCCAGATGCCTCGCGCCGTGGCCTTGGTGAAGGGCGGTGTCCTCGTCGCCGAACCGCCGAACCTCTGGTTCTGCCAGGACACCGACGGCGACCTCCAATGCGACCAGAAGAAGGCGGTCATGACCAACTACGCGCGCCAGGGGCCGGTCGAACACACCGACAATGGCCTCCTGCGCAGCGTTGACAACTGGCTCTACAATGCCAAGAGCACAAAGCGCCTGCGCCAGATCGACGGCGAGTGGCGCGTGGAGGAGGACATCTTTCGCGGCCAATGGGGCATCACGAAGGACGACTTCGGTCGGCTCTATTACAACAACAACTCCAATCCCATTTACGTGGATCTGGTTCCCGGGAATTACCTCGTCCGCAATCCGAACTTCTCGACCAAGGCGGGCAGCAATCAGAAGGTGTTCGGTTCCCGCGATGTCTGGACCAGCCGCGTGAATCCGGGAATCAATCGGGGTTACCAGTCGAACATGCTGCGCGAGGGGAAGCTTGCCGTCTTCACCGCTGCGAGCGGCCCCGTGATTTATCGCGGCGACAACTACCCCGAGGATGCGATCGGCGACGCCTTCATCCCGGAACCCTCAGGCAACATGATCCGGCATCAGACGGTGTCCTTCAGCTCCGGCGGCGTCTCCGGCGACAACGCCTACAAGAAATCCGAATGGCTCACCTCCACCGACGAACGCTTCCGCCCGGTCAATCTCTACAACACCCCCGAAGGCGACCTCATGATCGTCGATATGTATCGCGGCATCCTCCAGCACCGCGTCTATGTCACTACCTTCCTGCGTAAGCAGATCCTTGAACGGCATCTCGACCGACCGTTGGGCCTCGGGCGGCTCTACCGCGTTCGCTACAAGTCGAAACCGACGAACGCCAGGCC
Source organism: Verrucomicrobiales bacterium (assembly GCA_038126655.1). Taxonomy (GTDB): domain Bacteria; phylum Verrucomicrobiota; class Verrucomicrobiia; order Limisphaerales; family JAYPEY01; genus JAYPEY01. The sequence goes on from JAYPGD010000364.1 coordinate 4,626, forward strand.
CGCCATGTCCGGTAAGTCATCCGCTGAATTGGTCGCGGCGCTGAATCATCCCAACGGCTGGCAGCGCGACACAGCCCAACGCCTGCTGGTGGACGCCGGCGACAAGTCCGTGGCTCCTGCGCTGCGCAAGCTGGTTTCCGGCGCCAAGTCCCCGGCCACCCGCGTCCAGGCCTTGTGGACCTTGGAGGGATTGAACGCCTTGGATACAGCCACCGTGGAGCATGGGTTGGGCGATGCACGACCGGAGGTGCAAGCCACGGCGATCCGCATGGCCGAGTTTCTGATCAATGAACCGATCGAGGACGAAGAGGAATCAAACGCCCGCGTCGCGCTGATTGAAGCGGTGGACGCCATGATCCAACCCAAGGCGGATATCAACATCATGCGCCAGGCGGCCCTGTCATTGAGCGGGATCAAGCGGGCCGAAGCGGCCGCTGCCCTCCGGAAGCTGGTTCTGGAACATGGCGATGACGATGTCGTGAGGGATGGCGCGCTCACCGGCCTGGGCGGACGCGAGCTGGAATTCCTGCAGCGCGCGTTGACCGATCCGCTGTTCGCCGAGGAATCCGATCCGGCCAAGCGCTTCATCCGCAATCTCGCCGCTTGTGTCGCCAGGCAACGAAACAGTTACCGCGTGGACCAGGCGCTTCGCCTGGCCGAAGGGCAGGACAAGGCCGCCGCCTGGCGACAGGGCGCGATTCTTGACGGGCTCGTCGATGTCGCTGCTCCCGGCAAGAAGGGGAGAAAGCCCAAACCCGTCCACTACAAGACACAGCCCCTGGCCTTTGCGAAGCTGGCGAAAAGCAAGGACAAGTCCGTACAGAAGAAGGTGGCCGGCCTCAAGGCCTTCATCACCTGGGGCGCCGCCGCCGCCCCGCCGCCGCCGCCGCGCAAGTTGACCGTCGCTGAGCAGAAGCTCTTCGACGACGGCAAAAACCTCTACCTCGGCATCTGTGCTTCCTGTCATCAACCGACCGGGTTGGGGGAGGAGGGGAAGGCTCCGCCCTTGTTGGATTCTCCGTTTCTGCTCGGTGCCCCGAAACGGATGGTCGGCATCGTGATGCACGGCATCACCGGCCCGATCGAGGTCCACGGCCGCGTCTACGACATGACCATGCCCGGCGTGCAGGGGCTGCAGGACGAACACATCGCCGCCATCCTCACCTACGCCCGCCGCGAATGGGAACACCGCGGCGATCCCATCACGCCGGAGCAGGTCGCCAAGGCGCGCAAGGCCTTCGAAGGCCGGGAAACGCCTTGGACGGCCAAGGGGCTCGAAGAGATGAAGTGAGGGAGGAAGAGAATCAATCGGGCGCCGCCCGAAATCAGGATTCGAAACCGCTTGGACGGGGCATCACAGTCGAACATCGAAGGCCTAAGAACGGAGAGGACAAGTCGCGTGCAGCGCGACATTCGGCAACTGACTTGAATCGCAAATGGCGAATGTGGAGACGCGACCCCGCTCACGATTCGGCGCCATCGCCGGAGGATCGCAACCTGATTACCTTATTCGTCCGAACAAGATCGATGATCTTCTTAAAGTCGGCAACTGAAACAAGA
>JAYPGD010000365.1:0-6177 GCA_038126655.1 Verrucomicrobiales bacterium
CTCCCGGAAACGGCGAGCGCATGAATGGGTGTGTCTGACATCGGCGGGAAGCTAGAACCCATCCCGCAAATATCCAAGCCCCGGGGTCTGGTTATTTGCGGGATGGGTTTTTCCGGAAGCCGCGAACGCGTCGGGGCCTTCAATCCACGAACAGGAATTCATTCGAACACAACAGCGTCTGCGCGAGTTGTTCCCGGGCGTTCAACTGGCGCGCGGTCCGTTTCTGAAAATCCTTGGCGGAATTCCAGCGCGTCGCGGTTGAGGCGCTGTCTGTTTCCCGCGACTCCACCGTCCACAGGTATTGGTCGCTGTTCAGGACCTTGTTGATATCAACGACGAAATCGAGGGTCTCGCCCTTGGCGACCGTGAGCTCCGGAACGTCCAGATCCAGCGCCTGTTGATGAATGCTGACCTGCTTCAGAACCCCGGCTCGCGAACTGACGATGAAGGCGCGGATGCCGTCGCCCTGGGGCGGCTCGTGGATCAGGCGCGACCGGATGGCGATCGTCATCGCGCGCGGCGCGGTCCAGCGACGGATGCTGGCGACCTCCCGCGTGTTTCCCGGATGGCCGCCCGTGGCATGGAGCTGCACCCAGCCGAGTCGGGCGTCGGGCCACTTGGCGCCGCCCTGCCAGGCGTCCCCGGTGAAGTGGGGGATCAATCTGAAGTTCGCGACGCGCCCCTTCGCTTCATCGACCTTCCCATGGCCGTAGCTCCAGTCCTTGGCGGTGGCGGGCGTCGCCCTCGATTCCGGCGCGGCGACGGCGTCGATGAAGGCAACCGCTTCGGCAAGTTCGGAGTCGGTCGGTTCGCGTTGCAGCGCGTTGCGAAAGAGTGCGCGGACGCCGTCCTGACCGGAGGCGGCGTCCTCGGCGAGGGAGGCGAGTCGGGCGGCCCGTTCATGAACCAGCGGGTGGTTCATGAAGAACAGCGCCTGCTGCGGCACGGTCGTTTCCGCGCGCTTGGGAATGTGCAGGTCGGGATTGGCGAAATCGAAGACCCGCAACGTTCCCGGAACGAACTGTCGGTCCACCAGGCCATAGATGGCGCGTCGATTGGCGAAGGGCGGCTTGAACATGTCCGCCGGCCGGCCGCCGGTCTCCAGGTCCAGGTCGCCGCCGATCGCGAACATCGAGTCGCGAAACTCCTCAAAGGTCAGCCGGCGCGCGTTCATCCGCCAGAGCAGGCGGTTGTCCGGGTCCTTCTCCTGGGCGGCCCGCCGCGCGGCGACGTCCGCCGGCCCGGCCGAAGACTGCCGGAACGTCGCGGAAAGCAGGATCGCGCGGTGCAGCTTCTTCAGGCTCCAGCCTTCGCGCACGAAACGCGCCGTGAGCCAGTCGAGCAGCCCCGGATGGGAGGGCGGATCGGCGCGCAGCCCGAAGTCGCTGGGCGTTGAGACGAGGCCCTGCCCGAACAGGTGCGTCCAGACGCGGTTGACGATCACCCGGGCGGTCAGGGGATTGGCGGGATCGACGATGGCCCTCGCCAGCTCCAGGCGGCCGCTGCCCTTCCTGAAGGGTTCAGCGTTCTCTCCCGCCAGGGCGGAAAGAAATCTCCGCGGCGCCGCGGGACCGCGGGTCAACGGATTCCCGCGAACGAAGACGCGCGCGTCCGCGGGATCGGGCCGGTCCCGCAATGACAGGGCGAACGGGGCGGCGGTCCCGGAGCGCACGATCCAGCGGTCCACCTCGCCCTGCAGCTTCCAGAGTTCGGTCGTCTCGCCGCTGGCGAAGTAGGTCTCGCTGTGGACGATCGGCAGGTCCGGAACTTCGCAGGGCGCCTTGGGGCCATGCAGGATCCGCCGCAATTCCTCGGCGGCCGGGTTGTCGAGTCGGGTCGGCTTCGTCGCCCCCGCCTTGGCCGCCTTCTCCACGACGGCGCTCCATTGGACGTCGATGTCGGCGAAGACCGCGGCGTAACGATCGATCACCTCCTGAAACGAGGCCGGAGCCTTCTCGAAGGCGGCGAGAACGATGGGATTGACCGCGACATCCGATCGTTCGCTGAAAGACATGGCGACGCGTTCGGCGCGCCCGGCAAAATCGGCGCCGCGTATGGCCGCGAATTCGCGCCAGGGCAGGAACACGGGATCGCGGTGCCTGGCGGCCTCCTCCAGATGCCTCGCCCAACGATGCACGAATGACGGCAGCAGGTCCGACTTCTCGAAGATCTGGTCGAAGCCGTCCGCCGGATACTTCTCCAGCTCGGTCTGCGCCTTGAGATAGTCGCCGACGCGGGCTCTCACGCGCGCGGAGGAGGCGGCGCGATGTTTCGCCATGGTTTGCCGCAACTTGTCGCGGCGCGTCTTCAGGCCCGCGCGGAAAGCCTCGTCGCCGATCTCCTCCCCGCCCAGTGCCGTCAGCTGCTCGGCGCTGCTGTCGAAGACGCCGTAGAGCGAATAGTAGTCCGCCGTCGGCACGGGATCATACTTGTGATCGTGACAACGGGCGCAACTGACGGTGAGCCCCATCGCGCCCCGGGTGACGACGTCGATGCGGTCGTCGATGATGTCGTGTTTCACGCCGAGGAAGCGTCGGCCCAGGGTCAGAAAACCCATGGCGGCCAGATCGTCGTCGCGACGATCCTGCACGCCGTCCGCCGCCAGTTGGAGGAGCAGGAAGCGGTCGTAGGGCATGTCCTCGTTGAGGGCGCGGATGACCCAGTCGCGGTAGGCCCAGGCATGGGGCCAGAAGCGCTCTTCCCGCGCGTAGACGTAGCCCTTGGTGTCGGAATAGCGCGCCACATCGAGCCAGCGTCGACCGAACTGCTCGCCGTAGCGGGGAGAATCCAGCAGGCGGTCGATCAGGCGGTCGTAGGCGCGGGGCGAATCGTCGGCGACGAAGGACTCGACCTCCTCAAAGGTCGGCGGCAATCCGGTCAACGCGATCTGGGCGCGGCGGATCAGGGTCCGACGATCGGCTTGCGGCGAGGGGGACAGCGCGTTGTGTTCGAGTCGCTTGAGAACGAAGGCGTCAATCGGGGAGCGGACCCACGCGGCGTCGGAGACTTCGGGTGTTGGCGGAGGCGCGACAGCCTGGAATGCCCAGTGGGGTTTGGCGACCTTCCCGGCCCCGGCTCCGGAATCAGGGGCCGCCGACGCTGCGCGGGGCCAGAACGCGAGTCCTGTCGCCAGCGCGCCGGCGGTCAGCAGCCGGACCATGGGGAGGCTTCTTTTTGGACAAGGGGACGCCATGGGAACTGACGGATTCTAGAGCCCATTATCTGAATACCCAAGCCCCGGATTGAGCCGCGCCGGCGTGGGGCGCGGTTGAAACAGGGATGGGGCAACGTGAACGGAGCGCGACTGTGTCGGAGACCAGCCGCAGCAGCGCAGCAAAGCGCCGGCGTCCAGGTCAGGCCGCGCGCGCATCTGACTCCTACGGCGCTGCGGCTGGTCCCGAGGACAGGACGCCACCGCGCTTCGCCCCTTTGCAACGGCGCCCGCTAACGTGACAATACTCGGAAAAATGTCCTGACAGGCGCGAAGTCTGCGTTAAGTTGGACAGACGTGTTTGGCAGGAAGACAGATCGGAGCGGCGCGGGGCGGGGACGGATTGCGTTCACCCTGATAGAACTCCTGGTGGTGATCGGGATCATCGGGATCCTTGCGAGTCTGCTGTTGCCCGTGCTGGCCAAGGCCACCGGCAAGGCCAAGCGCGTCTACTGCCTGAACAACATGCGTCAGATCGGCATTGCGATGCGGGTCTGGAAGGATGACCGGGGCGGCGACTTCAGCGGCATCAAGGGCAATTCCACCAATCTGATCTGGAACGGCAGGACCTATGTCGGCTACGGGAAGCTGCTGCCGAACCAACTCGACAACGCCACGAGCGTTTTCTCCTGCCCGTCCGCGCGCTTTTTCAACCTGGTGGTGACCAACGGCGTGGACAACGCCGGCAAGACCAATCGCGTCGCCTTCAGCAGCTACTACTTCCGCGGCTCGAAGCAGGGCGGCGGCCGGGGCAAGGTCCTGTTCTCGGACTTCGATCTGAAGCAGTTCATGACCTATGGCGAATGGGTCAACCGCAGCCACGAAACCGGCAAGAACGTCATGCACAAGGACGGCAGCGGCCACTTTGTCCTGAACGACATGGACAGCCGCGCCATGCGTCACGGAGGCGACAGCCGACCCGGAAAGAAGGACGGGACCTGGACGCGGCTGGACAATCCGCAGCTCAAGGGCGGACTGCCCGGCGGCAAAAAGAAGAAGTAGCGTCGGATCCGAGCGGCTCCATTCCGCGCGCGCGGCCTTTCCGGAACCGCCCTGGCGTCCCTTCCGTTTCCTCCGGCATTCGCGCAAAACGGACTTCAGTCTTGAACACCATCCCTCTGAAAGGCATCCAATCAGGCGCAACATGAAGAAATTCTTCCAATTGATCATGACGGCGACCACGGCCGCGGTCGTCGTCGCGGGCGCGACGCGGGCCGCCGCCGCCGGCGCAGTCGCCACCTACAAGAGCTGGCCGATGCACCGGGGCGGACCGGAATTGCTCGGCGTGGCGCCCGGCCGGCTGCCCGCGTCTCTCAAGCAGTTGTGGAAGTTCAAGACCGACGACGTGATCACCTCCTCCGCGGCGATCGTCGATGGCAAGGTCTATGTCGGCTCCCACAACGGCAAGGTCTACGCGCTGAACTTCACCAACGGCGGACGCCTCTGGGAGCATGAAACCGACGGCCCCATCGAATCGTCGCCGCTGGTTCTCGGCGACAAGGTCTACATCGGCTCTTCCGACGGATTTCTCTACGCCCTGGAGGCGGCGACCGGGAAACTCGCCTGGAAGTTCGAAACCGAGGACAAGATCCTCGGCGCGCCGAACTGGATGAAGTCCCCCGATCGCAAGGGAACCTGGATCGTCTTCGGCAGTTACGACTTCCGGCTCTACGCGGTCGATTCGGAGACCGGCAAGCAGGTGTGGAACTATGAGAGCGAAAACTACATCAACGGTTCGGCCGCGGTCTCGGACGGGAAGACCGTGTTCGGCGGCTGCGACGCCCTGTTGCACGTCATCGCGCTCAAGGACGGGAGCCAGTTGAAGGAGATCGACGCCGAGGCCTACATCGCCGGCTCCGCCGCCGTGACCGACGGCAGGGTCTACGTCGGCCACTACGAGAATGAATTCCTCTGCTTCGACATCGAGAAGGGCGGGATCGTCTGGCGCTACGACGAGAGCCGGTTCCCCTACTACGCCTCGCCCGCGGTGACCGAAGAGCGAATCTTCGTCGGCGGGCGCGACAAGCGGGTCCATTGCCTGGATCGCAAGACCGGGAAGTTGATCTGGAAGTTCTCCACCCGCGGCAAGGTCGACAGTTCGCCGGTGGTGATCGACGACAAGGTGGTCTTCGGCTCGGAGGACGGCCGCGTCTACATCGTCGCGGAGAAGGACGGCCGGGAACTGTGGAACTATGAGATCGGCGAACCCATCACGGCGTCGCCCGCCGTCGCCGACAAGACCGTCGTGATCGGTTCCGAAGACGGGACGGTCTATGCCTTCGGTCCGAAGTAGGACGGCCCCGGGATGCGAACGTCGGACTTCAGAATTGGACGTATGGCGTTGAAGGTTGAACGGTCGCATCCCAAACGCCCCGGATCCCTGTCCGCCCCGCACACCACCGACCCAAGATGAACATCGTCCAGCTCACGCCCGGCGCCGGCAAGATGTATTGCGGCAATTGCTTTCGCGACAATGCGTTGGTCAAGGAACTGCGTCGCCTGGGGCACGAGACCTTGATGATGCCGCTCTACCTCCCGCTCACGCTGGAGGACGAGGACGCCACCGAGGACACGCCCATCTTCTACAACGGCATCAAGGTCTACCTCGAGCAGAAGTCGGCCGCCTTCCGCAACGCTCCCAAATTCGTGCACGAACTGCTCGGAGCCCGGCGTTTTCTCGACTGGGCCTCCGGCAAGGCCGCCAAGACCCGGGCGGACGAGGTCGGCGATCTCGCGATTTCGATGCTGCTCGGCGAGGACGGCCATCAGGCGCGGGAGCTCGACCAGTTGATCGCCTTCCTGAGGGACCAGGGACAGGCCGATGTGGTCTGCCTCTCCAACGCCATGCTGCTGGGCCTGGCCCGCCGCATCCGGACCGAACTCAACGTCCCCGTCGTCTGCATGCTGCAGGGCGAGCACGCCTACATCGAGTCCATGAATCCGGAGTCGCGGGAGGCGGTCTGGAA
>JAYPGD010000366.1:0-1819 GCA_038126655.1 Verrucomicrobiales bacterium
GTTCCGTAGCTCTCGCGGATTTTCTTCGGTTCGCGCTCCAGATCGAAGGCGTCTGTCGCCTCGAACTGCATGCGATAGGCGGTCTCCATGGATTCGATCCGCCCCTCCAACGCGTTGTCCGCCCCGCCCCGCGCCGCGAGGTGCTCCCGGTTCAGCGCGGCGAACAGATCCATCTGCCTGCGTTGGTCCGCCTGATTCAACCGGCTGTTGGTCAGCCACGGTATCATCTGCTTCGGATCGAGTTTGGAATGATTGATGTAGACGCCCTGGTGCTTGGCCGGCAGGAAGGCGCTGTTCCAGAGAATGGAAAACCGCACCGGGCGTCCGGGACAAAGAACGACGTAGGCGGGCAGGTTCTGATTCTCTGTGCCGAGTCCATAGGACATCCAGGCGCCCATGCTGGGGACCTTGGGCGTCATGGTGCCGTTGTTCATCAGCAGCAGCGCCGGGCCGTGGTTCGGATTGTCCGTGTAGCACGAACGCAGGACACACAACTCGTCGGCGTGCTGCGCGGTATGCGGAAGCAATTCACTGACTGGCAGGCCGCTTTGGCCGCAATTCGCGTATTTGTAGGGAGCGGCCAGCAGTCCGCCGGTCGGGCGCTCCGTGCGCAAGTCGGCTCCTTCGGGACGCTGGCCGGCGTATTTCGTCAGTGACGGCTTGGGATCCAGAAAGTCCGGCCCGAAGGGGCCGCCGTTCATGAACAGATGAATGACGCGCTTGGCCCGCGGCGCGAAATGAGTGGCGTCCAACTTGCCGCCTTCAGCGCGCAGGGCGGAAATCAGGCCGAGCGAACCCAGCCCGGCGCCCATGGGGGAAATCGATTCGCGGCGGGTGATTAAGGAGTGAAATTTGGCGTTCATCGGGTGAATTAAGCGTAACGGCCGGAAAACAAAAGCGGCGACAAATACCGAAGGAAGTGTGGAGCCGGTGGGGCGAGAGTCCCCTCGAGCCCACTTCGAAGCTCTGAAAGAGCGCCAGAGGCGGCCGGGCGGGATGCGCGACGCCCCTCTTCGGAACCCTTCTGTAGTGTGGGCTCTGTGAGCCCATCGCGACTCCATCGCCTGACACAGGCGACGCTACACCCTGTCCCTTCGGGACTTTGAAATGGGCTCGAGGGGACTCTCGCCCCACCGGCTTTACCAGCCATCCGGACAGCCCGCCGCCGAACGGGATCGAAACGCGGCGAAGTTCGCCCCAAGCCTTCAGCTCCATCCGGATGGGAATGCCAACGTCTCGCCTTCATCTCAATCGACATACAAAAACTCATTGCCCCCCAACAACGCCTGTGCGTATTCGGCCCAGGCCTGTTTGTCTGTCTCACGCCCCTGTAGAAACGCCGCAGCCAGGGAAGTCTCGCGTTCATTGGGCTCCCGTTGAAACAGTCGCTCATACGCGACGCCGACCCGCGCGGCGACCGAATCCTCAGGCAAGGCCAACAAACGCTTCGCCAGCGCGTCCGACCGCTGCTGCATGAACGGGCCATTCAACGTGAACAGCATCTGCAATGGCGTGGTCGTCCGGGCGCGTTTGCCGGCATGCGCGGTGGGATCCGGGAAATCGTGAAGTCGCAACATCTTGTTGATGTCGCGGCGATGAATCGCCCCATAAATCGTGCGCCGGCGACTCGTCGACTTTTCCAGATCTTCGGATGCGCCGCCCAAAGCGGGCTCCAACCCGCCGGTCGCCCAAAGCATCGAGTCCCGCCATGCCTCGACATCCAGACGCCGCCGCGTCATGCGGGCATAATGGCGGTTGTCCGGATCCCTCGCCTCGGACTCCGGCGCCACCGACGCCTGCCGCCAGGTCGCGGACAACA
>JAYPGD010000366.1:1829-6165 GCA_038126655.1 Verrucomicrobiales bacterium
CAACAGGATTTCTCGATGCAGCCACTTGATCGACCAGCCATTGGCGACGAAGCGCGCGGCCAAATCGTCAAGCAACTCGGGGTGTGTCGGCGCTTCGCCCGAGCGTCCCAGTTCGCTCGGCGTGCCGACAAGCCCCTTGCCAAAATGATGCGCCCAGACGCGATTGACCATGACGCGCGCCGCAAGTGGCGCGGCGTCCTCGACAATGCCTCTCGCCAACTCCAACCGACCGCTGCCCTGCTTGAACGTCAGCCTTCCTTTACCCGGTTTGGCGAACACCTCGATGAAGCCCCGCGGCACGACATCGCCCGGCTTGTTCGGATCGCCGCGCTGATGCATCGGCAGATCGCGAGCCTCGCCCATCTTGTAATCCAACACCGTGCCGTGCTTCTCGGGATTCTTGACGACAAACAACGCCGCCTCCTCCACGCCATTCACAGTCGCCATGTTGTAATGCGGCGTCGCGGCTTTGATCGCGGCGATCTCCTTGGTAATGCAGGCCGTCTGCTCCTTGAGATCCTTGGCCTTCTTCTTTTTCAGATCGGCCAACTGCTTCTGCAACGCCGCCACCCTGGCCCGCGCCTTGGCCACCGGCGCCCAGAGCTCCTCGGACATCGTCGGGCGATCCGCGAATTTCACCGAAGCAAACACCCCGGCGATGGCGTAATAGTCCTGCATCGTGATGGGGTCCGTCTTGTGGTCGTGGCAACGCGCGCACCCCAACGTCAATCCAAGGAAGGTCTTCCCCAGCGCGTCCACGTGCTCCTCCCATTCATCCGCGACCGTGCCCTTGATGATGTCGGGCGGAAGTTGCAACTCCTTCCAATAGGTCGGGCTCAGGCCAAGAAAGCCCAGGGCCGCATTGTCCTTCGGATCGGCGCCGGGGATCAGGTCGTTGGCCAATTGACGTTTGACGAACTCGTCGTAAGGCAGGTCCTGGTTGAAGGCGTCCACCACCCAATCCCGGTAAAGCCAGGCCGCCGCCGTGGACTCGAGCCACGACGCGGTCTTGTCTGTGTAGCGCGCGAGGTCGAGCCAATGCCGCGCCCAACGTTCGCCGTAATGCGGGGAGGCAAGGAGGCGGTCGATGGCCTCACTGACCGCGTGACTTGTCGCGCCGGCTTGCCTCGACGTAGCCGCGCGAAGGCGGGAGCCGTGAGGCGAAGGCGGATTGCGTGAATAGGCCTCGGTGAATTCGGCGACTTCAGCGGCGGTGGGCGGCAGGCCGGTGAGGTCGAAGTGAAGACGCCTGAGAAGAGTGCGCGCATCGGCTTCGGGCGCGGGTTTCAGGCCGGCGGATTCAATGTCCGCGAGGATGAATCGATCGATGCGAGTCTGGGGCCAGGATTCGTCTTCAACCGCGGGCGCCGGAGCCGAATTCAGCGGTTGAAACGACCACGGCTTGCCCGCCGGCAAATCGTCGGCAAGCGCGCCGAAGGCCATCAATAAAACAGCGACTATGGAAACCCGCATATACATGAATGTTTCGGCCATCTTTTCTAGCGGATTGGAGCGAAATGTCGAATGGCAAAATGAAGAACCGCGGACGCCATGCCAAGGAGCGGCGACATTCCTGTCGCCGTGGCCCTGGAGGGGCCAGATACAGCGCGCCAAACACCGGCCACATTTAGAAACTGGACGCTGCGAAGCCATGCCTCACGCCATTGTGCCTGCTGCGCAGGCAGGGCGACAGGAATGTCGCCCCTCCTTGAGCGATCACAGAGCCCCCTCCCTCTTTCCAGCTACGCGGGCGACCAAAATGACCGCCCCTCCCCTACTACTCAGGCACACTGCAGAAAAGGACGTAGCGGCCGTCAGGCGAGAAGGCGAGGCTGGCGATCTTGCCGCGACAGCCTTTCGGATCGATACGCCTGGGTTCTTCGCCGACGCAGAACGAGTAGAGGACCGTTCCATCGCGTTCCCGCCCCGCGAAGACGCATTGTCCCGTTCCGGGATGATACACGGGATAGGCCGGCGAAACGCCGCCGCCCTTCTTCCACAGACTCCGCTTGAAGACCGCCTTTCCAGGGTTGGAAACATCGATCAACGCGACGTCCACACTGCCCCCGACCTTGACCACCGCGACCATGGTATTGTCGTCTCCCGCCCAACTGGGCACGGAGTAGAAAACAGTGCCATTCAACATGATCGGCTCGACCGTTGGGCCGGCCGGACCGGCCAGGTCCACGATCTCCAGCGAAACCGGGGACACGAAAGCGGAAACCAACAATCGCCTCCCATCCGGCGACCATTTGGGAATGCCCGCGCCGCGGACTCCGAGCGGCGTCCGCGCGCTACCGTCGGCCTTCATGAGCCACAATCCCGCTGAGTCTCCCGCCACGGCTCCTGAATTCAGCCAGCAGGCAATCTTCTTCCCGTCGGGCGACTCTGTTGGGGCCGTTCCGATTCCAATTTCCCTCACATGCAACGCTCCTCCAGCCACTTCCATGGCCTGCATTCGAGCCAACTGGAACCTCTGACCCGGACTCGAATCGAATAGGATGCGTCGACCATCAACGGACCACGACGGCGAGCCGCAATAGGTCAGATCGGTCGAAACCTTGTCCGCCACCAGTCGCGTCGCGCCGCGCTCGACATCCAACAGGAAGATGGCGAGTTCGGAATCCACAGCCGGAATCCGATCATTTTCGAAGGACATCGCGACATCCTCGACAGCCGCGGACACTCCGACCATGTCCGGGGCGGCCTGCGCGACGGAAGCCACAGTGATGAGCAAAGCAAGAGGAATAGTCGTCTTCATTTCGCGTAAAAAACTTACCAGCAGCAACTCCAGGATGTTTCAAAATCAGCCAGATGAATCCTCGATGCCATGGCCATGAACACCGGTCAACCGCCCACCTTCACTCCATCAATCCCCGTTCCAGCAGAAAAGCCTCGGTCTGCCGCATGGCTTTCTCAAAAAGCTTCAAGTCGAAGATGAAGTACCCATGCACACCGCCCTCATGCGCGATGATGCTCACCTCGTTGTCCAAGGACCGGGAACGTTTCACAAACAAGGCCGCGCCCTCAAACGGCGTCACGGTGTCGCCCGTGCCATGAAAGATCAGCGTCGGGGGCAGGCCTTTCCGGACGTTGTCCACGGGCGAGAGTTCCTTCCACCGTGCGCCAATCTTCTTCTGACCGTAGCCCTTCTCCGAAGTGTCGATCACCGGGTAATACAGAATCATCGCCGCCGCCGCCGGCGAGGCCTTCAGGTCGTCATCAGCATGATTCACCTTGCCGAACAAGGAGGTCGCCGATGCCAGATGCCCCCCGGCCGAACCGCCACAGACGGCGATCTTCTTCGGATCAATGCCCAATTCCGCAGCGTGCGCCTTCACATATCGCATCGCCGAGCGGACGTCCTTCACACAGTCAAACACCGTCACCCCGCGCTTTTGATTGGCCAACCGATAATCGATGCTGATCCCGACCATCCCCTTCTGCGCAAAGCGATGGGCAAAAGGATAGAAATAGCGCGAGTTCATCCCCGTCCAACCGCCGCCATGGATCGCGACCAGGCAGGACCGCTTGTCCGACTCCTTGAATCCCGGCGGCAAGAAGACGTGCAGGCGCAACTTCGCGTCGCCGACCGTCCGATAGAGAATCTTTCGATCCGGCTCCATCTTGGCCGCAATCGGATCCAACGGACGCGTCCTTCGCGGAGCGGCCCGAAGGGTTGCGGCCAATACGATCAGCGCCAGGAGAAAAACGGGAACAAACATCCACCGCATGCGCGGAACAGACAGGCTCGTTTCGAAAGTGTCACGCCGTTGTGGCTCCTCCAGCGAAGCCACTGGCGCCCGGCGCAGGTTGTAATCTTCAATCCACATGAGACTCTTACAATTGGAACAAGGTCATTCAGCCGCAGATCGCGGTGGATTCGCAATGATATGATGACCATTTGACGCAACCTCCGGCGACCGGCAGAATGCGCGGCCTTGAACTCCTCCACCCATTTGAAACCAACCGCGATCCGACTTGCGCTCGCGTTGACTATCGCCAGCCTGACCGACGCAACCGCCGCCGGGGCGCAGTCCCTGGCCAACGTCAAACTGCCGGACGGTTTCCAGGCCGCCGTCTTCGCGACGCCCGACCAACTCTCCAATCCGGTCGCCATCTGTTTCGACAGTCAGGGTCGGCTCTACACCGCCGAGGCGCACCGCCGCGTCACCGGCACCTGGGGCGTCACCATGTCGCGTTGGTGGTCGATGGAGGATTACGCCGGCAAGACGCTTGAGGACCGGCAGGCCATGTACGATCGCTGGGCGCACATCGTCCCGCCCGCCAAACTGACAAGACCCTCCGACATTGTCCGCCAACTGGTGGACACCGA
>JAYPGD010000367.1:0-6138 GCA_038126655.1 Verrucomicrobiales bacterium
TGAACCAATTTGCCGTTGTTTGCAAGTCGGGGGCGCATGGATTACGGGTGAACAGCAATCACAACGGCTTCACGGCGTCGGCTGTGTCAGCCGAGAAGCGGAGCCATCACTCGACGGCAATTGCCTGCTAGCACAGAAAGCACGCTGCGCCACGCCCTTGCGGATTGCCTTTGCAGCTCATCCGAAGGCCCAGGCCAGGACGCCGAAGCCTTGCTGTGTTGCTGCGGCTGGTCTCCGACACAGCCGCGTTCCGTTCATGTGAGCATTGCGCGTGCGATGGCGCCCGGCGGTCAGTTCTTGTCCGGAGCGCGGTGAAATTGTTTCGGAAAAGGCGCATTGGCGCTGCCGCCTTGGCGACGATGGAGAAACTTGGTCCCCCGATCCGGCGGCAGGGGGACGTGGTCGCCGCCGGTTTCCTTGAGGATTTCAAACAGCCGCTGGTTCAGCTTCTTCACCAATTCCTGTTTGTCCGGCTCATCGATGAGATTGCGGCGTTCCTTGGGATCGGCCTGGAGGTCGTAGAGTTCGTCGACATCCCAGACGCCGTGGTAGCGGATGTATTTGTAACGATCGCCGCGCAGGGCGTGCATGGTCGGGGTCTGCGGGTAATTCCGTTCCCAGAGGTATTCATAGAGCAGGTAGTCGCGCCAGGGGATGTCCTCGCCCTGGGCGATCTTCCAGAAGCTGCGGCCGTCCATTTGGTTGGGCGTCCGCAGGCCGGCGACCTCCAGCAAGGTGGGGGCGATGTCGATGTTGGAGACGACCTGCGGTCTGGCCTTGCCCTTCGCAATGACCTCGGGGCAGTGCATGAGCAGCGGGACGCGGATGGATTCCTCGTAGGCGCAGCGCTTGTCGATCAGGCCGTGTTCGCCAAACAAGAACCCGTTGTCCCCCATGTAGACGAGCAGGGTGGATTCGAGTTGGTTGTTCTTCTCGAGCCAGTCGAGCAGGCGGCCGACGCTCTCGTCCACGGCCAGCAGCGTTTCGCAATAGCGGCGGTAGTATTCCGCCATGTTCAGGTCGGTGTAGTAGGCGAATTCGACGCCGTGGCGGCTGTTGCGTTGATTGCGCACCCACATGGGGGGATTGTGGAAGAGGTCGGGATGCGTGGTCGGGCTGGGAGGTTGGACGATCTTCTTTTCCTGGTAGCGGTAGGCGAAGCGGTTGGGCGGGAGGAAGTCGGCATGCGCGGCCTTGTGCGAGAGGTAGAGGAAGAACGGCTTCTCCGGGGCGTTCCGCGCATTCAACCATTCGAGCGCGTAGTCGGTCAGTTCGTCGGTGATGTAGCCCTTTTGCGAGACGCGCTTTCCGTTGATGTTGATGCCGCTGTTGTAGGCCTGGGGCACGTAGCGGCCCTTGACCTTGAGGCCGGTCTTGTGCGGCCAGTAGACGCCCTGGCCCTTGAAGCCGACCCAGTGATCGAAACCGGCGCGGGGATCGTCGATGTCGCCGCCGAAGTGCCACTTGCCGACGAAGGCGGTGTTGTAGCCGGCCTTCTGGAGATACTGCTGAATGTAGCGATGGTCGTCCGGGGCGGCGTTGTAGTTGTCCACTACGCGGTGATTGTGCGCGTATTGCCCGGTTACGATGGATGCCCGGCTCGGCGAACAGAGCGAGGTGGTGACGAAGGCGTTGGGAAAGTGCGCTCCATCGTGGGCGAGGCGGTCCATGTTGGGCGTCTCGATGAAGGGATGCCCCATGAAACTCATCGTGTCGAAGCGATGGTCGTCGGTCAGGATGTAGATGATGTTGCGTGGTTTGGCTCCCGGGATGCGTTGCAGATCCAGCGGGGCGGCCTGGGCGGCGGTTGTCAGCAATAGGGCCAGGCCGGCGAGAACATTGAAGAATGGCGGATTCATGAATCGAGGCATGCGAATGTTCATAATCCGGGACGAGGCGATCCGGAATCGAAAAATTGGTTCCTGTGGCAAACCCGAGTTCTGACCGCGGTTGCAAGGGGGGAGAATCGCCAAACCCTATTTCGGGCAGCCGGAAGACCCTTCTTTAATTTTCCTGCCGGATACCGATGAACGACCGCGAAGCGGTCATGCGAGGTAGCCGCCGGTTTGAACCGGTGGTTTCGATGTCCGCATTAACTGCGTCCCGAACGGGACGCGGCGAGACGTCGGCCATTGCCCAAATCACACGCGCCATACCGGTGCGTTGACAGCGTCCCCCTGGGACGCAATTTCAATCGGCGCACTGAACCGCTGGTTGAAACCGGCGGCAGCCTTCCTTCGTCGCTTCGCGACGGGCGACCCAGACCACTGGCTTAGGGCTTAGCCCAGCATCGCCGTTTCGCGGCGGGCGGCTGGGGAAGGTCACTGAATCGCCTGCGCGAGCATGCCGGTCTGTTGAGCCTGTCTGCTTCTTGAACCGTGTCCGCGACCATTTCCCTTCACGAACCCAATGTGGACAAAGCCTCGGCTTCCGGTTAAAAACCACGCTTCCTATGAAACATTCCAGCAAGATTTTCTGTTCAGGCTTGGCGGCGGCCGTGGCGTTGGCTGTCGGGTGCAGCAAGAAGGAAGAAGCGGCTCCGGCGCCCGCGCCGTCCACGGGCGGCGGCGACTCGTTGTTGTCGGTCGAGAAGAAGGCGGAGGAGCAGGGCGACTACGTGATCCTCGGCACGCTGACGGACCAATTCGACCGCGCGAAGGCGAAGGCCAACGTTGAGGACACCCTGGCCAAGCACACGGACATCGACGGCATGGTGGGCCTTTTCGCCTACAATCCGCCGGCCATCCTGGAGGCGCTGGCGCAGGCCGACAAGATCGGCAAGGTCAAGGTCATCGCCTTTGACGAGGACGACGCCACGCTGCAGGGTATCAAGGACGGCACGGTGCACGGCACGGTGGTGCAGGATCCCTACATGTATGGCTACAAGTCCATCGAGGTGCTCAATGCGTTGCACAAGGGCGACAAGAGCGTCATCCCGGAGAACAAGTTCATCAACATCGACGCCCAGCAGATCCGCAGGGACAACGTGGAGGAGTTCTGGAAGGTGTTGAAGGAGCGCGTGGCCGGCGGCGGCGACAATCCGAATAAGGACGGCAAGCCGAAGTTCACCTTTGTCTCCAACGGCGTCGCTTCGTTCTGGACGATCTGCGGCGTGGGCGTGCACAAGGCGGGCGCTGACCTGGGCGTGAACACCGAGATGCTCATGCCGGCCGAAGGCATTCCGGACCAGAAGCGCATCATCGAGGATCAGGTCACCAAGAAGGTGAATGGCATCGCCGTCAGCCCGATTGCCCCGTCCGACCAGACGGAGTTGCTCAACGACGCGGCTTCCAAGCTCAACCTCATCACGGCGGATTCCGACGCCCCCGAGTCCAAGCGGCTCGTTTACGTGGGCATGGACAACTACATCGCCGGCCGCATGTGCGGCAAGTTGGTCAAGGAAGCGCTGCCCAACGGCGGCAAGATCATGATCTTCGTCGGCCGCATGGAGCAGGACAACGCGCGGCTTCGCCGTCAGGGCGTGATCGACGAACTGCTCGGCCGCTCTGAGGATTCCTCCCGTTTTGATCCGCCGGACGCGGTCCTGAAGGGGCGTTGAGTTTCATCTCTGTTGTCCGCTTCGCATGACCGATCAGGCCGAGACGCCGCTGCTTGAGGTCCGTCAGGCGACCAAGCAGTTTCCTGGCGTCAAGGCGCTGAAGGGGGTTGACCTGACGCTGCGCGAGGGGGAGGTCCTTGCCGTGATCGGTGAGAACGGCGCGGGCAAGAGCACGCTGATGAAGATCCTTGCCGGCGTGCAGCTTCAGGACACCGGCGACTTCCTCCTCGACGGCAGGCCCGCCGAAATTCAATCCGTCCATGACGCCCTGGCCAAGGGCGTGGCCCTGATTCACCAGGAATTGAACCTCGCGGACAACCTCGACGTGGGCTCCAACATCTTCCTCGGTCGCGAACCGCTGCGGATGGGGTTGATCGACCGGGGGACCATCCGGCGCGAATGCCGCAAGCATCTGGAATCGGTCGGCTTGGATGTCGATCCGGATACGATCGTGGAAACGCTGACGATCGGCCGGCAGCAGATGGTGGAGATCGCCAAGGCTCTTTCGATCAATGCCCGCGTGCTCATCATGGACGAGCCGACCTCGAGTCTCTCGCGGGCGGAGACGGAGAATCTGTTCAAGGTGATCAAGGACCTGCGCAGTCGCGGGGTCAGCGTTGTCTACATTTCCCATCGCCTTGGCGAGGTGAAGGAATTGGCCGACCGGGTGACCGTGCTGCGCGATGGCGAGAATGCCGGCGAGCTTGCGCGCGAGGAGATTAGTCATGATTCCATGGTGCGCTTGATGGTGGGGCGCGATGTCAGCCAGTTCTATCAGCATGAGGCGCATGCGCCGGGCGATACCGTGCTTGAGGCGAAGGAGCTGCGGACGCCGGTTCATCCCGGGCATGAACTGAACTTCAGCGTGCGCGCCGGTGAAATTGTCGGCGTGGCCGGACTGGTCGGGGCCGGGCGGACGGAGTTGCTGCAGACCCTGTTCGGGGTGACGCCGTTGGTGGGCGGCGAAATTCATATCGGCGGCAAACGCGTCGATCCGCAGAACCCGATCGAGGCCATCCGCGCGGGATTGGCCCTGGCTCCGGAGGATCGCAAGCAACAGGGACTGGCGTTGGAGATGAGTGTCCGGGAGAACATGAGCCTGCCGAGTCTGCGGCGCGATCAAAGGGCTGGTTTTCTCAATCGCGCGCAGGAGGATGCGATCACCGCTGAGATGACGCGCGACATGCGGATCAAGACGCCCAGCCCGGAGCAGATCGTCCGTTACCTGTCGGGGGGCAATCAACAGAAGGTCGTCCTCGGCAAGTGGCTGGCGATGAAACCGAAGCTGCTGATGCTTGACGAGCCGACTCGCGGGATCGATGTCGGGGCGAAGCAGGAGATCTACGGATTGATGGAGGAACTCGCAAAGCAGGGCGTCGCGATCCTGTTTGTCTCCAGTGAGATGGAGGAAGTGCTCGGGATGTCGGATCGCGCGTTGGTGATGCACGAAGGACGCATTACCGGGGAATTGACACGCGAGGGCCTCAGTGAAGAGTCCGTCATGCAATTGGCCACCGGCGGCGGGCACGCCGCGGCTCACGCGGAATGATTTTGAACCACGGATGAACACGGATGAACACAGATCTGGAGTTTGCGACTCGGCTGGGAGCGCAGAATTCATTCCGCTTCAGCCCGGGCGGTCGGGAGATTCAAGGTCGGTTCCTACGCTCTGGTTCGAACGGAAGTCGATGCGGAATGAATTCCGCGCTCCGCTGCATGTCCCGGCCTTTCAGGCCTGAATTTGGCGTTGGTTGCTCCTCATGAAAAAGACACTTGGCATATTTGGTCTGCTCGTCTTCGTGTTCTTCATCACGTCGTTGATGAGCGAGTCATTTCTGACGCCCTACAACCTGGAGAACCTGATCCGGCGCACATCGTTGTTCGGCATCATCAGCATTGGCGTGGCGTTCGTGATCATCACGGGCGGCATCGATCTCTCGATCGGTTCAGTGATCTGCTTGGTGGGCTGCGGGTTGCCGTGGTTGTTGACGGAGCAGGATTGGTCGGTGGGGGGGGCGCTGTTCATGATCGTGTTCATCTCGTTGGCGATCGGGTTGATCCATGGGCTCATGATCGCCAAGCTCAAACTGCAGCCTTTTGTCGTGACCTTGTGCGGGTTGCTGTTTTATCGGGGCATCACGCGCGGATTCACGGCGGACCAGACGCAGGGGTTGGGCGACGCCTATCCGAAGCTCCGACTGCTGGCCACGGCGGAACTGGCCAAGGTGACGGCGGCGCAGGCCTTGTTCATTCTGGGCGCGATCTGTCTGTTGATCGTCGCGATCTGGTTCTTTGTCGCCCGCAAGCGGGGCGGACTGGTGAAGGACGTAAAGCTTTCGCTGGGCGTCACAGCGGTGTTGGCGCTGTTCTTTTTTGGCGCGGGTGTGAAGTCCGCCAATTACAAGCCCGTGGTTGAGTTTGCGGCGAGCGAGACGGAGTCGGTGGCGGTGGATCTGCCGGACGGGACGTTGAAGGTTTCGTTGGAGGGCAATGCTGGAGGCGGGTGGCAGTCCCTTGCGGAACTGCCGATTCAACCTTCGGACGACAAGCAGCAGTTGCACGCGCCGTCGCTGGCCAAA
>JAYPGD010000368.1:0-941 GCA_038126655.1 Verrucomicrobiales bacterium
CCGCAAGGTTCAGCGCTGTCGGCCCCAGGTCCATCAGGCTGACCAGTTCATCCGTGGCTGTCCCCGGCGTCCCCTGCCCATTCACGCGATATTTCTCCGGGATGCGCACGACCAGCGGCGCCTTCATGCCCGAGTCGTAGAGCCAACGCTTCGCCCGCGGCAACCCGACGCCGTGATCCGACCAGTAGACCACGATGGTGTTGTCGGCGAGTCCGTCCTCCTCCAGTTCCGCCAGAACCTTGCCGACCTTGAGATCTGTCGCGGTGACCGTGTCGTAATAACGCCCCCAGTCCGCGCGCGCAGCCTTGGTGTCCGGATAATACGGGGGAAAGGTGGTCAACTTCGCGGGGTCGTGCTTCTTGACGCCCTTGGTCACGCTGGCGTATTTCGCATCGCTGGCGATGCCGCTTTCATGGCAGTCGGTAAAATTGAACACCGCAAAGAACGGCTGATCCTTGTCCTTCCGATTCCGCCAATGCGCCTTGCGACTGGATTCATCCCAGGTCCCCCTGGGCTCCCTGAACTGGTAGTCCTTCTTCGAGTTGTTGGAACAGTAGTAGCCCGCCTCGCGCAGATACATGGTGAACGGCCTGATGTGGTCCGGCAGCTTCGCGTTGCAGCGCATGTGATGCGTGCCGATCGTCGTCTGATACATCCCCGTGATGATCGTGGAACGACACGGCGCGCAGACGCCGGCCGCGACGAAGGCGTTGTCGTAACGCACGCCCTGCGAGGCCAGCTTGTCGATGTGCGGCGTGCGGGCATGCGGATCGCCGTAGCAGCCCAGGTGCGGACTGATGTCCTCAAAGCTGATCCAAAGAATGTTCGGCCGCGCGGAATCCGCGACCGCCGGAATCGCAGCCAATATCGCCGCTGCCAAGGAAAGGAATTGGGATAGGATCTTCATGGAAACGCCTTGGGGTTTCATCGCAGAACGACGG
>JAYPGD010000368.1:951-6081 GCA_038126655.1 Verrucomicrobiales bacterium
GCAATGGGCCAGTTCGCGGGGGCCCAATCATACGCCCCCGGCAACAAGGCTCCAAACACGCCCCTGCGCCCGGTCGCCAAACGGCTCCTCCCCCGTGGAACGTGACCGGCGGCCGAAGATTTTGAATCGTGAGTCTGGGAAAATCCATCGTCCGCGGCATTTCGTCCCGTTGTCATTTCCCCCAAAGGCGCTAACACTCTCCCTGTGTTTGACGACCGCCCTCAGACATCCACTCCCGCCCAAGCCATCGCCGTGCGCGGCGCGCGCGAGCACAACCTCAGGAACCTCGACGTCGATATCCCCCGGGACAGTTTCGTCGTCATCACCGGCGTGAGCGGTTCGGGCAAGAGCACCCTCGCCTTCGATCTCCTGTTCGCCGAGGGCCAACGCCGGTTCCTGGATTCCATGAGCGCCTATGCGCGGCAGTTTGTGGAGCAGTTGGCCCGTCCCGAGGTGGACCTCATCGCCGGCCTGCCGCCAACGGTAAGCATCGAACAACGCAACACCCGGGGCGGCGGCAAAAGCACGGTCGCCACCGTCACCGAGATATACCATTACCTCCGCCTGCTCTTCGCCCGCGTCGGCGTGCAGCATTGCCCAGATTGCGGCGTCGCCGTCAAATCCCTCAGTCGCGACGAACTGGGACGCCTGCTCCGCAAGCAGGCCGCTCGACGCGGCGCCCTGAAACTGCTCGCGCCGGTCATCCGCAATCGGAAAGGCTTCCATTCCGAGATCGCCACCTGGGCCGCCAAACACGGCTTTGCCGAGATCCGCGCCGACGGCCAACTCCAATCCAGCGAGGCCAAACTCCGCCTCGACCGCTTCCGCGAACACGACGTCGAGATCGTCATCGGAACCCTCGCGCCCCCCCCGGGTGGAAAACGGCCCACGACTGCCGCTCCGGACGCCGGCGAGCAGTCCCTGATCGATGAAGCCCTCCGACTCGGCGGCGGCGTCCTCTTCGCCGTCGATCCCAAGGGCAGCGAAACGATTCATTCCACCGAGCGCGCCTGCCCCCAGTGTGAGCGGGCCTTCGATGAATTGGACCCCAAGATGTTCAGCTACAACTCGGCGCGCGGTTGGTGCCCGACCTGCCGGGGATTCGGCGAGACCTTCTATCTGCCCGATGTCGATCGTGGAGCCCGCGCCGAAGCCATCGAGGAATCCTGGTATGACTGGCAGGAGGGCGACCGCGAGGAATGTCCCGACTGCCATGGAGCCCGTCTCAACCCCGTCGCCCGGGCTGTCCGTCTGACCCTGAAGGCCTTCGCATCGAAGTTCGGCAAAGGCGCGCCGACGATCGACGCCTTCTCCCAATCGACCGTCGAGGAGGCCGAGAAGGTCTTCCGCAAGCTGCGTGTCTCCGGAAGCGAGGCGATCATCGTCCGGGACATTCTTCCCGAGATTGCAACCCGCCTGGAATTCCTGTGCAAGGTCGGGCTGGGCTATCTCCAACTGGGCCGCAGTGTGACCACCCTATCCGGCGGCGAATCCCAACGCATCCGCCTGGCGGCCCAACTCGGCTCCAACCTCAGCGGCGCCCTCTACATCCTAGACGAACCGACCATCGGCCTCCACGCCCGCGACAACCAACGCCTGCTGGACGCGCTGGAAGCGCTGCGCTCCCGCGGCAATTCACTCATCGTGGTCGAGCACGACGACGACACCATGCGCCGCGCGGATCACATCATAGACCTCGGCCCCGGAGCCGGCGTGCATGGCGGCGAGGTGGTCGCCGCCGGCTCTCTCAAGCAACTCCTGCGAAACAAGGACTCCCTGACCGGCCGTTGTCTGAGCGAGAAGAAAACCTTCCCCGCCCGCGGCAAACGACGCCCGGTCAACAAAACGAAGACCCTCCAGTCGCTGAGCCTTTCCGGAGTTTCCCTGCACAACCTGAAAATGGTCTCGGTGAACTTCCCGATCGGCCGTTTCACCGTCGTCACCGGCGTCAGCGGATCCGGCAAGAGCACGCTCGTCCGCGAATGCCTGCATCCCCTCGCCGTCTCCGCCCTTGCACGCCGGAAGAAGCCCGCAGCCGTCTCCGCCGCCAGCGGAACCCTCGCGGGGGCCGCTGCGCTGCAGGCTGTTTACGAGGTCGATCAATCCCCGATCGGCCGCACGCCCCGCTCCATTCCGGCCACCTATGTCGGTTTCTTCGACGATATTCGCAAACTCTTCGCCCAGGTTCCCGAGGCCAGACTGCGCGGCTATCAACCCGGCCGCTTCTCGTTCAACAGCAAGCAGGGCCGCTGCCCGGAATGCGAGGGCGCGGGCAATATCAAACTGGAAATGAACTTCCTGCCCCCGGCCTTCGTCCGCTGCGAAACCTGCAACGGATCCCGCTTCAATCCGGAGACCCTCGACATCGAACTCAACGGCAGGAACATCGCGCAGGTCCTCGACCTCAGCGTCGAGGAGGCCCTGGATTTCTTCTCGCCCTACCCCCGCATCAAGCGCGCCTTGGAAGCGCTCCACGACACCGGACTCGATTACATCAAACTCGGCCAGACCAGCCCCACGCTCAGCGGCGGCGAGGCCCAGCGATTGAAACTCGTCACCCACCTGCTCACCGGACTGAAGGAGAACATCACCCGCGCCCCGGCCAGCCTGAAGAGCAAGTTGTTCATCCTCGAGGAGCCCACGATCGGCCTCCACATCAGCGACGTCCGCCGCCTCGTCGACGTCCTCCAACGCCTCGTCGACGCCGGCCACACCGTCGTCGTCATCGAACACAACATGGATCTCATCGCCGAAGCCGACTGGGTGATCGATCTCGGCCCCGAAGGCGGCGCCGGCGGCGGACGGATCGTCGCGTCCGGAACGCCCGAACAGATCGCAAGAAAAAAGACCTCGCACACCGGCCGCTTTCTCAAGTCGACATTGGCTCCAGCATGAACGCCGGTTACGAAGAGATCCTCGAGGGCGAGGCCGTTCAAAGAGGCGCTCCCGGAGCCCGGCACGAACTCATTCTCGCCCGCCTCCACGAACTCATTGCCGCCGCCATCGGGAACGCCCCGGATCTTCGGCCGATCGCGCGACGCACACTCCTCGAATTGTCGCCCGGCGACTGGGTCCACCCCGACCTGACCATCCTCGACGTTTCAACCGGACGCCCTTACCTGGTCGCCGAGGTCATCGACGCCCGCGACCACAGCCCCGACACCGTCATCAAGAAGCGTCTGTATGAGAGAGCGCAGACTCCCCGCGTCTGGATGATCGACCCGCGCTACAACAACGCCGAGATCTACCACGCCACGCCGCACGGCCTCGCGCTTCGCGGCATCTTCGCGGGCGGCGAGTCACTGCAGGACGATCGGTTGCCCGGGTTTCATCTCACCGTCGATGCGCTGTTTGCGTGAGGTCGCCCCGAAACGACAGAACGCTTCGAGCAACGCCTCCCCCATGGAATGGCTCGAAGGATCCCCCCGCCAGCCTCGACTTCCCAATCCGACCTCAAGCGCCTATTCTCCCGTCATTCGATCACCGCCCATGGACCCGCTGCGCATCCAACACTTTCAAAGGAAGCTCGAGGAACTCGAGGCCGAACTCGAGACCGCCATCGAGACCAACACCGAGGATTCCGAGCCTGTCTCGCTGGAGCAATCCATCGGCCGCATCGCCCGCATGGAGGCCATCTACGCCCAGCAGACCGCGATGGAGCTCAAGCAGCGGCAGAAGGATCGCCTCAAGGCCGTGGAACAGGCGCTCAAACGCATCCGCCAAGGCCGCTTTGGAATCTGCGTCCGCTGCAAGAAACCGATCGCCGAAGAACGGCTGGAGATCCAACCGGAGGCCGTCGTGTGCATCGGGTGCGCGCAGGGTTGAATCCCGCGACTACCCCGCGGCGCTGTTCAGGATCTTGGTCACGCCCACCCAGGTCGCGATGGCGCCCAGAAACCCGGGCAGGAAGAAGGTCAGGAACACGCGCAGCAGGCGGTTGGTCCACCAGTGGGTGAACTTCGTCAGGTCCTCGCCCGCCTGTTCCAGTTCATAGACCCGCGGCGGCTTGAGCCAGGCCTGCAGGAAGGCGGTGATCATGCCCGCGCCCACAACCGGCGTCAGGCTGGTGAACGGCGCCACCAGAAACGCCGCCAGGATCACCAGGGGATGCGCCAGCGCGATGCAGGCCCCCAACGCGGTCGGAATGCTGTTCACCAACACCCAGAACCAAAGATTGCTCATGGCCTGGTCGAAGCCCTTCGTGTAACCGATGTAAACCAGGCTGCCGATGATCACCAATGGAATAGCGATGCCGAAATTGCGCCAGAAGTGCGAGGGCGGCGGCAGTTCCTCCAATTTCCCTATATCCGCCTTCCGCTCCTCCCGCAGATGTTCGATCATGCCCTGCACGTGCCCGGCGCCGACCACCGCGACAACCCTGTCGCCCTTGGCGGCCCGGATCTTCTCAGCCATGTATTCGTCGCGCTCGTCGATCAAGGCGCCCTTCATCGTCGGGGCCGCCTCGCCGATCTCCTTCAGCATCTCACTCAGCGCGTCCTGATCCTTGATCTCCTGAATCTGCTCCTCCGAAACTTCCGCCGGTTCGAAGATGCTGGCCAGAACCGAGGACAACAGCCACATGCGCTTGAAAAAACCCGTGTTCCGCCAGGCGCGCTTCAACGTGATCCCGACATCCCGGTCGCACAACTCAAAGGGAATGTCATTTTCCGTCGCCGCCTTCGTCGCCTCCAGCAGCTCCGTCCCCGGCAACACGCCAAGCTGCTCCCCCATCCGCTTCTGATAGGACGCCAGAACCAACTGGACGACCAGGGTCGGCAACTGCTTCTTCTTGATCACCTCCAGCAGGTTCAACTTCTCCCACTGGTTCGGATTCGAAATCGTCTCGTAACGCCGTTGATCCAACTCCACGCAGACCGTGTCCGGCTTCTCCTCCTCAATCACCCGCCGCACCAGTTCCGCCGACTGCCTCGAAATGTGCGCCGTGCCGACCAGGATGAATTCACGACCGCCAAGCTTCAACCGATGAACATCCTTGGAATCGGATGCCCCGGTCTTTGCGGCGGACGCCGCCTTCTGCTCGTCTTTCTGGTCGTCGTTCATCAACTCGATTGTGTTCGCGCGGTCGGAAAGGCGGGAGACTAGCAGGCTGTTGAAAAATTGAACAGGCGC
>JAYPGD010000369.1:0-2804 GCA_038126655.1 Verrucomicrobiales bacterium
GCGGTTGAGACCGGCTTGTGTAGCAGACGGGCATGTCGCTGACAACGATTGTCTGACCCGCCTTTTCGCGCTTTTCATCGCATTTTCAGCGCCGTAGGTTCACCCGCTTTGTTGAACTTGGCGGTCCCCGCCGCCCAACAGCAACATGCCCAGCGTCTACATCAAAACCTACGGTTGCCAGATGAACGAGCGCGACTCCGAAGCGGTCGCGGCCCAACTCGTGTCGAAAGGCTATACCGTGGCTGCGTCCGAACATGCGGCGGATGTGATCCTGCTCAACACCTGCAGCGTGCGGGACTCGGCCGAGCAAAAGGCTATCGGCAAGATGCAGAATCTCGCCGCGGAGACCCGCCGCAGCCGCCCCAATGTCGTCCTCGGCTTCATGGGCTGCATGGCCCAGAGCCGCGGCAAGGAACTCATCGACAAACTTCCTGATGTCGATCTCGTCCTGGGCACCCAGAAGTTCCATCGCACCGGCGAATACCTGGACGACCTGATTTCCCGAAAGCGCGACAAGGTGGTGGACACCGAGGCCGAGGAAGGCAGCGAGGGAACCATCAAGGAACACCTCCTGGCCGGCTCCGGCGCCGACAAATCGGTCACCGCCTTCGTCAGCATCATGCAGGGCTGCAACCAGTTCTGCACCTTCTGCATCGTCCCCTACACCCGCGGACTCGAGCGCTGCCGTCCCATCGACGAGATCGTCGACGAAAGCCGCGAACTCGTCGCCAAGGGCGTGAAGGAAATCACCCTCCTCGGCCAGATCGTCAACAGCTATGGCCGGAAGGATTACCCCAAAAAAGAACGGAAGACCGCCTTCGTGCAGTTGTTGGAAGCCGTGCACGAGATCGACGGCCTGGAGCGCATCCGCTTCACCTCGCCGCATCCCAAGGGCTATGGCGACGACCTCATCGAGGCCTACGGCCGGCTGCCCAAACTCTGCGAACACGCCCACCTCCCCGTCCAAAGCGGCAGCAATCGGATCCTCCGCCTCATGCACCGCATCTACACCCGGGAGAAGTTCCTGGAGATCGTGGAAAAGCTTCGCCGGACCGCGCCGGGCATCGGGGTCGGCACCGACATCATCGTCGGCTTTCCCGGCGAGACGGATGAGGACTTCGAGCAGACCCTGAGCCTCGTGCAGGAGGCGCAGTTCGACCAGTCGTTCATCTTCAAATACTCCCAACGCCGCGACACCCCCGCTGAAAAGATGCCGGACCAACTGCCGCAGGAAGTCATCGACGAACGACACGCCCGACTGCTCGACCTCATGAACAGGCAGGGCTCCGAGCGCTACCAACGCTGCGTTGGCGACACGTATCAAATTCTGGTCGAAGGCCCCAGCCGCAAGAATCCGGAGCGTCTCTCCGGCCGCACCCGCTCCAACAAGATCGTCATCTTCGAAGGCGCCGACCGCCACATCGGCCAGTTGATGGACGTCAAGATCACCCGCGCCGGCTCCTTCACGCTCTACGGCGATCCCGCCATCGTCAACCTCGACTGAACCTCCGCACCGTCATGACACTCTCCAAGTTCAGCATCCTTCTGGGCATCATCACGGCGCTGGCCAATATCTACGTCTTTCTGAATCCGAAGAAAGTGAGGGAACTGGCCCCGAAATTTCCCCGCAACCTCCCCCTCGGCTATGTGTTGATGGGACTCGCGACCGCCTGGTTCCTCCACAACCTGAACCTCGAACAGACCGCCGACTTTCTCGCCTTCAAGAAGCCCATGATGATCGGCTTCGGCGCGGTCGGAGTCATGATCTGCATCTACGTGACCGATTTCCTGCCCGTGCGCGGACTGGCGATCCTGTTGATGCTCCTCGCCAAATATGTCCTCGATCTCTCCCGCTGGGTCGACACGCAGTGGCGGCTGATCTTCGCGGTCTGGGCCTATGTCATGATCGTCTGCGGCATGTGGTGGACGATCTCCCCCTGGCGGATGCGCGACCTCATCGACTGGGCCGTGGCCGACGAGCAGCGACTCAAACTCGCCGCCGGCGTCAAGGCCGGCTTCGGACTGTTCCTGATCGCGCTCGGGTTGACCGTTTTTCGCGGCGCATGAGCGGAACCCAAGGCAAGATCCTGGTCATTCGCGGCGGCGCGATCGGCGACTTCATCCTGACCCTCCCCGTCCTGTCCGCGCTGCGCCGCATGTTCCCGCACACGCGGATCGAGGTTCTCGGCTATCCCCATATTGTCCAGATCGCCGAAGTCGGAGGACTGGTCGACGCCGCCCACCCCATCGACGCTCGCCCGCTCGCCGGATTCTTTGCCCGCAACGGCGATCTCGACCCCGACCAGTCCGCGTTCTTCGAGGATTTCAACATCATCATCTCCTACCTCTACGATCCCGACGGGTTCTTTCAGTGCAATGTCGCGCGCTGCTCCCTGGCGCAATTCCATGCCGGGCCTCACCGCCCCGCGGAAGACGACGGCCTCCACGCCGCCGAAACCTTCCTGAAGCCGTTGGAACGCCTCGCCATTTTCGACGCGGAAACGACGCCCCGCATCGAGGTCCAGCCCTGGATGGAATCCGGCGCCGACAAAACCCTTGGGAATGACTCAACCTGGCTCGCCGTTCATCCCGGCAGCGGCAGCGAATCCAAGAACTGGCCGGAGAACAATTGGAGCGAATTGCTCCGCCGAATCGTCGAGGCAACCTCGGCCAATTTGATGATTGTCGGCGGCGAATCGGAAGGAGACCGCCTGGACGCGCTGGCCGTCGAACTGCCGAGGGATCGTCAATGCCTCCTGCGCAACCGCCCCCTGGCCGAAACGGCGCGCTGGTTGAAACACTGC
>JAYPGD010000369.1:2814-6076 GCA_038126655.1 Verrucomicrobiales bacterium
GGTCACGATTCCGGCATCACCCACCTCGCGGCGGCGGTCGGGCTTCCCGGCGTGGTCCTCTGGGGGCCCAGCAACGCCGACGTCTGGAGCCCGCGCAACGACCGCATGACTCTGCTGCACGGCGGCCCCGGCCTGGTCGGCATCAGTGTGGAACAAGCCTTCCATGCCGTCCGGGAACTGCTCCCGGACTGAAACCCTGCCGCACGCGCCCGGGAACCGCGCCGCTTCAAAGTTTCCGCAAGGCCCGAACAACCTTCGCCGTTTCATCCAAATCGTCCAGCGCGACATAACCGATGAAGCGGGAGCCGATCACCGATCCCGAATAGCCTCGGAGATTCACGCCCGGGTCAGCCACTGCGCGGGTGATCGCCGTGCCAATCCCCGGTCGATCCCGACCGACGACCCGGATGGAATGCAGGGCATCCGTCCGGAAGAAACCGGCCTCCGCCGCCGCCTTCAGTTGCTTCCGCCCCTCAGCTGCGAGACGAACACCACGCCCTGCCCCGGATCCTCCGGCGCGCGGCGGGCCAGGATGAATTCCAGATCGGCGCCGGCCTCCGCCAACGCCTCCAGCTTCTGCGCCAGCGCGGCGGGTTGATCGTCGATGGCGGCGGCCCAGACCGGGACGCGGGTTGCTTCAAGTTTCATGGAATTCCTTCCGTTGGAGGTTGTGTTCGTTTCTGCCCGAATACTAAACCCGTTCCTTCTTCGGATCACGCCTCAATTGTCTGATTCACAACGCCTCCCGCCCCGCGCTCGACCGACCGGTCAATTCTCAGGACAATCTCCTCAACCGCCGGGTTGTTCGGCCTGTCGAACTCATGAGGGAGTTCCGCGCCGGCCCCGGTCACTGCACTTCCACTGAAGGTCAATTCCAAGGCCAACGGCATTGCCCCGGAAGCCGCCACCGGGAGGTGGTTGTTCGCGTGGATATGGACAACGGGCAATCTGAACTCCCTGACAAACGACTCAATTCTTTCCAAATGCAGATCGCAATCATGGAACTCGATCACCGCCCCCCGGATTCGGTCCGCATTCTGAACCAGGTCGTCCAATACCCTGTATTCCGCCCCCTCAATATCGATCTTCAAAAAAAGATTGGTGGATTCTGTCGCGTCAAGGACCGCGCCCATCGAACAATGGAGCCCGCCAAAATCATGCCCGACAAACTTCATGACATGCCGGCGCCGCCCCCTGAAAAAGCGGAAGTACGAGGAAAAGACCCGCAGCGAATTCCAAAGCAATGCGGGATTGTAAACCTTCAGAGCCGACTTGATCGCCTGCTTGAGGAAATGCCCCGGTCCGACCGACGCGTCATAGGCGAGAACATCGACGTCCCGGCAGCCGCAGAAATCCTCTTCAAAACTCCAGTCGTCATTGACGCCCAGGCTGAGCAATGTGTCCGAGGCGTCGACATCACTTCGGGAAACCAGGTAGCCGCCGTCGTGATCCCTGCCCAATCTGATCAGATCCTTTGCCGTATTGATTGGAGAAAACCGGGCAGCAATCCATTCATGAAGCCCCCAGTCCCGACGCCGCGCTGATCGCCGCCGTTGCTTCGGGAAACACCCCCAATGGCGGAACCAACAACCTCCGCCTCCCGTGTCCGCCCCGATCAAGAAATCCTCCGCGCGCCTGCCTCACTCCCATTCGATCGTCGCCGGCGGCTTGCTCGAGATGTCGAGACACACTCGATTGACCCCCTTGACCTCGTTGATGATGCGATTGGACATCGTCTCCAGCAATTCCGCCGGCAGCTTGACCCAGTCCGCCGTCATGCCGTCCTTGGATTCCACGACGCGGATGGCGACGGTGTCCTCATAGGTGCGCTCATCGCCCATGACGCCGACGCTGCGCACCGGCAACAGGACGGCAAAACTCTGCCAGACCTTGTAATACCAACCGCTCTTCTTCATTTCCTCGATCACGATCGAGTCCGCCTTGCGCAGCACATCGCAACGCACCCTGGTGATGTCGCCGAGAATGCGCACCGCCAGGCCCGGCCCCGGAAACGGCTGCCGGAAAACCATCTCCCTGGGCATGCCCAACGCCAGCCCCAACTCGCGGACCTCGTCCTTGAACAGGCACTTCAACGGCTCCACCAACTCGAGCTTCATCTTCTTCGGCAAACCTCCCACATTGTGGTGGCTCTTGATCAACGCCGCGGGATTCCCGTCGATCGGCACTGACTCGATCACGTCCGGATAAAGCGTGCCCTGCGCGAGGAACTTCGCCTTCTTGATCTTCTTCGCCTCGCGTTGAAACACCTCGATGAAGGTGCGCCCGATGATCTTGCGCTTGCGCTCGGGATTGGTGACGCCCTTGAGCTTCCTCAGGAATTCCCCCGCCGAGCGCGCCGTCTGCAGCCTTATTTGAAAGTGGGTCGCGAACAGGTCGTTCACCGCCTGCACCTCGTTGGCGCGCAGAAGTCCGTTGTCCACGAAGATGCAGGTCAACTGATCGCCGATCGCCTTGTGCAACAGCGCCGCCGCCACGCTGGAATCCACGCCGCCGCTGAGCCCCAGGATCACCTCCGCGTCGCCGACCTGATTCCGGATCTCCTCGACCGCCTGCTCGATGTATCCGCGCATCGACCAACTCTTGGAGCAACCGCAGATTCCATGAACGAAGTTCTCAATGATCCGCATCCCCTTGGGCGTGTGCACGACCTCCGGGTGGAACTGCAGCCCATACATCCTCTTCGCGCGATTCTCCACCGCCGCGTTCGGCGAATTGTCCGTGGTGGCCACCGCCTTGAAACCCGCGGGCAGCTTCGTCAGACGATCGCCGTGCGAATTCCACACCTGCAGCGACCTGGGCAGTTTCTTGAACAACGGGCAGGCCTTGTCCTTGACCGCCAACGTCCCCTTCCCAAATTCGCGCTTGTCGCTCGGCTCCACCTTCCCCTTCAGGAAATGCGCCATCAACTGCAGGCCGTAACAGATGCCCAACACCGGAACCTTGAGCTTGAAAATGCCCGGATCCGGGTGAGGCGCAGTCTTCGCATAGACGCTCGAAGGTCCGCCCGAAAGAATCAGGCCCGCAGGTTTCAGCGCCGCAATCTTCCTGGCCGGCGTGTTGAACGGCAGGATCACCGAATACACATTGCACTCACGGATTCGCCGCGCGATGACCTGCGTGTATTGGGACCCGAAATCGAGGATGACAATTTGTTCAGTCATGGAAAATGAAGGGGGGACTGTATGCCGCCGATCCCAACGCTTGGCGAGAAAAAAACGGCCGTTGGCGCCGCGGAAGCGGC
>JAYPGD010000370.1:0-3862 GCA_038126655.1 Verrucomicrobiales bacterium
ACAAGCCCTGAGTGAAACCAGACCTGGAGGAACCGTATGCGGGAAATTCGCTCGTGCGGATCTGCGGGGGCGGGGGGAGAGTAATCCCCCCCCGCTACCCGGACCCGTAAGCCCTAGGCGGGGAACTTGAGCACGCGTGCGGTGATAGGGTTTCGTCGTTCCCTCCGCCTTCGGCCGCGGCTTCAAAGCCGCAATCAATTGACCGGCAGGAACTGCACGGCGTCGGCGATGACGTAGCCATCGGCGTCCTGGTTGCTCAGGGTCACGGAAGCCTCGCCGCCCTTCCTGAATTCAAACACTCCCAGCGAGATGAACAAGGCGTCGATGGGCGGTTGTTTGCGCTGGTTGACCCGCTTGATTTCAACGCCGTTGGCGTGTCGGATTTCGATCCGGGTGTTGGTGGCGCGGTTGTTGTTGTGCGGGGAGGCTAGCCGCACCTCGTAGCGGCCGGAGGCTGGCAGCTTGGCGCTGAAGGTCGCGGCGCAGGAGCCGTCGCGGAGGGCCCCGTCGTGCTGGTAACCGCTGGCGACGAACTTCTTTGCGGCGCCGCTGTGGGTCCAGTTGCCCTTCAGCTTGGCGTCGGAATCATCGACCACCACGCCCTTGAGCTTCCTGGGATCGAGGCCGTTCGCGGCAACCTGAACGATCCCCTTGGCGGACAGGACCTGGCCGTCCTTGAGGAGGCGCTCCCTGAGCCGGGGGTAGGGGACATCCTGAACATTGAGCTTGTCGTCGATGGCCATGACGGCCGCCGTGGCGGCGGATTGGCCAAGAATCATGAAGACCGGCTCCATGCGGATGGAGCCAAAGGCGATATGCGAGCTGGAGACGCAGACCGGGACGAGCAGGTTGTCGCCTTGTCCGCGTTTGGGAACGAGGGAACCATAGGCAATTTCGTAAGGGCCGCGGGTGGAGACGCCGATGTCGCCCTCGTTCTGCACGTAACCCTCGGGCGTGATGTAACGCTGCACGTTGTGGGAATCCATGGTGTAGGAGCCCATGCCGACGGAATCCGGCGTGGGCCGCTTCTTAAGCAGTTCGTTCTCGGTCATGACGAACTCTCCAATCAGGCGACGCGCCTCGCGCACGTAGATCTGGTGCGGCCAGTTGCCGTTGTCGGTGAATTCGTCCTTGGCCAAGCCCCATCGGCTCATGGCCGCGCGCACTTCTTCGGGCACGCGGGGATCGTTGGCGATGAACCAGAGCCAGCCCTTCTGGTAGGTTTCGTGTTCCCTGATGATCTCGCGGCGGCCCTCGTAGGAGGCCTCGGGGTAGTCATAGTTGTAGCCGATGTTGTCCGTCGACATCGGGCCATGATTGTTGGTGTCGGTCTTGTGGTTTGGGATGGGGTCGAACTTGCGGAAGGTCTCCCGCCAACCGGCCTTGAAGATGCGGAGCAGAAGCTCGTATTGCGAAGCGTCGTAACCCTCGGGCTTGGGGAAGGGGACGCGGTTCGGATCGTGATCCGTCAGGCACATGCGAAAGCAGTAGGCCTGGATGCGCTTGTCGCCCGAACCAAACTCGCCGGGCGGGTCCGCGCTGACGCGCGGGATGACGCCGCTGCTGGGATCGCCCGGGATCCTGTAGGGGCTGATCTTCTCCTTGACCGCGCCGAAGTGGTGCTTGTGATGCAGCACGCCGGTCTGCACGCCGTTCCATTCCTCGCCATAGGTGTCGGTCGATTCACGCCCCACGTGGTAATCCGCGCCCGCCGCGGCCAGCAGGTCGCCTTCGTAGGTGGCGTCGATGAACATTTTCCCGGAGTAGGTC
Source organism: Verrucomicrobiales bacterium (assembly GCA_038126655.1). Taxonomy (GTDB): domain Bacteria; phylum Verrucomicrobiota; class Verrucomicrobiia; order Limisphaerales; family JAYPEY01; genus JAYPEY01. Next base: position 1,771 of record JAYPGD010000370.1, read on the forward strand.
TTCCCGCTGAGCATTCTGATTGAGACAATGCGGCCAGCCTGCTTGCTGACGCCGTCTTTCCGGTCCAGCCACTCATCGCGATGGACCGGGATGTCGTAATCGCGGATGAAGCTCTCAAAGGCGGCCTCGGCGGCGTGGGGTTCGAAGATCCACATCGTGCGCTGCTCGCCATCGATGGCCTTGTTGCCCTGGCCCTTGTTTCCGTAAGCCTCGCGCGCCTGCCATTTCCAGGCGGCGTCCTCGTTGTAGTGGCGCCAGATGCGGTGATAGAACTCCCGGGCCAGTCCGCCGATGACGGCCTTGTTGCCGGTGTCCGTCCAGCCCAGTCCGCCGCTGCTCAGCCCGCCCAGATGCCTGTCCGGGCAGACAATGATCGCCGACTTGCCCATCTTCTTGGCCTGCACCGCGGCAATGACGCCGGCGGAGGTTCCCCCGTAGATGACGACGTCGTGGGAGGCGGCGGCGAGGTTGGCCGTGGCGAGTGCGAGCGTGACCTGGACTGGAGCAAAGAGGCGTTTCATGCGGGACCGAGCATGGCAACCGCTCCGTTTCTGTGTCGAGGCAAATGGAGCGACGCCGAAGTCACGCATCCTGGTCTTGCGGGAATCAGCCCTATTGCGGATGGTGATCATTCATGCAGGAGGAAGGCGCGACAACGAGCAAATGGCGGATCGGGGCGGGGTGGGAGGAGACATGATGCCGGAACCGACATGGCGCGACACATTCCTAAGGCGCTTCGGCCCCGGATTTCTCGGAGGTCTCCGATTCAACGACTGGATCCGGCTCCTCCGGGAGAATCGCTTCCAGATCGCGCCAGCCAGCTTTCCCCGGGCCATGGCCATCGCCTGCCAAGGGGCTCAAAACAGCCTCTTCGGTTGGTTCGAAGAACTGCGTCACGCCTCATGCGCCAAAGACGCACGGATCGCGCCCCGTTTGTTCATCCTCGGACATTGGCGCAGCGGCACGACCCATCTTCACAACCTGCTCACCATCGACCAACGGTTCGCCTATCCCAATAACTACCAGGTCCTGTTCCCCCACACCTTCCTCACCACCGAACCTCTCCACTCGCGAATCTTCGACTGGTTCCTACCCCGGCACCGCCCCATGGATAACATCGAATGGACGATGCGTTCACCGCAGGAGGAGGAGTTCGCCCTGGCCATCCTGACCGGCATGTCACCCTGCATGGGGATCCCGTTTCCCCGCCGTTGGGATCACTACCAGCGCTATCTCACCTTTCGCGACGTGGACGTCGATGAGATTGAGATCTGGAAAACGGCATTCCAGATCTTTCTGAAGCGGGTGACCTGGAAGCTTCAACGCCCCCTCATTCTCAAGTCGCCGCCCCATACCTGTCGCATTCGGCTCCTGCTGGAGTTGTTTCCTGAGGCGAAGTTCATCCACATTCGCCGGAACCCGTTTGACGTGTTCCAATCCACCCGAAAAATGCTGATCGCCAACTTTCGGATGCACGGTCTTCACGGACCCGATCTCGCCAATCTCGATGAATGGATACTGCGCCAATACCGGACCATGTACGAGGTCTACTTCGAGGAGCGCGATCTGATCCCCGCCAGCCGCCTGCACGAACTCTCTTTCGAGGCGTTGGAACAGGATCCCTTGCTCCAATTGCAGCAGATCTATAATTCGCTCGACCTGCCCGATTTCACCTCAGCGGAACCCTCCCTCATCGACTACATCACGTCCATCAAGGGGTATCAAAAAAACACGTTCCCCGCATTGCCCGCGGATCTGCGGAACCGGATCTCGCAGGAATGGCGGCATTGTTTCGAACAATGGGGGTATCCGGGTTAATCCCTGTAACAACTGCTCGGGCGTTGTCACAAAACGCTTTCGCCAGATTCACTGCACGCCCATCCCATCCCTTCGCCGGTTGGGATGAGTCCCCCCGCCTTCGAGCGCTACGGCGCGGCAAGCCTCACGTCGGCTGCTACGGGGTTCTTGGCAATGAGCCTGTCATTCTCAACTTTTGCGTCACTGTTTGCGCCTTCGTGAGGGCGGGGGAAGAGGGGGGAGCTGCGTCTCGGTTCAAGGAGGATCGGATGCCTTGTTCCAATCCGCTTTGTGA
>JAYPGD010000370.1:3872-6030 GCA_038126655.1 Verrucomicrobiales bacterium
GTTACCCGTATCGTAAAGCTTCCTATTGGGCGTCCGCTTTTTGAACAAAAAAAAAACGCCCCGGTCCAGGACCGGGACGTTTTGCAAGGTAAGAGTTCGGGAAGGCTTATTTCTTCTCGAGCTTCTTGCCGGCGGACTTCCAGCCGGAGATGCCGGCGGAGAGGTGCTTGATGTTGGTGTAGCCCAAATTCTCGGCCGCGGAGGCGCCGCGCTTGTAGGCGGAGCACTTGGGGCCGCCGCAGTAAGCGACGATCAGGGCGTCCTTTTCCTTGGGGAGCTTGTTCTTGAGCTCGTTGGCGTTCTTGAACGCGATGGCGCCCGGGATGTGCCCCTTCTGGAAGGACTTGGCTCCATTGACGTCGATGACGGTGACCTTGCCGGCCTTGATGGCCTTCTCGAGGTCGTTGACGCTGATGTCGGCGTATTCGCCGGCGGCGGCGCTGAACGCGAGCATCACGGTGGCAAGCAGTGCGATGAGTTTCTTCATACTGATTATGCTGTTTGTTTTCGGTTTTGGGTTCTGTGCGTTCGCCCCGCCAAACGGGACAAATTGTTCATTTCTGCGTCCTTCTTCGGGGGCGACCCTTTGAAGGACTGCCGAATATATCGGCGGCTTCGGGCTTAACAACTCTTTTTCGACGACCGGCCGGGCGGATTATTCCCGACGAAGCATCGGACTTCATTGGCCGGAGATTTGTTCAATTCCAGGGAGAGGAAGGCGCCTTGTTTCGAAGGAATGCGCGCCGCAGCCGTCGCATTTGCAGGCTTACGCATGAGTTGCAAGGGCCCCCTAAGGCGAGTTGCAGCGCGCTCTCTGTGAGAGCAGTCGATTGCCTTCGCATAATTGTTCTGCTTCCCGGCTGAGACAGCCGACGCTACATCTGTGAAGCTGTCGCGGTTGTTGACTCATGCGTACGCCTTGGTCGCATTTGCTTGCCGGGGCATCCTGTGGCATTTAAGAGATACCGCGTATGCCAAAGGCCATCATGGAACCCGAAGAGGTGCGGCGGTTCGCTGAGGAATTGAAACGATTCAACGGCGACCTGCAGCAAGGAATGTCATCGCTTGTCGCGCGCTTCTCGGCGCTGGGCGACACCTGGCAGGACCAGGAGCACTACAAGTTCGCCGAGGAGTTCAAGTCGACCATGAAGGCGTTGAAGAAATTCATCGAGGTCTCCAATGCGCACGCCCCCTTCCTGATGCGCAAGGCGCAGCGGATCCAGGATTATCTGGACCAGCATTAGGCCGGTTTTCGGATTGGCGGCGGGCAGGGCGCGACGGTCGCCGGGATAATCGGACATCCGACACATGGCGGAGAAAGCGAACATCACCTCAGTTCATGCGCTGGAGCGTTTCCGCACGGCGCTGATCAGCTACGTGGAAAAGACCAAGGCCACGGTGGATGAGGTGACCGGCGAGACCCAGCGCACGAAGTTCTGGCTTCAGTACGACATGATGACCTATTGGCGGGGCGAGCACAAACGCCGCTATCTGGACTGGCAGGAGAAGCAGCAGGAGCTGTTCAGCGCGGAGATCTCGCAGTTGACGGACTCCTCCACGGTCCAGCGTTGGGCGGTCGAGGAGGCCAAGCGCACGGTGGACGAGGCCGAGGCCAAGCTGCGCCTGGTGAAGGACTGGAACCGGCGTTTCGAATCGATGGTCATGCCGGATTCCAAGAAAGTGGACAAACTCGGGGCCGTGTTGGACAAGGACATGAAGGACGCCATCCGCTTCCTCACCGAGGCTGTCAAGGCGCTGAACGACTATGCCGAGGCCGGCGGGATCGACGTGAATGCGGCGCGGGAACGGGTGAAACGCGATGAGACAATGGGCGATTTCGAATCGGACACGGATACGGATACGGACACGGTCGGGGAGGACGCGGCATGAGCGCCGCGGGGAGCAGGGCCCGGTTGGCCGCCCTGACCAAGGACATCATCCGGCGTTGGAAGGAAACCCGGGAGCATTGGCGCGACGGCAAGGCGCAGGAATTTGAGCGTGTCTACATGGAGGAACTGCTCGCCAGCGTGAACGCCGCCGTGGGCAGCCTGGAAAAACTCGACCGCACACTTAGCAAAATCAAGAAGGACTGTGAGTAGCCGCATAGGGATCGACAAGACGTTTGAGTTTTTGGAGAAGCTCAGTTCGGGCGCCAGGG
>JAYPGD010000371.1:0-5263 GCA_038126655.1 Verrucomicrobiales bacterium
AAGACCAAAGACTTGCGGACGGCGTATGATCTGATGCGGTGCCGGTTCGGGCATCAGGGCTGGTGGCCGGGAGACACGCCGTTTGAAATCTGCGTCGGCGCGATGCTGACGCAGAACACCGCCTGGACGAATGTCGAGAAGGCCATTGTCAATCTGAAGCGGGCGCGCGTTCTTTCGCCGCGTAAGATGTATGCGCTCCCGGAAGCGGAATTCGCGGAACTGATCCGGCCGGCGGGGTATTTCAATGTGAAGGCGCGGCGGTTGCGGTCCTTTCTGAAGGTCATCGTCGAGGAATGCGGCGGGAGTCTGGGGCGGTTGATGGAAGGCGAGACCGCGCTGGTTCGGGAACGCCTGCTGGGCATCAACGGCATCGGCCCCGAAACGGCGGACAGCATGCTGCTCTACGCTGCGGAGCATCACAGCTTCGTCATCGACGCCTATACCAAGCGGATCTTCTCCCGGCATGGCTGGTGCGGCGAGGAGGCTGACTATCATGAGTTGCAGGAGTTGTGCGCGGGGGCGTTGAGCCAGAAACGCGGAGACGCGCAGCTTGACTACTGGCGGGACTATCACGCCCAGTTGGTGATGGTGGGCAAGGATCATTGCCGTCCCCGCAATCCCCGCTGCGAGACCTGTCCGTTGCAGCCACTGCTGCCCGGGGATTGAACTGTCCGGCTGTTGGGCGGTCGAATGGACAACACTTCGTGAAGAGCACAGCATCTGCCATTTGCCATTTGCCATTTGCCCGTTGAACTGATTATTTGCCCGCGCAATCCCCGCTGATCATGCCGCACGACGCCCTTGTCATCACCCCCACCTACAATGAGAAGGAGAACCTTCCCAAGTTGGTGGAGCGTGTTCTCTCGTTGCCGGTGAAGGTCGACATGTTGATCGTGGACGACAACTCGCCGGACGGGACGGGGGCGTTGGCGGATGAGTTGAGCGCGAAGCATCCCGAGATTCATGTCATGCACCGCAAGGTGAAGAACGGACTCGGGCGCGCCTATTGCGACGGTTTTCTTTGGGCTCTGGAGCGGGATTACGAGTTCATCATGGAGATGGACGGGGACTTCTCCCACAACCCGGACGACATCCCGCGTTTCCTTGATGCGGCCAAGGATGCGGATCTGGTCCTGGGCACGCGCTACAAGAACGGCATTCGCGTCATCAACTGGCCGTTGTCGCGACTGATCCTGAGCATGGGGGCGGGAATGTATGTGCGGATGATCACCGGCCTGCCGATTTCGGATCCGACCGGCGGTTACAAGTGTTTCCGGCGGCGCGCGCTGGAGTCGCTGGACATCAGCGCCATCAAGTCCAACGGCTACAGCTTCCAGATCGAACTCACCCACAAGATCTGGCGGCAGGGGATGCGCGTCGCGGAGGTTCCGATCGTCTTTGCCGATCGGGAGCATGGTTGCTCCAAGATGTCCGGCCACATCGTGTGGGAGGCCATCTGGATGGTGTGGCGGTTGTTGCTTCAGCACGGTCTCAGGCGCTGGCCGAAGAAGCGCGTGGAGGCCGCGGTCTCCAAGGCGGATTCAGCCACGAAGGAGAATAAGACCTCAGGGGAGAAACAGGAGAAGAAGGACTGATCATGATCAACGTTGGCATTGTCGGGCTCGGCTTCATGGCCGTGACCCATCTCAAAGCATATCGCGAGGTGGACGGCATCCGCATCGCGGCCCTGTGCAATCCAAGCGGGCGTCATCTCGACGGCGATTTCTCCGACGTTGCGGGCAACCTTGGCGACGACGATCCCATCAAGCTCGACATGAGCCAGATCAAGGCGTTCCGCGAATTCGAGGAGATGCTCGCCGATCCGGAGATCCAGATGATCGATATCTGCACGCCGACGGCCTATCACGCGCCTTTTGCGATTGCGGCGTTGAAGGCCGGAAAGCACGTGCTGTGTGAGAAGCCGATGGCGCGCAATTCCGAGGAGGCGCGTCAGATGATCGAGGCCGCCGAAGGCTCGGAGGGGCATCTGATGCCGGCGATGTGCCTCCGTTTCTGGCCGGAATGGAAACTGGTGAAGGACGCGATTGAGGACGGCCGCTACGGCAGGGTGGAAGCGGCGCGGTTTCGTCGTGTCGGAGAACCGCCGGCCTGGGGGCAGAAGTTCTTCCTGGACGGCTCGAAGTCCGGCGGCGCGCTGCTTGACCTGCACATTCATGATGTCGACTTTGTGAATCACTGTTTTGGTCGGCCGAAGAGCGTGTATTCCACCGGCTACGCCAAGGTGAGCGGCGCCTACGATTACGTGATGAGTCAGTATCGCTTCGAATCCGGCGCGGTCGTGAATGCGGAGGGCGGTTGGCACATGACGCCGGGATTCGGATTCAATATGGCCTACACGGTGAACTTCGAACGGGCGACGCTGGACTACGACATGTCGCGCGGCGAGGAGGCGTTGAAGCTGTTTGAAGACGGGAAGGAACCGCAGACGCTGAAGCTGGAGGGGAAGGATGGATTTGTCGGTGAGATTGAGCATCTGCTCGCCGCAATCGATTCGGGGCAGGCTCCGACCCTGGTGTCGCCGCAGGATGGGTTGACGGCGTTGGAGATCTGTGAGGCGGAGGAGCGGTCGATCGAATCAGGGGAGCTTGTTCCGTTGGGTTGAATCTGGGGAAGGGCGAGCAGCCTGTGCAGAATTGACCGGAGCGGCTGATCAGAAAGGGCCATTCCTTTTCCGCCTTGTTTCATTCGGGGGGCAAAGACGCGGGAATTCCGCGAAAAAGATGGTTGGCGCCGGGGCTGCTAGGGGTGGGGCAGCTATGAAACGATTAGTTGCATCCTTTCGCTCGCCGCCTTCTTTGCGGCGACAAACTTCCCGCCCCTAGCCCACGCCCGCCCGGTTTTCCGAGCCGGTCGGTTTTCTTCTTCGAGGTGTTGACTGGCGGACCGAGCAATCGGCCCGCCTCTTCTCTTTGACGTTTACTCGAGTGACGCGCGCATGGATTCGAACAGACTTTTTCCCTGTTCCTGTTCGGTGGGTTCGCTCATGCGGTCCTCGGCGCGTTCGACCAGATCCTCGGGCAGTTCCTTGAGGAAGCGGGAGGGATGACAGGGCATGGATTGGCCGTACTTGCGCCGGGTCTGGCAGTGGCTGATGGAAAGGGTCTTCTTGGCGCGGGTGATGGCGACGTAGAAGAGGCGGCGCTCCTCGTCCATGGTTCCTTCCTCCTTGGAACGAGTGTGCGGCAGGAGACCGTCCTCCATGCCGACGATGAAGACGTGCGGATACTCCAGGCCCTTGCAGCTGTGCATGGTGATGAGCGTCACCTGGTCGGCTTTGTCCTCCTTGTCGGATTCGCGTTCGCTGTCGAGAGTGATCTCCTCGAGAAAAGCCTGGAGTCGGCGGCCGAGGTCGGGTTTGCCGGGGGCGTATTCGTCGAGGGTTTGGATGAGGTCCTTGAGGCTGCGGATGCGGTTTTCAGCGGTCTCCTCGTTTTTTTCGCAGCGGCGCAGTTCGTCGTAGTAGCCGATTTCGTTCATGAACGCCTCGGCCCATTCGCTCAGCAGCAGATCGGGCTCCACCTCGAGCTTGGTGCGGTGTCCCTCGATCAGTTCGACGAACTCGCCGATGGCCTCGCGGGCGCGGGTGAGGAAGGAATCGAGCACGTCAGTGTGCTGCATGGCGGCGTAGACCGAGCAACTGCGTTCCTGGCTGGCGGCGAGGATGCGCTCCATGGTGACGTCGCTGAGCCCGCGGGCGGGGACATTGGCGATGCGCAGGAGGCTGACCTCGTCGTGCGGGTTCTGCAATGTGCGCATGAAGGCGAGGAAGTCCTTGATCTCGCGGCGATCGAACCAGCTTTGTCCGCCGACGAGTCGGTAGCGCACCTTTTCCTTGCGGAGGGCGGTTTCCAGGGCGCGGGCCTGGATGTTGGTCCGGAGCAGGATCGCGTGTTCGCCCCAGGGAATCTTCCTGGACATGCGGTTGAACTCGATTTCGTCCACGACGCCCTGGGCCTCCTCCTCATCGGAGGTGTAGGTCTGGAGGAGGATGGGGCTGCCCTGGCCCTGCTCGGACCAGAGGCTTTTGGGGCGGCGTTTGGGGTTGTTCTTGATGACCGCGTTGGCCGCGTTGAGGATCGTGTTGGTCGAACGGTAATTCTGCTCGAGTTTGACGACCTTCACCTCGGGGAAATGCTTTTCCAGGTCGAGGAGATTGGAGATCTCGGCACCGCGCCAGCCGTAGATGCTCTGGTCGTCGTCGCCGACCACGCAGAGGTTGCGGTGTTCCTCGGTGAGCATCTTGACGAGCTTGAACTGGGCTCCGTTGGTGTCCTGGTACTCGTCGACCATGACGTAGCGATACAGCGCGCGGCAGGCTTCCAGGGAGGAGGGGTGTTCCTCGAACAACTGCAGGGTCAGGCCGATGAGGTCGTCGAAATCCACGGCATTGCTGGCCTTCAGCGCGGATTGGTAACGCTTGAGGACAAGGTCGATGAGGACGGCGGCGTTGGGGTCGCTGAACTGAATCTTGCCGGAAGGGGCGTTCTTGACCTTGCTGACGAGGCTGAGGACGTGCCGGGGATCGGTCTTTTCGCCCTTGGCGGAAACGTGGCTAAGAATCTTGCGGATGGCTCCCAGTTGTTCGGACTCGGTGTAGATGACGAAGTTGCGCTTGTAGCCGAGTTTTTCGATATGTCGGCGGAGGATCCGGGCGCAGAGGGAATGAAAGGTGCAGATGGTGGGCTTTTCGGTCGGTTCGTCGTTGGTCTTCTGTTTCTTTCTGGGAATGAGGGAGCGGACGCGCTCCTGCATTTCGCGGGCGGCCTTGTTGGTGAAGGTGACGCCGAGGACGTTGGACGGCGCGACGCCGCGTGAAATCATGTAGGCGATGCGCGAGGTGATGACGCGGGTCTTGCCCGTGCCGGCCCCGGCAAGGATCAATACGGGGCCATCCGTGGTGATGACGGCTTCCCTCTGTTGTGGATTGAGCGACCCCAGATGCGACATGAGCCGCGCAGTCTAGCGGGGCTGCATGGGGAGGCAAGGAGAAGCCGGCTGACAGTGATCAGTAATCAGAAAATCAGTGATCAGAAAGACAGTTGTACAGTCGATGTGAGCCGGGAGGACGAGAATCAGAAGGCGATAACGGAGGCGGTGGAGGCAAAGGAAGAATGTTGTTCCCGGTCGGTTTATTTGAGTTTGGCGGGTTCCGCCGATGATGGAGCAACCATTATCTCCAAATTGAAAGTTGGTGAGTCGATCATTCTGAACTTCCCCTTGTCTGCCTTGAGCCTCTTGCGCC
>JAYPGD010000371.1:5273-6017 GCA_038126655.1 Verrucomicrobiales bacterium
TGCCGCAAAGAGGCTCAAAAGGCGCAAGAACGGAATCTTTGTTGTGCGCCTTTTGAGCCATTTCGCGGCGAAGCCCTACTCCGATTTCTTCAGGTCCTCGGCGAGGAATTTGATGACGTCCTTGAACTTGGCCTCGTTGTCGGGGTTGACCTCGATAAGGGTTTCGTGGGCGGCGATGGAATTGCGGGAGGCCTCTTCCTTGGAGGGTTTGGGGCCTTCCTCCACGGCGTCGAGCTGATGTTCGCCGAAGCCTTCGCCTTCGGTCACGTTGAAGAGGTCGAGCACGCCGAGGTTGTCGAGGAGTCCCGCGACGCGATCGCTGGGGTTGATGAGCTCGAAGGCCTTCGGCGCGTCGGCTCCGTCGGTGTCCCGGGCGTCGAGGGCGAGCCGGGCGAGGACGCCGAGGAAGGTGCTGTCCATGATGAGGCAGTCGCAGAGATCGAGGCGGAAGCGGCGGTTGCCCTGTTCGCGCAGGCCATCGATCAGGCGTCGGAAGTCGACGCTGGAGGCAAAGTTGGCGCGGCCGCAGATACGCAAGCAGGCGTGGCCGTCCACGACGGCGACCGACATCTCATTGGCATTGGCGCTCATGACTCTTCTTCAATCCATCGACACGTTGAACATTCGGCTTTTGGGCCGGGCGTTCAATACTGAATTTGGCTCAAGTGGCGCGGCGGAGGTCCGTGTGGGCCTGGTTTTCGTAGCGGCGGACGATGTCCGTGAGTGTCTACTGCAGCATCAGGG
>JAYPGD010000372.1:0-6014 GCA_038126655.1 Verrucomicrobiales bacterium
ATGAATTCATCGGCCACGCCTCCGGCAACATCGACTACTACAGCCACAACTACGCCGGCAGACACGACATGTACGAAGGCGTGAAGGAGCTTCACCGCCAGGGCGAATACGCCACCGACATCTTTGCCGACGCCGCCATCGATTTCATCGGGCGGAAATCGAAATCCGGCGGCCCGTGGTTCTGTTATCTCCCATTCAACGCCCCGCACTTCCCCAGCAAGAAGAACAAGAAGCCGGGCCAGCCGAACATCTACCAGGCGCCGGATTGGGCCTTCCCGCGTTACGGCCTGTCGCCCGACGAGGACGATCCGAAGAAGCGCTACGACGCCGTGGTCACCGCCCTGGACCGCGCGATCGGCCGTGTCCTTGATTCCCTCGACGAGGCCGGCGTCGCCGACAACACCTTCGTCTTCTTCATGTCCGACAACGGCGGCTTCCGGCTGGGCCGCAAGGGCCTGGATGTCGGGATCAACGACCCCTTGCGCCACGGGGGGGTGACCTGTTGGGAGGGCGGGATCCGGGTCGCCGCCATGGCGAGATTCCCCGGACGCATCAAGCCGGGTTCCGTGATCGACGAAGCCTTTTGGTCGCCGGACCTCCTGCCTGCCTGCGCGAAGCTCGCCGGCGCGACCCTGCCCGGCGACGTGACCTTCGACGGTCGGGATCCGCTGCCGTTGCTGACGCGGGGAGCCAAATCGCCGCATGAGTCCTTCTTCTTCATCTTCCGCAATCACGCGGCCCTCCGCCAAGGCGACTGGAAGATCGTCCGCGAAAAGCCGGAACAACCCTGGCGCCTGTTCAACCTGCGGAAGGACCTGGGCGAGTCGAAAAACCTGGCGGATGCGCAACCCGACCGCGTGAAGGCCTTGGCGGAGACATTCCGGAAATGGCAGGCGTCGTTCTGAAGGCGCCTTCTTTGGGTTTGTGTTTCCGGCCGCGCCCGGTAACGTTCGCCATTCCCGCATCGCGGATGCGAAAGGCGAAACCTTGCGGGCCTTGTCGGCGTTTCGAGATAGAACACATGCCGTCCGAGCGACGGTCCAATCCAGCAGAAGGGAAACATTCGTGGCATCCAAGAAAGACGCGGCCAAAGAAAGCGCCGAACAGACCTTCGAAGCCGATCGCGACGCGGTCGAGAAACTCATCGCCAGCCGCGCGCAGATCGACGCGGAGTTGTCCAAGGTCATCGTCGGGCAGAAGGAGGTGGTCGAGCAGATCCTGACGGCGTTGTTTGCGGGCGGCCACTGCTTGATTACGGGCGCGCCCGGCCTCGCCAAGACATTGCTCGTCAAATCGGTCGCGCAGATCTTCGACCTGAAGTTCCAGCGCATCCAGTTCACGCCGGATCTCATGCCCGCGGACATCACCGGCACCGAGATCCTGGAAGACACCGAGGAGGGCCGACAGATGATCTTCGTTGAAGGCCCGGTGTTTGCGAACATGATCCTGGCTGACGAGATCAACCGCACGCCGCCCAAGACCCAGGCCGCGTTGCTGGAGGCCATGCAGGAGCATCAGGTCACCGCCGCCGGCGTCCGGCACCAACTGGAGGAGCCCTTCTTCGTGCTCGCCACGCAGAACCCCATCGAAATGGAGGGCACCTATCCGCTGCCCGAGGCGCAGTTGGACCGCTTCATGTTCAACGTGGTGATCAACTACCTCCCCGAGGCGGACGAGGTCGAGGTCGTTTCCCGCACCACCGGCGGAAAGCCCGAGCCCATCGAGACCCTGTTTCACGGCGAGGATGTCATGCAGTTTCACGAGGTGGTCCGCAAGGTGCCGATCGCCAAGGAAGTGATCGAGTACGCCGTCCGCCTGGCCGCGGCCTCCCGGCCTGGCTTGGATGGCTCGCCGGATTTCATCAATGAGTGGATCAGCTGGGGCGCCGGTCTGCGCGCGGCGCAGTTCCTGGCGCTGGGCGGAAAGGCCCGCGCGTTGCTGCGCGGGGCGAGCCATGTCACGATCGACGACATCAAGGCCCTCGCCCAACCCACGCTTCGTCATCGCATCCTGGTCAACTATCGCGCCGAGGCCGAGGGCGTGAGCGTGGACCAGGTCATCGAGAAGCTGCTTGAAACGGTCGCAACGCCGACGGGGGCCTGATGAGCGCCTGGCGCCGCTTCCAGATCTACAACCTCTACATCCCTTCGCGGGAGTTGGCTCACGGATTCCGCGCCGCCAGCCGCGCGGTCCGGGAGAAACTGGGACTCCGTAAGAAGCGCGCCGACGAAGTCGGCTGGAAACTGCCGACGGTCCACTGGTCGACGATCTGCCGACCCAATGGCGCCCTGTTCCTCGAGACCGACAAGGCGGACGGCAATGTCAACCTGACCGAACTCGCCGTGCTCAATGCCTTGTGCCGCACCCACAAGCCGAAGGAGATATTCGAGATCGGCACCTTCGATGGCCGCACCACCCTGAATCTCGCGCTCAACTCCGAGGCCAATGTCCACACCCTCGATCTGCCGGCCGAAGAATTGGAATCATCGGAAGTCGTCGGCGCCGACAAACGCTACGTGGACAAACCCTCGTCCGGAGCCCGCTTCACCTCGCCGCCGCACAACGCGCTCCCCTGCGTGAAACGGATCGAGCAGCAGCTCGGCGATTCCGCGAAATTCGATTTTTCGCCCTGGCACGGAAAGATGGACTTCATCTTTGTCGATGGCGCGCACAGCTACGACTTCGTGGTCAACGATTCCGACGTCGCGCTCCGGTTGCTCAATCCGAAGGGCGGCGTGATTGTCTGGCACGACTACGGCGTCTGGCCGGACGTCGCCAAGGCGCTGCGGGAACTGAAGGAGAAGAAGCCCTACCTGCCGCTGGTTCACGTGAAGGGGACCAGTCTCGCGGTGTCGGTGTCCGGCGAAGCGGTGTAGCCGCCAAAGGGCGCGCGTTGTTGCAATGCGTTGCCAAACACCGCTCCATCCTGCACGGGGGAGTGGATCTTCTGGTTTGATTCCGGCGAATGAACGCTGAAGCAACAGGCAAGTCCGGACGCCTCACCCGGACGAAAACTCCTTTGTCTCCACTCGTGGCAATCTCGTCCAAGAAGTCTGAACCAAGCCCGGGAACCTAGTCTTCGTAATGCCTCGCGGTGTCGGTCGCTACCAGAGAAATCGTCTTGGCAGAAGACTGTTTTCCCGCCGAAAACGGAAGCTACTGCGGACCACGAACGGCGCTCGGGCCAACCCTCCACCCCGTTTTGCGGTTCTCAACGCGTCCCCCACCGGGTAACCATCGAGGGCCGACTGCTATTACCTCCGAATGCCCGCCGTCGCCCCCAACGACGACATCGACTACGACGCGCTGGTCCGCCGGACCCGCGCCGGCGATCTGACCGCATTCGAGGCCATCGTCCGTCGACTTGAGCGGCCGTTGCGGGCCTGGCTGGCGACGCATGTCTCACCCGGCGTCGATGTGGACGAGATTGCGAAGAGGAGCTTTGTCATCGCGCATTCCCAACTCGAGCGCTTTAAGCCGGGCACGAACTTCCCCGCCTGGTTGTTTGCGATTGCGCGATTTCAGTTGAAGGCGGAGCTGACGCGGTTGCGGCGCGTGGCGGATTACCACGTGCGGTTTGCGCCGGACCTGTTGCAGCGGGAGAGCGATTCATTGCTCGCCTTCGACGCCGAGCCCGGCAATTTCGTCAAGGCGACGGCCGGCCTCATACAAATCGATCTGATTCTCCAAACAGTGCACTGATGCCGGGACTCGCTGTTGCCTTCTGTTCAAATGAAAACGTCACTGCCGGAGTTGTCCATCATCTATTGATTCGCCGGACACACTCGCTACATGAGAAAGATCGAATTCCATTTCGGCGTCGCTCTGTTGGCGACGATGTTCGCGACGGTCTCCCCCGCGGCGAGTGTCCGCCAGATTCCCTGGCACAAGTCGCCGCACGGGGAACTGCTCAAGAAAATCGACGCCATGCCGACGCCGAAAGGCATTCCGGTCAACAAGACCCTCGACAAACATTTCAAGAAGCGAATGGCGAGCGTCACCGACAAACAGCGGAACGGATTTCAAACCCTGCGCCAGGACATGGACCTCGTCGAACCCGACGTGGAGAACCGGGGTTTGTCCTATCTGAAAATTCTCGAGTACATCCACCACAACGAGAAGTAGTGGAGTTCGGTCGTTCAGAATTTCGCCCCGAACCAAACCGTGAAGAGTCGCAGTCTCCTCGCCCACGGGCGAGGTGATGGCCATCTCGTTCCAACGCAGGTTGAGGGAAACGGAGTTTTGACGGTTTCTGATCGATCCGGCATCTTGGATCGGACTTAACGTGGTAAATCCAGAAGACATCATCGAACCCGAATGGCTGGAGTGGTATCGCAAGACGCCTCAGGAGCGCTTGCTTGCCACCGAGGAATCGTGGGCGAACTATCTGGAACTGGGGGGGACGCTCGATCCGGACGTCGATACCCAGAGTCCCTTTTGGAGCGTCGAGGAACTCGCAGAGTTTTCCCGCAACGCCCGGCGAGCGCCGGCGCGGGCCTTTGGTATATCCGCAAGATGTTCGAGAAGAGAATCCGGCTTGTCTTTGATGCGATGCAGGAGTCGGAGGTGGCGTGCCTGCTCATGGGCGGACAGGCCTGCGTGCTCTACGGAGCCGCCGAGTTCAGCAAGGATGTTGATTTCGTGGTATTGGCCGATTCGGTGAATCTTCATCGAGTCCAGAAAGCCATGGACTCGCTACAGGCGGAAACAATTGCCGTTCCACCATTTGATCCGGAGCTGTTGAAGGAAGGATTGGCCGTGCATTTTCGCTGTCAGGCTCCGGTAGTCGAGGGAATGAGAGTTGACGTCATGACCAAAATGCGCGGCGTCGATGATTTCCCATTGTTGTGGAAGCGCCGCTTTACGGTCGAGGACGGCGAAGGAGGCGTTGTGAACCTGCTCGGCGTTCGCGATCTGGTCGCGGCGAAAAAGACGCAGCGCGACAAGGACTGGCCGATGATCCAACGTCTGATGGAAGTCCGTTACCTGTCCGCTGCCGACAACCCTGCATCCGACGAAATCAGCTTTTGGCTGCAGGAACTTCGGACTCCGGAACTGCTGATCGATGCCGCTCAACGCTTCAAGCGGGAAGCTGCGAATGAGGCCCGCAATCGCCCGCTCCTTGATTTCGCTATCCATGGAAATTCCGAAGCCCTCATTCGCGGTCTGGTCGAGGAAATGATCGAGGAGAAGGAACGCGATCGTCGTCACTGGGAGCCCCTGAAAGCCCGCTTGGGCGAATTGCGCCGCGCGAGCGCTCGGGCAAAGCAATAAATCCCCAACGCCGTTACCTGCCTGACACCGCTTGACGTGATTCAGCGCTCCCCGTCATTTAGACCGGTTGCCACAAGTCCTTGCGCAAATCGGATTGGAAATTCCCTCTTGGAATGAGCTCGCTACACTCGGTTGGGGAAGGAGGGCCGGCCCAAATTCCCCGTGGCGGCGTTGCTCGTCAGTCATGGAGCCAGCTCCAATCCTTCCTCGCGCCTTGCCACAAGAAATTTTGCCTCGGCCGATTCACGCAAGGACTTTTGGCAAACGGTCTTCTCCATGCAACCGACGACCATGTTCGTAAAGGAGTATCACCTGCTCAGCGAGGGGCAGGCGATTGGCGCCGGCAAGGGCGAGTCGCGCGGCATCACGCCCTACGGCCTGGACTACTCACCCATCGACGGAATGATCTGGTATTCCAAGCTGAACGGAAACCGCATCGGCCGCATCGATCCCAAGGGCTTCGTGTGGGTCTGCGGCACGGGCAACGACACCATCAATCGCTTTGATCCGAAGACAGAGCGTTGGGTGGAGATCCGCCTGCCCATGCGTGTCAGCTATACGCGTGAAATCGAGTTCGATGAGGAAGGCAATGTCTGGACGAGCGCCAGCGGCCCTTCGCGTCACATGGAGCGCGCTTTGGGGCAGGTCATCAAGATCGAGATCCTGGAGGATCAAGGCGACGGCGTGAAGCTGGCCAAGGTCAATCTGACCGGCGACATCCTTGGCGCTTTGACCGCCGA
>JAYPGD010000373.1:0-6006 GCA_038126655.1 Verrucomicrobiales bacterium
CCACCTGATTCTCAGCATCGCCGTGGCGACCGAGACCACCGGCGGCGGCTCCCATGAGACGCACGACATCTTCAACACCGGTGAATGCGTCTCCGCGACCGGCCTGGCCACCTCCAAGGACCTGGACAACTGGGAATGGCAGGGCGTGATCTTCCGTCCCGAAGGCCCCGGTTGGGACCAGTATTGCCGCCGCATCAATTCCATCATCGAGAAAAACGGGAAATACTACGCCTTCTACGACGGCAGCGCCGGACATCACGAGAATTACGAGGAAAAGTGCGCCTTTGCGGTCTCGGACGACCTGAAGACCTGGACGACCCTCTCCGCCGACGGCCCCGGCCTCCTCAGCCCCCACGCCTCGACCTCCCTGCGTTACATGGACTACCTCCAGCACGACGGCAAGCTGCGCCTGTTCTACGAATGGGCCCGCGAAGACGGCGCGCACAACATGCGCGCCTTCGAGACGTCTCTGGACGCGCTTCCGTTTGGCTGAATCCCGGCGGCCGGATTGATCCGGCTTACGCCGGATTCTACGGAGTGGTTCGACTTTGCAAGGAGTCTGGGCTGCTTATTGCGCCCTCGGATTCGCTGGCTCCTTCTTCAGCGAAGGCTCTCCATTCGAGACGTTGCGCCAAAGTTCGTTGGGGCGCTGGCCGCCGTTGGCTAGCAACGCGTCGATATCGCCGTCGCCGTCCACATCTCCGAGCGCCACCCCATGGCTTCGGGCATCTCCCAGCATCAACGCGGGATTCTCGCCAAAATAGCCCTCGCCATCATTGAGCCAGACACAATTGGGTTCCCCCTCCAAGGAAACCACAAAGGCATCAAGGTCGCCGTCCTCGTCCAGATCGGCGAGTCGCGCCCGTTCTGAATCGAAAGCGCCGATCAACTGACCGCTGTCGACAAAGCCGCCCTGGCCCACGTTGATCCAGACCCGTTCCGGCTTTCCTCCGGTGACGGCCTCAAAAAGATCCAGGTCCCCGTCACCGTCAAGGTCTCCGGCGACGAAGCCGTTGGATCCCGTCGGTTTGCCGAAGGTTTCCATGGTCCTGGAAAAGCGCCCTTTTCCGTCGTTGATCCAGAGCGAATTGGGATTGTCGTTTGACGTGCCTGTCAGGACATCGACATCGCCATCGCCGGCGATGTCCGCGGCGTGGACGGACCAATTGCGCTCTGAGCCATCGCCCAGCATCTGTCCGCTTTCCACGAAGATCCCCTTGCCATTGTTGAGCCAGACACGATCCGGATTCGGGTTGTAATTGCCGGACCACATGTCCAGATCGCCATCGCCGTCGAAATCCGCCAGGGCCACTTCGTCCGTGCCGGCTGTTCCGATCTCCTGCTCCGTCCAGGCAAACACGCCCTTCCCATCGTTCAACCAGACCTGATTCCCGCCGACGCGGCGAGCCAGGGCCACATCCAGGTCGCCATCTCCATCAAGGTCCCCAAGATCGACGTCATAACTGGAAAAATCGCCGAACGTCTGCTCCGCTTTCTCGAAGTCGCCTCGTCCATCATTGAACCACACCGTGTTGGCCACCTCATTGCCGCCGGTCAAGACCGCATCCAGATCGCCATCGTCATCCAGATCACCCAACGCCACGGCGACCGGATTCTCGCCGCATTGTTCCAAACGTTCAAACCGGACCGGAGGCCGGCCCTCCCCCTCGACGCGATTGAACCACACGCGGTTGGGCTCCCCGTCGGCGTTGGCGACAAAGGCGTCCAGATCCCCGTCGGCATCCAGATCGCCCAACGCGATGCCGGCCGACCGTCGCGTCCCGAACCAACCGCCTTCAGGCCGCCTGAACGACCCTTTGCCTTCGTTCAGCGCCACGACATTGCTGCGCAAAGTCGCGAAGGCCAGATCCGGGTCGCCGTCGCCATCGAGATCCCCGGCCGCGACACTCATGGTCAATTTCCCTGTCTCGACCACGCTCGAGGCGAACACCCCCGCCCCAGTGTTCAACCAGACCTGATCACTGCCGTTGAAATTGGCCACCGCCGCATCCAGATCGCCGTCGCCGTCGAAATCAGCCAACGCCACGCTCTCGCTCTGAAGGTTCCCCAATTGCTGACCGGCCATCAACAGCCTGGTTCCGCCGTCATTGGACCAAATGGTATTCGGTCCACGCAAGTTGCATACGAACACGTCAGGAAAACCATCGTCGTCAAGATCCCCTGCGGCGATGCCATAGCTGTCGCCCACCCCCAGTTCCAGACCCGAATCTTCAAAAACACCGCGCCCATCGTTCAAAAGAAGCACGCTCCCGCGAAACCTGGCAAGAAGCGCATCAAGATCGCCGTCGCCATCGAAATCTACCAGCGCCACCGCACGCGTCCGTTCATAATCGGGAGTCCCGCCGCCCTCGACAAAGCCTCCCTGTCCGTCATTCATCCAGATCCGATCCACGTGCTCCAATGAGTTGGCAACAAAGGCGTCAAAGTCGCCATCGCCATCCAGGTCACCCAAGGCAACCTTCCAGGAGGACCACTCCCCCAATTCCTGGCCGGAATCTTCGAAGTTTCCCTTCCCGTCGTTCAACCAGACGCGATTGGGCTCGTCTTCGTAGTTGGCGACGAAGGCGTCCAGATCCCCGTCTCCGTCCAGGTCGGCGAGACGCACATCCTGGCTGTCGCCCGCGCCCAACCTCTGGCCGCTGTCAAAGAAGGTCCCCTCGCTGCGCCGGGTCGGCCGCGGCTGGGGAGGCAGAAACCTGCGCGCCGTTTCGATATGGGCGGGAACCGACGGCTCCGAACTCGCGCGCGACACGTCGGCGTGCCCCGACTCCGGATCGGGCCCGCCGCCGCCCAGAATCCCCGAGGCCCACAGCCCCCCCAACACACACAGGACCACAAACAACACGCCCAAGGCCGCCATCGCTCCGGACGGCGTCGCCGAGTCCCTCGGAACCTTGACCGAGCTTTCCCCGGTCTCAACAAACCGTTCCAACTCATCAGCCATCTCGCCCGCCGAAGCGAAACGATCTTCGACCCGCTTGGACATCGCCTTGAGACAGATGGCCTGAAGTCCGGGATCGACCTCATCGCAGATACTGCCCGGCGGCTCCGGAGCGTCGCGGATGATCTGCAGCATGACCGTGCTCAACGAACCTTCGAACGGCAGCTTGCCCGCGAGCATGCGATAGAACAGCACGCCGAGGGCGTAGATGTCCGTCCCGGGGCCGATCGCTTCCCGTTTGCCATCGACCTGCTCCGGCGCCATGTAACACGGGCTGCCCATGAGAACGCCGGACTGGGTCAAATGGGAATCGCCTTCACTCTCATTCAAGGCCAGCCCGAAATCAGTCACCACCGGCTCCCCTTGCGCATCCACCATGACATTGGCCGGCTTCAGGTCGCGATGAACGACGCCGGCCTGGTGCGCGACCTCGATGGCCCGCGCCAGCTTCATCATGAACGCGGCCATCTTCGCGGGAGCAAGTCGTTCCCGCGCGGCCAACCACTCGTTCAGCGTAAGCCCGTCAATGAAGGCCATCGTGAGAAAGTGGGTATCCTCAATGTTGCCGACATCATAGACCGGGCAGAGATTGGGATGCCGCAGGGCTGCCATGGCGCGGGCCTCGCGGCGAAACCGGTCGATCACACTGACCTCCGGTTGGTCGCCAAACGAGGGGAACTTGATGGCGACGTCCCGGTCCAACTGCGCATCGCGCGCCCGGAAGACCGTGCCCATCCCACCTTCGCCTATCTTCTCAACGATGCGGTAGCGCCCCATTTCCACCGGCAAGGCGATCGATGTCCGCGAATCCAACAGACGACTGAGCCGCCGCTGGCCGGACTCGGCAGTGACTTCCACCCGCCGTGTCACGTCAGGATCCGGTGACCCGTCGCCTGGATTGTCGTCCGCTGAATTCCGCGCCGCGCACGGAGCCGATTCTCCGGATGCCCCCACAACTCCTCAAGCAGTTTCTCCATGGGCATTTTGCCAAAGCTCGTCCTATCTTGCCCGTGCCACGCCTGACAAAGCCCCGCCTTCCGGGATTGTAAACCGCCGGAAACCTGCCAACGTCTCGCGATGCTTGGGGTCATGCTCGCAACCGCGCTTTCCGGGGAAATAGTCTCCGTCTTCGCACTGTTGCTGGTTGCGATCATCCTTTTCGTGACCGAGAAACTGCCCGTCGATGTCGTCGCCCTGATGATTCTGGCCGCGCTGCTGCTCCTCGGTTTGGTGAACGCCGAGGAAGGCCTATCCGGGTTTGCCAGCACGGCGACGGTGACCGTCGGCGCCATGTTCGTCCTCAGCTCCGGACTGCAACGGACCGGCGCCGTGGGAGCCTTGGCCCGCGCCATGCGGAAGATCGGCGACGGGCAATCAGCGCTGCTGCTCGCGGTCATGGTGACCATTGGCGTCATCTCGGCCTTCGTGAACAACACCGCCGCAGTCGCGGTCTTCCTGCCGCTGGTCCTGGCCAGTTGCGCACGACGAAAGGTCGCTCCCTCCAAGGTCTTGATCCCACTTTCCTACGCCTCCCAGTTCGGCGGCGTGTGCACGCTCATCGGCACCTCGACCAATCTCCTCGTCAGCGCCATCGCCGTGAAGGCCGGGCTCGAGGCCTTCAGCGTTTTCGAATTCAGCAAACTCGGCGTCATCATGCTCGTCGTGGGCATCGCCTACTTTCTCGTCGTCGGTCGCTGGCTGCTGCCCGAACGCAACCGCGCCGAACTCACCGAGGCCTACGAACTGCGCGACTACATCACCGAGTTCCGCATCCTTGTCGACTCGCCCCTCATCGGAAAACGCGTCCACGAAACCGGCCTGCGCGACCAACACGACGCCACCGTGCTCAAGATCATCCGCCAGGACGAGCACATCGACATGCCGGTGCATCACAAACTGCGCGAAGGCGATGTCCTCCTCGTCGAGGGCCGCATCAAGGAACTGATGGACGCCCGCGACGCCGTGAAGCTGGCCATCGAACCTCGTTTCAAGCTCAGCGACAACGAACTCAAGGACGAGGACCTGACCCTGGTCGAAGCCTTGATCGCGCCGCGGTCTTCATTGATCGGCCGCACCCTGAAAACGCTCGATTTCCGCCGCCGTTTCAACGCCATTGTCCTCGCTGTCCAGCGCAAGGAGCAGACCCTGCGCAAGAAACTCAATGCGGTCCGACTGCAGTTCGGCGATTCGCTGCTGATCCAGGCGCGCCCCGCTGAGTTGGCCCAACTTCGCGCCGATCCCGATTTCATCGTGCTGGACGAGGTGGAGGCCCCGTCGCTTCGCAAGGGCAAAGCCCCTGTCGCCCTGGGCATCGTCGCCATCGCCATCGCGCTCGCCGCCTTCAACGTATTCCCCATCCTCCACACCGCCATCGCCGGTTGCGTGGCGCTGATTCTCACCCGGTGCCTGTCGGTCGAGCAGGCCTACGCGGCCGTGGATTGGAAGGTCATTTTTCTCCTCGCCGGCATCCTGCCGCTGGGCGTCGCCATGCAGAACAGCGGCGCCGCCAAACTGATCGCCGGCAACACCCTCGGGCTGGTCGCGAACATGGGGCCCCATGTCGTCCTGGCGGTGTTGTATCTGCTCACCGCCCTGCTCACCGAGACCATGAGCAACAACGCCTCCGCCGTCCTGCTCGCCCCCATCGCAATCACGATTTCCAAGGAGATGGGCGTCGACGCCAAACCTTTCCTCATGGCCGTCTGCTTCGCCGCCTCCACCAGTTTTGCCACCCCCGTCGGCTACCAGACCAACACCATGGTCTACCACCCCGGAGGCTACCGGTTCACCGATTACCTCAAGGTCGGCGTCCCGCTGAACCTGATCTTCTGGGGAATCGCCGTCGTGTTCATCCCCATCTTCTGGCCGTTCTGAGCGGCCTCACGCGCGGCGCGCTCGGTGCGCAACTCGAAGGTTGCGACCAAAGGATCCGCGCCATCCGTACAGGGGCTGCCCCGAAGGGCAGCCAATGGAAGGAGGAACTTGAGGAAACGGCAATGACCTGGGAGTCGGAGCCAGCGGCGGATGAAGAATCCCGGTGAGAT
>JAYPGD010000374.1:0-6005 GCA_038126655.1 Verrucomicrobiales bacterium
ATGCGCGTCTGCGGCAGCCCCAAGGCCCGGGCCGCTTCAACGAACTCCTCCTTCTTGATCGACAGAACCTGACCCCGGACAATTCGAGCCATGGTCAGCCATTCCACCGCCCCGATCGCGATGAAGATGAGCCAGATGTTCCGCCCAAAAAAGACCATCAACAGGATGACGAAGATGATGAAGGGGATGGTGTAGAGGATGTCCACAAAGCGCATCATCAGGGCGTCAATCTTGCCGCCGAAATAACCGGAGACCGTGCCGTAAACAACGCCGATGCACATGGCGACCGCCGTGGCCAGCAGCCCGACCATCAGCGAGATCCGCCCGCCGAACAACACCCGCGCGAAGACGTCGCGGCCCAAAACATCGGTGCCCATCACATGCACGCGACCGGCAATGTCGGTCACAGCTCCAACGATTTCACGCCGTTGCTCTTCGGTGTAGTCTGTTGCTCCCCACAGTGGTTCGAGTCGCTTCTCAAGCGTTTCGAACTCTTGTTTGAGATGAACAACCTCCTCGGATTCCCCCTCTTTGCCGTTCGATTCTGACTCAACCGCATCCGATTCCAGCCCCCGAATTAGATCTGCTTCCGTGCTATGACCAATCTTCACGCCCTCCGGATCAAGCACACGAAAACTCAACATTCCGTCCTTAGTCTTGGAAATCAACACAAGTCCAGCGGGGGACAGATCTTCGGACTCAACCGTCGCATCTTCGGATGTGACAAGGCGAAGATCAAATCCACGCCAATTCCCCAAGGTAGGGCGAACGGCGCCTAGATTCAGATTCTGTGAGGTCGTGTCCAAACCGACCGCCCAGGCTCCGAAACAAAACAGCGCGATCACGACGAGCATGACGCCGCTGGCGACTGCGAGCTTGTTCTTCGCCAGCCGATGCCACGAATCCTCCCACAGCGAATGCCCCTTCTCGGCCTGTTCGAGAAGTTGATCGGCGCTCGCGGGCGCGGTTGTTTCCGGGTCAGTCATTTCACTGCTCGTCGAAGCGCAGTTTCGGGTTGAGCCAGATGAGCACGATGTCGGCGATCAGGTTCAGGGTGATGATCAACACGGAGTAGAACAGCACGGTGCCGAGGATCATGGTCTGGTCGCGGTTGGAAATGGAGGTGATGAAGAAGGTGCCCAAACCGGGGATGGCGAAGATCTTCTCCACGATGAAGGAGCCCGCGAGGAGGTTAGCCATGGCCGGACCGAAGTAGGAGACCACCGGCCGGATGCCGCCGCGCAGGGCGTGCCGCAGGATGACGCGGGCCTCGCCGGCGCCCTTGGCGCGCGCGGTGCGGATGTAATCCTGTCCCAGCACCTCAAGCATGCCGCCGCGGGTCAGGCGCGCGACGTAGGCCGCGTAGAAGATGCCGAGGGTCAGGGCGGGCAGGACGCGGTCGCTCCAGAAGAACCAACCGCTGGCGTTGAACCACTCCCACTGGATCGCGAACATCAGCATGAACAGCGGCCCGATGACGAAGCGCGGCACGCAGATGCCGATCATGGCAAAGGACATGGGGATGTAATCCTGGGCGGTGTTCGGCCGCATGGAGGCGACCACGCCGGCGAGCAGGCCCAGCGTCAGCGCGATGCCGATGCCCATGATGCCAAGCTGCAGAGAGATGGGGAACGCCGCGCCGATGATCTCGTTGACGCTGCGGTTGGGATACTTGGTCGAGGGCCCGAGATCGCCCTTCATCACATTGCCCAGCCAGATGAAGTACTGGTTCACGAAGGGCTCATCGAGGTGGTAATACTCGTTCAACGCCCGCTCGACCTCCTCGGGCACCTTCTTCTCCTTGTCGAAGGGGCCGCCCGGCACGCTCTTGATCATCGCAAACGTCACCACCGAAATGATCAGCAGGACCGGAATGGCCTGGGCAATGCGTATGGCGATGAAGCGAAACATTGGGACGGCGGCGGTTGGCTACATGGGGACGTCTTGGGTCGAAGCTCCAAGCTCCAAGCTCCAAATCTCAACTTGTCGCGACGAAGCCGGGCGAAGGCGGAACAAGCTCCAAGTTCCAAATCTCAAACGAGCATTCCCACGCGCCTTTGGAGCTTCGGATTTGGAGCTTCTTTGGAGCTTGGAGCTTGGGATTTGGAGCTTTCCTCTCATTCTTCCAGATAAACGTATTTGTACGGATGATGATCGAGGATGGTCGGGTGCCAGCCCTTGACGCGCGGATCAATCAGGTAGGTCGTCATGTAGTAGTAGATGGGCATGATCGGGAGCTCCTCGAGCAGGATCTTCTCGGCCTCCTGCATGATCGCGTAACGCTTCTTCTGATCGCCCTCCTTGCCCGCCTCCATCAGCAACCGGTCATATTCATCGCTCCACCACTGGGAATTGTTGTTGCCGCTTTCCTTGGTGTAGAGCTCGAGGAAGGTGTTGGGGTCGTTGTAGTCGCCGATCCAACCGAAGCGGACCATCTGGAAGTCGCCCTCGGTCTTGGAGTTGAGGTAGACCTTCCACTCCTGGTTCTCGAGTTTGCAGTTGATGCCGAGGTTCTTCTTCCACATCTGTTGAATGGCCTCGGCGATGGTCTTGTGGGCCTCGTTGGTGTTGTAGAGGATCGCGTATTCCGGAAAGCCTTCACCATTCGGATAGCCCGCCTCAGCCATGAGTTGCTTCGCCTTGGCGATGTTGTATTCGATCTTGTAATTGGAGTTGTAGCCCGCGCAATTGGGCGGCACGAAGGAGAAGGCCGCCACCTCACCGCCCTGCGTCACGTTCTTCACAATGGCCTCGCGATCGATCGCGAGGTTCAACGCCTTACGGACCTTCGGATTGTCCATCCCCGGCAGCGAGGTGTTGAACATGTAGTGATAGGTGCCCAGGTAGGGCGTGCTCATCAGCACGCGCTCCTCTTCGGGCAGCTCCTGGTCCGAGGCCATGTAGCGGGGAATCTTGGCGAGCGGCAGTTTCTCGGTCTTGTGCACCTGGCCGGCGCGGAAAGCGCGCTCCTCCGTGTCGTAGCTCTCGATCGGATAAAAGAAGATCCGGTTCAGGCGCACACGCTCGGCATCCCAGTAATTCGGATTCTTCCGGACGACCAGGACGTTGTTGATCCGCCATTCCTCCAGCGTGAAGGAGCCGTTGCCGACAAATCTTCCGGGGCGCGTCCAGGTGTTTCGGCGGTCGTCGACTCCGCCATATTTCTCGATGGTCGGAATATGCACCGGATACCAGGAGTGGTGATTCAACAGGGACAGAAAGAACGGCACGGAATTGTTGAGTTTGATCTCCAGCGTCCTGTCGTCGAGCGCCTTGAACCCAACCTGCTCGAAGTCGTCGATCTCGCCGCCGTAGAACTCGCGGGCGTTGACGACGTGGAAGAGCATCGAGGCGTATTCATTCGCGAGTTTCGGCGTCAGGGCCCGTTTGTAGGACAACACGAAATCCTCCGCCGTGATGGGATCGCCGTTGGACCACTTGGCCTCGCGGAAATGGAAGGTGTAGACCGTGCCGTCGTCCGAGATGTCCCAGCTCTCGGCGACGCCGGGCACAGGATGCAGGTCGACCGGATCCTCACTGACCAAGCCCTCGAACAACGCCATCTGAATGTGATGCTCGGCGACGCCGGTGGTCAGATGGGGATCGATATCCTCGGGCTCCACCCCGTTGGCCGCATGCAACTCCTGCTTGAGAACGCCCGCATCCGCGCGTTCCTGCCGATTGCCGCCGCCCGAAAGGACAAACAGACACAACACGAACACAACGACCACGACCAGGCCGCCGAGCAGGGCTTTGAGTGTCTCGTTGAATCGCACGTCAGTTCTTCCCGATGCCGATCTTCTTCAGGAACGGATCAATCGACCGTTCACGCCCGAGGAAAATTCGAATCGAGTCCTCGACGTCGCGCGAACCGCCCGGCGCGTAGATCTCATCACGCAGGCGACGGCCGACCTTCCTGTCGTAGAATCCCTTGGGCGCATTCTTGAACGCGGTCTCCATGTCGGCGGCGATGGCGTCAGCCCAGGCGTAGCCGTAGTATCCGGCGTCGTAGCCCATCAGGTGACCGAAGTAGGTGACGAAGGTCGTGCCCTCCGGAACCGGCAGGAACACCTCGCCCAGGATCTGGTTCGACATCTCGACGGCGTTCTTCTTGTTGGTTGAGTCGATCTCCGAATGGATCGCCAGGTCCAGCGTCCCGAAGCAGAGCTGCCGGCGGTAAAAGGTCCCGACCGTGGCCAGCTTGGCCTCCTCCATCCGGCCCAGGATATCCGCGGGAATCTTCTTGGAAGGATCGCGATAATCCGCGGCAAAGCTGTCCAGGACCTTCTTGTCCCAGATCCACGCCTCCAGCATCTGCGAGGGGGCCTCGACAAAATCGCGCGGCACGCTGGTGCCGGCAAAGCGCGAGAACTCGGCGCGCGTCAGCACGGAATGCAGCGCGTGTCCGAACTCATGGAACAGCGTCTCCACCTCGTTGTGTGAAAGCAACGACGGCTTGTCCTCCTCCGCCGGAGGGAAGTTGCAGATCAGGGCCACCGTGGGCCGCTGATAGACGCCGTCCGGCAGACGCTTGCCCTCGACAATGCCGAATTGCGCGAAGTGGTTGTATTTCCCGTCGCGCGGGAACATGTCGAGGTAGACCAGCCCCAACGGCTCGCCGGTCTGGGAATCCGAGATCAGGTGCAGCGTCAGATCGTCCACCCATTTGTAGCCCGGATCGATCTCGCGAATCTCGAGGTCGAAGCAGTGTTCGTAGATGTCGAACATGCCCTGCAGGACCTTCTTGTAGGGGAAGTAGACGCGGAGTTGCTCGGTGTCGACCGTGTATTTCTCCTTCTTCAACTGGTTGCTGTAGTAGCGCCAGTCCCAAATATTGATCTTGGCGTTCGCGTCGCCGGTGTCGCGGACCTTGAGCTTGCGAAATTCCTCGAGTTCGGCTTCGAGCTTCGGTCGCAGGCCCTCCTTCAATTCGCGGACGAACTTCACGGCCGTCGCGCCATTCTTGACCATCTTGGGCTCGGTCTTGTAGTCGGCCCAGGTCGCGTATCCCAGCTTCTTCGCGATGTTGGAGCGCAGTTCGACGATGTCCTGCAACAGCTGCGAATTCTCCTCCTTCGCCAGGGAGTAGCGGGCGATCTTGAGTTTCTTGCGCGTGGCCTCTTTCTTCGCGTTCTGCATCACCACCATGAAGTGGAAGGTGACATTGGCCTGGACCGTGTATTCGTCATCGCCGGTCTTGGCGTTCTTGAGAAAACTCTCGGGGATGCCTTCGAGATCGGCGCCGCTGAATTTCACCGTCTCTTTTTCATTGGTGATGTTCGTGCGGAAGTCTGTGGTCATTCCGGCCAGCTTCTTCCGCAGGGCCTCCACCTTGTCGCGCTCCGCCTTGGGCAGATGCAGCCCGGCTCGCTTGTAGTCGCGCAATGTCTCGTCAAAGAGCTTCTTCCGTTCGCCCTCCAATTGGGGCTTGGCGTCCGCGTAGGCCTGCACGGCGCGGTAGACGTCCTCCCGGTAATCCAACCCGACCGACCAGGCCTCGAAGCGCTTGATGCCCTCCGTGCCGGCGTCGCGCAATTCCGCGCTCTGGCTGGTCTCCTTGAGGAGGTAGACGCGGTTGGCCACCGTCATGGCCCTGTGTCCGATGTCGTCCAGCGCGCGGATCGTGTTGTCGAAGGTGACCTCGCCCGCCTTCAGCTTCCCCACCTTGTCCAGGGCCGCGTCCGACTCGGCAATGGCCCGGTCGATCGACGCCTTGATCTGCGCCGGCTTGGTTTCAAAAGTGGGGATTGTCAGCGTCGAACCAAATTGGGCGGCGCGGAGCTTGGCGCCCGCATAGGAAACGGGTCCCTTCCCGGAGGGAGTCGACGGCGTGGAACAGGAAGCCAGGGAGCCAACAAGGATCGCCGGCAGAATGAATCGGAACCGCATGGGCGGGGAAAATAGGAATCACACCGGCGCCGGGCAAGCCGATTCGGCGCTCACGCTCAAGCCCCGTGTTGACTCATAAAGAAAGACACCGAAGCGAGATTCGGTGAGGGAAGCTT
>JAYPGD010000375.1:0-5715 GCA_038126655.1 Verrucomicrobiales bacterium
TTCCTATCATGACCGCATTTGAGACGAGGAACCCGATGTTCGCGACATGGATGCGCAAAGTTCTGCAGCGCGCGTTTCGGACCGGCTCAGCGACGCTGGCGGCCTTCGTCATGCTTTCCGGCGGCAGCCTTCAGGGACAGGAGGCCGAGGCGCCACAACCTCCGGTTGAAGCCGCCGCGGCTGCCGACTCCGTTGACGATGCGGGTGGAGCGGAAGGGGGCGCAGAAGGGGGGCAGGAATTGACGGCCGAACAGCAGGAGTTGCTGAACAAGCTTCTCGAGGTCGTCAAGGATTCGATGGTCTTGGCGGTGGGCTTGGGAAGCGCCGCGTTTCTGGCATTCCTGATCCCGATTCCCTGGATCGTGATCGCTTTCAAGAATGAAAAGAGCTGGGGCTGGATTCTGTTGGTCGTCTATGTCCTGGGCTGCGTCTCGCCATTGCAGGGACTGGCGGTGTTCGGCTATGGACTGAAGCGCCGGTTGGAGTACAAGAAGCTGTTCCTCGTCACGATTCTGATCTACGGAGGCTTTTTCGGCAGCAGCGGTTACGTCGGCTACCGGATGCAGGAACTCGCCGGCGAGATGGAATCGCTGGCCGTGGATGTGGAGAATCTGGAGCGCGATCAGCAGGAGACCGAGGCCGGGAAGGATGCGGACGCCGGGACAGAAAAAAGCAGCGAACCCGTTAGCGCCTTGGGCCGGATCATGGAGAAGGCCAAGGCCGTGGCCGATCAGGCTTCAGAGCGTTCGAAGACAGCGGATGAAGCCATGGAGAGCGGCGTCAAGGAAGCGGCGGCGTCAGCGGAGCAGAAGGTTGTCGAATCCGTCCCGGCAGCGTCAGATACGAACAAGATCGTGGCGGCGAAGCCCGCGACCGAGGACGCCGCGGAGCCGGAAACCGAGGCGGAGCCGACGGCAGGCTATGCGGCGGCCCCACGGGATCTTCGGGTCGTCACCCTGTTTGGCACGGACAAGCGCAGGACGGCCATGATCGCCGGAAGCGACGGCCGGAATCATCCGGTCAGCGCGGGCGACAAGGTGTCGATCGGAGGGAAGGACATCGAGGTGATCGAAATCACGGCGGAGGCTGTGATCATCAAGATGAAGGGGCGGGCCACGCCGATGGCGCTTCGGGCGCCGAAGCCCAAGCCGTAGGGCGGCGACGAGTCCGCGGCGGATCCGGCCGCCCAATCCCTCTTTTGACGAGTCTTCGGATTGCGTTATGCTGCGCTGCATGAAGACTTCGTTCGTATTTTCACTTCTCATTGCCGCGCGTATTGGATCGGCGGTTGCCCAGACTCCTGATCAGCAGTTTGACTTTGCCCGTAAATTGGAGGCGCGGATGAATGTGGCCAATATTCATCTTTTTCAGATAGCGGATATTCCCGGGGCGCGCAGGGCCCTGGGGGAGATCGTGAAGCATCACAAGGGGACGCCGGCGGCGAAGGCGGCCGCCGAACTCGTCGATTTCATCGAGATCAACTCCGACTTTGGCGGGAAGCCGTTGCTGACGTTTTTGCAGGGGCGGCGTGAGGAAAACCGGAAGAAGTATGACGCGGCGGTGAAGAAGTATCAGGAGGTGGCGAAGAGTCATCCCAAGGCGCGCCTGGCGCCGGAAGCGTTGATCGAGGCCGCGACCCTGGAGCTCGACCAACTGAAAAAGCCGCAGAACGCGATTGCGACACTGGCGGGGTTGACGCCCGCCCATGTGAAACATCCCCGCTACGACGAGTCCCAGTTCCTCAAGGCGCGGGCGGTCGAGAAGTTGAAGGGAACCGGGGCGGACGCGATCGCCGCGTTTGGCGAGGTGGCAAAGGCCGACCCCAAGAGCGAATGGCGCAAGAAGGCCCTGGCCGAGCAGGCCCGGATCAAGAAGTCGATGAACCTGCCGAAGCGAGAGTTCGACAAGAAATTCGTGAAGTCCTTCAAGGCGGTGAACAAGGCGACGCGGAGGGATGTCTACGTGGTTTCGGTCGAGGTTTCGGGGGGGCTTTCCGAGCGCGAGGTGAAGGCGACCCTGGAGGACGCCCTGTTCAAGCATCTGGGCGAGCGTTCGAACGACAAGCACAAGGTCCAGATCGCCGCGTATTTCAGCTATCCCATCACCAAGGCGGGCAGCGCGGATTGGACGCCCGGCAAGCCGGTCGAGTATACCACCCGCGAAATGAAGACCGAGGACGCGGTGAAGGGCCTCCTGTTCGACCTGTTGAAGAGTCGCTGAACGGGCGTCAGTCGAACTGTTCCCGCTGCCACTTCATCATGGACTGAGTGGCGGCGTCCCAATCGGTTGCGAGCGCGGTCAGGGTGGCGCGCCTGGCGATGAGGGTGGGGTCGATTTCCAGTTCGGCGGCGCGGCGGTCGCGGATGGCCTGGAGGTCGATCACTTTCTGTTTTTGGGCGGCGGTCATGCGTTTGCCCTTGGTGCGTATGTGCCGGGGGAGTTGGTTTTCGGGGAGTTCAACGCCGCGTTGAATGGCCGAATCCAGGGCTTTTCGGCGTCGGGAGGAGAAGCGCGGGGAGATCCATTCCTGGACGGGGCGCTCCTCCGCCGCGGCGTCGCAGAGCGCCAGCATGCCCTTGGGGCTCATGATATGGAACAGCGGGCGATTGGCCGCGCGCGCCTCGGATTCCCGCCATTTCCAGACTTCGCGCAGGACGGCAAGCCCCCGCCGTGAAAGCTTGGGGCTCCCCTTGATTCGCCAGATCGTTTCGGGATCCGCCTCGACAGGCTGGGAGCAGTCCCGCAACAGGCGATCGCAGGATTCGGTATGCCATTCAAGTCTGCCCTTGGCCTTCAACTCCGCGCGGAGCAGGTCGGACAGGGGTTTCAGGAACTTCGTGTCGTTGCGCGCGTATTCCTCCATGCGTTCGGTCAACGGCCGACGCGCCCAGTTGGCCTTCTGGGGGCCCTTTTCCAGGGCGACGCCGAGGAACTGCTCGACCAGGTTGGCGAGGCCAAACTTCTCGCAGCCGATCAGGCGGGCGGCGATCATGGTGTCGAATACGGAGCAGGGGGAATAATCGAAATCCTTGCGGAGGAGGCGCAGGTCGTAGTCGGCGCCGTGAAAGATCAGTTCCCGGCCCTTCAATTCGGCCCAGACCGGGTCGAGTTCGAGATTGTCGGAAAGCGGATCGATCAAATCGTCGGCCCCCTCGGTGCTGACCTGGAGGAGACAGAGTTTTTCGGGGTAAGCGTGAAGGCTGTCCGCCTCGGTGTCGAGAGCCACCCATTTGGCGGTCCGCAGCCGCGGCAACCAGGCGTTCAGCGCTGAGTCCGTGTCGATCATCGCGGGAAACTACGTCAGACCGAGGCCGGGTGTCGAGCGCGGTTGCGGCTGATCGCGATGAAGGGGCGTGATTGAAACTGGAATGAGGAGCGCGGAATTCATTCCGCTTCAACGCTGGAAGTCCGGTCGCGTTTTCCTAGGGGGCGGGAACCGCCGATTTCCGCAGGTTGAAGCGGGATGAATCCCGCGCCCCGGGAGCCTGTCCCGGAAAAAAGCGTCCGGACTTGATTCTGTTCTCTGATTTCCGCCGTTCCTCCTGTTCAATCCGCCGCTTCATGCCGTCGCGCGCCTTCAAGATAGGGGTGTTCACGCTGGAGGGGCTCAATGCCGTCCCGCTGGCGGTCTACTTCATGTACCTGTTCTTCTTCATGCGTGAGACCCACGGCGTCGGGACCATGGAGAACCTGCTGCTCGGCGGCTATGGCGGCTTCATCTACATGACCTTTTCGGCGCTCGGGGGGAAGGTCGCGCCGCGCTGCGGATTCCTGAATACGATCACGGCCTCCTTCTTCGTGATGGTCCTGGTCTTTCCCTGCGGCGTGGCGGTGGATTCCATGTGGGGGCAGATCGGGATCCACACCGTCGCGGTGGCGGGGATGGCCTTTGTCTGGGCCCCGCTGGAATCGTTGTCCGTCCAGGGGGAGCCCAAGAACCGCGTGCAGAAGATGGTGGGCGTCTACAACCTGGTCTGGTCCAGCATGGCAGCGCTGGGTTTCTTCCTCGGCGGCGCGATCGTGGACAAGTTTGGCTTCCGGGCGATGTTCCTGATTCCGGCCGGCGTGCACTTCACTCAACTGCTGATTGCGCTGTGGCTGCGGGGAATTGAACGGCGGGATTTTGGGCGGGCCCACAGCGGCGCGCGGAAGACTGCGGACGAGGATGTCGCGCAGTTGCATGACGAGGCGGATGTTCCCTTTGCGGCGACGTTTCTCAGGATGGCGTGGATTGCCAATCCGTTCGCCTTTGTCGCCTCCAACACCGCCGTGCCTTCGATTCCGGAGTTGGCGAAGGATTTCGGGCTCACCAAGACCGGGGCGGGTTTTCTGATTTCCATCTGGATGTTCGCCCGGTTTGCCGGATTCATCGCGTGCTGGTTATGGGATGGATGGCATTACCGTCTGCGTTGGTTGTTGGGGGCGTTCGTTGCCATGACGGTTTCGTTTGTGGTCATTCTCACCGTACCGAAGCTGTGGGCGCTCATCGTGGCGCAGGCGTTGTTCGGACTGTCCCTGGGAATGATCTACTACTCGTCGCTCTACTACTCGATGCATGTCGGGGACAACCACGGCGAGCAGGGCGGGGTGCATGAGGCCGCGATTGGCGCCGGCAATTGCGTGGGGCCATGGCTGGGAGCGGGCGCCTTGTTCCTTTTGCCCCATCAGCCGAACGCGGCCGTGTGGACCGTGACGGCGTTGATGGTCGGCGGTCTGGTCTGGTTGCTCAGGGTCTGGGCGGGGCGGAAGGGGCGCTGAGGCCTCATTGCCTGATCCGGACCGCGTAGACGTGGCGTTCCCCGTGCATGTTGGAGCGGAAGACGATCCACTCGCCGTCCGGCGTGAACATGACATTGGGTTCGAGGTCGTAATCGTGCCGCGCGAGATCCACCAGTTTCTCGGCCCGCAATCGGCCGACGCGCGTCGGTTCGCCGTCGATTTGTCTGACGGTGGAACCGGGTTCCGGGCGGAACAGGTAGATCCACTGGCCGTTGCCGGGGGGATTCAGGCGTCTCTTGTTGGGCAGGGGCGTGTGATTGGCGACGCTCTTGGGCCCGCCGCCGTCTCCGGCGAAGAGGCCGCCGTCCGGCGAGATGTTGTAATGGACGCTCCATTCACTGCGCGCCAGTGAGTAGCGAATCCGCTCTCCGGTCTTCACATTGACGCCCGCCAACCAGAACTCCTGGGAGCGCGGCGTCTGCAGATCGTACCACACGCGCCGGCCATCGCGGCTGAAGAATTCGTGTCCGGCAATTTCGTAGGGCATCGTGCGCTGGTGCATGAGCTTCGATGGACCCGCGCCGATGGGGCGCGTCCACACCCGATCCACCTCGTGCCAGGGGCCCTCGTGGCAATAGAGCATCAGCGACGGATCGGTGGGCGAACATTGGGCATGGTTGAGCCAGTTCGTGCTCGGATGGAAAGTGCGCAGTTTCCCGGTTTCGATCTCCACGGAATAGAACTTCATCGCCCGCGGCTGCCTCGCGCGCTCCTCGAAGCTCAATCGGCGTCGTGAAGCGGCGCGCGCGCCTGGTCGGCGTTCGCTGAAGGTTCCGACGATGAGCGTCTCATCGGCATTGACGCCGTTGAGAGCCGCGCGAAAGGGCAGTTGGACGACGTCGCGGGATTCCTTCGTGTCAATGTGCGTGGCGCGGATCACGGTTCGGGTTTCGCCTCGGGCGGCGTAATAGACATGACGGGAGCGGCGGCCCATTT
>JAYPGD010000375.1:5742-5996 GCA_038126655.1 Verrucomicrobiales bacterium
CGACGCCGCTGCTGCCGCCGGCGCCGTAGCGCGCGCGGGGGACGACCAGGTCCAGTTCACGGCTGGTCAGGTCCACGACGCTCAACCCATCGGGGGTCGACATGATCATCTTGTCCCCCTCGGGCGTGAAGGCGTTTTGATGGAAGTAGAGGCTCATGCTTCCCGCTTTGCGTGAAAGCCGAACGACGCGGCGGCCGGTTTCCGGTTCGATCCATTCGGCCAGAGTCTTGGGCGAAAGACGGTTCTCGATGGGG
>JAYPGD010000376.1:0-5970 GCA_038126655.1 Verrucomicrobiales bacterium
CTTCATATATGAGCGATATGTCCAATGAGAAGGCGGCGCGATTGAAGTTGAGCAATCTGGAGTATCACGCGACTTTTGTCGCCAGACGCAGGCCGCAGATCGTTATTCTGCGGGAGTCGGACTTTGATTTCGATAGATTCTATTTCAACGAAAAGGAGGAGGCTCGTCGGACGCGGGAAATGATGCTTGCATCCGTGTTGAAACATGGTTATCGGCTTGTCGGCGAGTTCGAGGACTACGGGGCCAATTCAGAGAAGATTTGGATCTATGTGGCGGGTAAGGATGGAGGCGGACCTATGAATGGGGATAAACGATGAAACCCCGTTCGGAAAAGACGGTCTTTGCCACCCCGTGGTTTGAACTGGTCGCGAAGACGTTCGATGGCGACGACGCCTATTACGCGATCAAGGCCCAGGATTACGTGCATGTCCTGGCGGCCACTCCGGAGGGCGAACTGCTGACCGTCCGGCAGTTTCGTCCGGCCTTGGAGCGCAGCGTGCTGGATTTTCCCTGCGGTCATGTCGAAGCGGGCCAGACGCCCGAAGAGGCCGCCCGCGCCGAACTGCTGGAGGAGACGGGATATGAAACCGACGAACTGGAGTTCCTTGGCTGCCTGGATTCCGACGTGGGCCGGTTGACCAACAAGCTGTGGTGCTACGCCACACGAACCGCGCGGCCCTGCCTGGGCGAGGTGGAACGCGAACCGGGCGTCGAGTTGGAACGACATCGACTTGAGGACGTTCCGCACTTGATCGAATCGGGCGAACTGGGCGCCGCCTTCACCATGGCCGTGCTCGCCCTGGCGCAGCGCAAGGGATGGGATTTGTTGAAGGCGGATTGAAAATGCAGAAACATAGGAACAAACCATGAACGAATCGACATCCAACGAACAATACGATGTCTGCTTGGTCGGCGGGGCCGGTCACGTGGGGCTGCCCTTGGCATTGGTTTTTGCCAATCACGGAAAACGCACGCTGATCTACGATCTCAACGCCGGGGTCATGGACCGGATCCAGGGCGGCGAGGTCCCGTTCATGGAGGACGGCGGCGAGGGGCATCTCAAGGCCGCGCTCGACTCCGGGAACCTGTTCTTTACGAATGACGCGGCGCAGGTGGGCCTAGCCTCGACGCTGATCATCACCATCGGCACGCCGGTCGATGAGTTTCTGAACCCGGTCTACGAGGCGATGTTGAAGTGCATTGACGCCTTCGTGCCGCATCTTTCCGATGACCAGTTGATCGTCCTGCGGTCGACGGTTCCGCCGGGGGTGACGGATTGGCTGCATCGCTATCTTAAGGAGAAGGACGTCTCCGCGAAGTTGGCTTTTTGTCCCGAGCGGGTTGTGCAGGGCAAGGCGATCACGGAGATTCAGAGCCTGCCCCAGATCGTCAGCGGCGCAACGCCCGAAGCGGAGGACGCCGCGGCCGAATTGTTCGCCGGTCTGGGCGCCAAGATTGTGCGGATGAAGCCGATGGAGGCGGAATTCGCAAAGCTGTTCTGCAACGCCTACCGTTACATCAACTTCGCCATCACCAATCAGTTCTACATGATGGTGGAGTCGGCGGGGATGGATTATGACCGCGTCCTGCAGGGCATGAAGCAGGATTACGATCGCATGGCGGGTCTGCCTTCGGCCGGCCTGGCCGCCGGGCCTTGCCTGTTCAAGGACACGCTGCAGTTGTGCTCCTTCTATGAGAATCAGTTCTCGCTTGGTTTCGACGCCATGATGGTCAATGAGGGGCTGCCCCTGTTCATGGTTCGCAACATCGAAAAGGAGCACAACCTGCTTGAATCGACGGTCGGGTTGTTGGGGATGGCTTTCAAGCCGAACAGCGACGACACGCGCTCCTCGTTGAGCTACAAGCTGAAGAAGATCCTTCATCCGCGCGCCAGGCGGGTTGTCTGCACAGACCCCCATGTTACGACGGATCCTTCCCTGCTGACGCTGGAGGAGACGGTCGAGCAGAGCGACCTGTTGATTCTTTGTGTGCCGCATGCAGCCTATCGGGAACTCGACCTGAAAGGGAAACCGGTCGTCGATATCTGGAATTTCTTCCCGAAGGGATGACCGGGGGTGCGGCAGGTCGTATGACGCGCGATCTTGAGCTGGGCGTCTATCATTCTGGAGTGCCGAGCATTGCTCGGCCAGGGCGAAGGACGGAAGCCAATGCCCAGCAATGCTCGCCGCTCCGGGGGGACATTCAGGAAGAGGTTAATTGCCTTGATATGAGCGAGTTCACGTTGGCTGCTACAGCGGGGCGTCACTTCTCGTCCATACGGACTCGGGGGCGCAACCTGAAGGTTGTGCGGCTACGGGAGTGAGGGCGGAGACGTTGTCATGAAATACAAGGTTGGCGTTGTCGGACTCGGATTTGGCCTGGGCGTGCACGTCCCGGCCTTTCGATTGGATTCGCGTTGCGAGGTGGCGGCCATCTGCGCCTCGACAAAGGAACGCGCCGTGGCGGCGGCGGAGAAGGCGGGCATCCCGGAGTCGTTCGGCGATTGGCGGGAGCTTGTCGCCGACCCGGAGATCGACGTGGTATCCATCGCGACACCGGCCGCCGTTCAGTATGAGCTCGCGCGTGCGGCAATCGAAGCCGGGAAGCATGTGTTTCTGGACAAGCCGCTGGCCCCGACGGCCGATCAAGGACGCGAGTTGGTTGGCCTTGCCGGGAGCAATGGCGTTCGGACCTCGCTGGATTTTGAGTTTGTCGAGACTCCCGGTTGGCCCGAGTTGAAAGGGGCCTTGGAGGCGGGGGGGGTCGGCGATCTGCGCATTGTGAACGTCGACTGGCAGGTCAACTCTTACGCGATCCAGAATGGTTTCTTCGACTCCTGGAAACTGCGCCCAGAGATGGACGGCGGGGTGTTGAACCTCTTTGGC
This sequence comes from Verrucomicrobiales bacterium, assembly GCA_038126655.1. Taxonomy (GTDB): domain Bacteria; phylum Verrucomicrobiota; class Verrucomicrobiia; order Limisphaerales; family JAYPEY01; genus JAYPEY01. Next base: position 2,886 of record JAYPGD010000376.1, read on the forward strand.
GCTCATACCTTTCACTACTTGGAGTGGCTGTTCGGGCCGATCCGGAGGCTGCGCGCGCATTTGCCCGGACTGCCCGGACTGCCGTGTGAAGTGGAGGCGCTCGCCTTGCTGCAGATTGAGTTCGAGAACGGGGGGCAGGGTTCGGTTTCATTGAGCAGCGCCAGTTTCCAGGGCAACGGGCATCGCTTGGAAGTTTATGGGAGCGCAGGCAGCGGCCGACTGTGCAATCCGACGAAGGATTATATCCGCGGGTTTGAATTGGAAATCGGCGACGCGGCGACAGGGGAGCGACGCCGGGTCGAGCTTGCCGAGGATGATGACCTGGAGCGCGACGGCCGCATTGCCCCGGTCAGTCGCATGGTTCGCAGGTTCGTCGACGCCGTCGAGGTGGGGCGGGAATGTGCGCCGAATGTCGCCGACGGCGTTCGCGTGCAGCGTTGGATTGACCTGGCCCGTCAATCGGCCCATTCGGGCGAATGGCTGACATTCGATGCGTAATTCGTCCGCAAAAAGTAACCACGCTGGCGAGAAGTAGCCGCGCTCGTGAGAGCGTGGCCGTAGCTGCGCTTGTGAAAGCGTGGCCGCAGTCGCTCCACTGCCACCTTCTTGCGAAGGCGGCTACGCAGGGACTTGTCGGATAGCCTGCTTGCCAACCGGGTGTTTGCCCCCCATGATCCGCCGCCTTTGAGCATGAAACTGGACATTGTCATACCCTCCTACAATGAGGGTGAGGGAATCATTCCGGTTCTCAAGAGTCTCAAGGAGCAGGTCAAGACGCCTTTCCGGGTCCTGATCTGTTATGACCACGACGACGACACCACCCTGCCGGCCCTCGAGTCGCCGGATGTGGCCGGGGTCGAGATTGTCAAGGTGAAGAACAAGGGCAAGGGCGCGCACGGCGCGGTGACCACCGGTTTCGCCGCGAGCGACGCCGACGCGGTCATCGTCATGCCGGCGGATGACGACTACAACGCCGGCATCCTGGACGCCATGGCCGAACGCTGCGGGCAGGGCGCGGACATCGTCTGCGCCAGCCGCTTCATCAAGGGCGGCTGCATGGAGGGGTGTCGCTGGTTGAAGGCCGTTCTTGTGCGGACGGCGGCATTTACGCTGCGCCATTTGGGGCGGATGCCCACGCACGACGCCACCAACGGTTTTCGGCTGTTCTCACGCAGGCTTCTGGACAGCGTGGAGATCGAATCAACCGAGGGTTTTTGTTACAGCATCGAGTTGCTGGTGAAATGTCACCGGCTTGGCTGGCGGGTGGACGAGGCGCCGGCGCGGTGGTTTGAGCGGAAGGCGGGCACGAGTCGCTTTCGGATCTTCAAGTGGGCTCCCCTCTACCTGCGCTGGTATTTCTACGGATTTGCAACCACCTATCTCTTCAAGCGGGCCGTGACCGTGAAGCTCAAGGCCGCAGCCAATCAGACCTGATCATGGGAAAAACGATTCTTGTCACCGGAGGTTCCGGATTCCTTGGCAGCGCGCTCGTGCGCCGGCTCGTGCGCGACGGCCATCGCGTCCGCGTCATGGACAACAATTCGCGCGGCGATCTGCGACGTTTGGCGGACGTCATTGACGACTGCGAGTTCATTCAGGCGGATATCCGCGAACCGCAGCCGGTCGCCGATGCGATCCAAGGCGTGGACTGCGTTTGTCACTTGGCCTATGTGAACGGGACGCGCTTTTTCTACGAAAAGCCGGACCTGGTTCTGGATGTCGGCGTGAAGGGCATGGTGAATGTGATCGACGGCTGCATGAAGCGCGGGGTCGGCGACCTGGTGGTGGCTTCGAGTTCGGAGGTCTACCAGACGCCGCCTGCCGTCCCGACCGACGAGTCGGCGCCGCTCTCCATTCCGGACATCACCAATCCGCGTTACTCCTATGGCGGCGGCAAGATCCTGAGCGAACTGATGACGATGAATTTTGGCCGCGCCCATTTCGAGCGCGCCGTCATTTTTCGTCCCCACAATGTCTATGGTCCGGACATGGGCGGAGAGCACGTTCTCCCCGAGTTCATCCTCCGCATGAAGAAGCTGAAGGACAGCCCCGAGGGGCCTGTTCCTTTTCCGATCCAGGGGACCGGCCAGGAAACCCGCGCCTTCATCTTTGTGGACGATTTCATCGACGGCCTCAACACGGTGATCGAAAAGGGCGAGCACCTCGGCATTTACCATATCGGCACGGACGAGGAGATCACGATCGCTGACGCGGCCAAGGAGGTCGGCCGCTACTTCGATCGCGAAATTGAGATTCAGCCAGGCAAGCTCCAGGCGGGCGGAACTCTCCGCCGCTGCCCCGATATCACAAAACTCCGCGCCCTAGGTTTCGCGCCAAAGACCCCCTTCAAAGACGGCGTGCCCCTCATCGCGAGGTGGTACGACGAAAACTCCGCGCTCTTCGACAAGGCGGAATGAGGGAGTGGCGGAGTGATGGAGTGATGGAGTTACTAGACCATGGATGATCGGAGGCGAAACAAGAATCGGGGGTATCAGCAGTTGCGATTGTGGAATGACGCGGACGCTGCCGTGATATTGGCGGCGCGCGCGCTCTCCGGAAATCGTCGAAGGCCAAGGCCGTCGTCCCGCGTAAGGAGGAGCAGCGAGTGTCGCCTGTTCGCTGTGAAAGCGAGGAGCTGCTTTCGCGAAATGGGCCTGAGTTTCGTCTCCCAGAGACGACGCTACAGCTGCGCCACGCTCCACCGGTCCGTATCCGTTCTCTGATCCTATACCCAATACCCTTACACGCCTATACCCCCATCCCCTTTTACCCCCAATTCCTTTCAAATGACTGACACCCAACTGACCAGCGGCACCGGCACGAGCGTGACGGTGGAGAAATGCCAGACCTGCGACAACGACGAGCTGCACACGATCCTGTTCCTCGGCTATCTGCCGCCGGTGAACACGATGCCGATCATCGGGACGCAGCCGGCGGAACAACCGAGCTATCCGGCGGAACTGCTCTGGTGCAAGAAGTGCCAACTCGTGCAGCTCGGCTGCGTCGTGGATCCGCATGTCCTGTTTCCGAAGGAGTATCCCTACACCAGCAGCACGACCAAGATCCTGCGCGACAACTTTGCGGA
>JAYPGD010000377.1:0-4942 GCA_038126655.1 Verrucomicrobiales bacterium
GGGCCTGCTCCACGTAGTTCGTGTTGTTGGCGGCGATGTTGATGCGCTGGAAGTAGAGGTGCGCCTGGGCGGACCGCAGCTTGGAGAAGGCCTTCTTGGCGTTGTCGTCGCGCACGAAATCCATGTCTCCCTCGTAGCCCGCGAAGTTGCCGTCGATGTAGACCCTCCGCGAGAATTCCACGATCTGGCTGACGGGCGTGTCGTAATCGATCCAGTCGCCGATGAGGCGATTGGAGTATTCCTTCCAGAAGCGGTGGTCGCGGTCGACGATTTCCTGGGTCATTTCCGGGATGGGCTCCCGATTGATCTTCATGATGATGCCGAAGGGGGTGAGATGCGGGAACATCCAGTCCAACGGGAAACTCTCCTCGACGTAGAACTCGTGCCCGGGATTCTTGTCGAAGATGATCTTCGTCAGCAGGGCGTTGATGGCCATGACCGCGACCTGGCCGCTTACGGAGAGCTGGTTGCCATTGGTGGCGATCTGCTCGCCGGGGCGCAGTTGCCCAAGTTGCAGACGACGCTGGGCGTCGCGCGTGTATTGCTCGAAGGAAATCTGCGAGTCCAGATAGGAGGGCGTGTGGATCTCCTTCGGCGGGTAGACGCCGCGGGCTCGCCGGTCATCCTCGATGCGCTTGCCCAACCCCATGAAGTAATCATCCAGGGGCCTGACCATTTTGGAGAGGATATTGGTGCGGACGTTCAGTTCGCGCTCCTTGGGGGGGCGGACCAGTTCCTGGAAGAAGGGGACATCCGGCTCCGTGCTGCGGTTGTAATGGGCGCGGATATATTGGAGGTAGGTTCCGTCGGCGAGGGCATTCTGGGTGATGATGTAGACGTCGCGACGGTCGAAGTCGGGGTCCCGACGCTTCTGCGGCGGGATGAAACTCTCGCAGAAGATCATGTAGGTCGGGTTGAAGCGACCGGGGTCGGTGCCGCCGAAGAGGATCGCGTCCTTCGCCATCTCGGGGTAGAGCGCTTCGCCTTTTTCGTCCTCGAAGGGCGGCGTGAACATGTCGTGTCCAAACCAATATCCGAAGAGGTGTCCGCGCTCCTCGTTGTCCCACCAGTGGGTGAGGATGGGGTGGATCGGCATCACGAGGTAGATTCCCAGCAGGGCCGCGAGGGGCAGTTTCCGCGGGAAGGCGCCAAAGAGACATAACAGCGCGAGGCTCAACAGGAGCCCGAAGAGATTCGCAAACTGCTTGGTGGGCACGAGGGTCCGGTCGATGAGGAAGATGACCACCAATGACGCGAGCACGCTGAAGCACGCGTAGCCGAAGCCGGGCCAGCGCAGCGCCTCGTAATGCTTGATGGTCAGTCCGCCGATCAAGGCGAGGCCATAGCCGATGGCCATCGAAATCATGACGTGGGAGGAGGTGAAGAACACCCGGTTCAGCGTGAGGCTCTGACGGTCCGGCTGTGGGTTCAATATGATCAACAGCACCACCGCGAGGAAGAAATAGATGGCCGCGAGTCCGATGATCCAACTTCGTTCCCGCGCCTGCATCAGGTGGATGAAGAAGAAGGGAGCCAGGCCGATGAGCAGGTAGATCAGGTTGAATTCCTCCGCGGCGCCCTGCGCGTAGCGGGCGAGCTGCTTCACGAACTTCACCGGATCGCTCTGCGGGTTGGCCTTTTCGTACTGTCCGCGGGTGGTGGCGTGTTTGAAGCCTTGGACCGTGCGCGGGTAGCCCCAGTTCATGGGCGGGTTGCTCATCGAGGCGACCGGCATGTAGAGGTAGAATGACACGCCGAGCGCCCACATGGCGCCGCAGAATCCAACCGGGAAGACGTGAGAGCCGAAGCGGTTGGCCTTCCAGATGAAGCAGAACGTCAGCAGCAGCACGGAGATCCCGATGAAGTGATGAATCGTGTAGGAGGCGACCCCGGCGTTCAGGATGCCGGGTCCCTTTGCGGTGAACATCAGGGTCAGGAGATAGAATCCGGAGCCCGCCAACAACGCGACCTTCAGGGGGAAGTTGCGCTTCTGCCATTCCAGCTTGTTGTTGAAGAACAGGGAGAGAAAGACGAAGGCGGCGGTGGCGACAAAGCCCAGCAGGTAGATGACGCCCAACTTCAGACCGGACAGAATCTTGATGTTGGCCGACATGACCACGAACAGGGAGATGAACCCGATCGAAAACAGAAACAGCCCGTCGCGTATGAAATTGATCCACGCGCGCTCGGTTTTCATGGTCTTGGAGGCAAGAAAGCCGAAGCCGAGCATCGAACCGATGCCGATGAGGTGGAAAATCTTCTGCAGAATGGCGTTGTCCAGCGTGCCGATCGGGGTGACGGCCTTGTGGACGAAGATCGCGGCGAGATAGACCGCGCTGTTGACCAGGAAGAGATCGCGTCCGAGCCTGCGATCCCGCAACGCAATCAGAATTTCAATGCCGACCGCCGCCACGATCAAGGTCTGGTGATTCGTGAAACAGACGCCAAACCAGAAGAAGGCCCAATAGAGGTAGCGCAGGCGCGAGGGCTCGTAGATCCAGCGGAGGAGGAACACCAGCACGCCGACGAGGGACAGCACACTGAGCGTATAGACCTCGACGATGACGGCCTGGCTCCAGAAGAAGCCGTTGAAGGCCATCAACATGCCGGCGACGTAGCCGACCACGCCGCAGAGCTTCTCCTCCAGCTTGCGGTCGATGTCCTTGAAGATCTCAATGCCTTCCAGAAGCATGCTGCTGCCACGGGAGACCATCAGCGCGATGAGGCCGCAGGAAAGCGCGCCTGCGACGGCGGAGGAAAGCGCCACCCGCCAGGCGATGTTGGCGATGGGGACGAAGTTGGCGAAAAACCAGGTGTAGATCGTCCAGACCGGATAGCCGGGAGGATGCGGCACGCCGGCGTAGAGCGACCCGACGGCGAGTTCGCCGGAGTCTTCCAGGGTGAGGTCCGAGGCCAGGGTGAACCAATACCCGATCATCACCGCCAAGGTGGTGACCGCGAAACTGATCCAGTCCACGCGCCGGTAGAGTCCCTTGGGCTTCTCCGGAGCGTCGCCGTCTTGCGCTTCTTCCGGTTGCGCCGTGGGCAGGGCGAACCAGAGGGCGATGTAGGCGATGACGCCGAGGCCGAAGACGAGCGCGAGCGCGGAAAAGACCACGCGCCACAGGGCTCCAGGGAATCCGGTCCGCGCCTCGATGCCGGCGCAGACTCCGCCGAGGACGGCTTCCCGGGTGTTGCGCTCCAACTTTGCGGCCAGGGCCGGAGCCGTGGCGGTCTCTTCGGGCTCCGATTGCGGGGCTGGAGCCGTGGGCGCGAGGGAAGGAGGTTGTCCTTTTCCGGGGCGTTTGTCTGGACGCTTGGGTTTCTTTGCCATCTTGGGAGCAGAATACGACCTTTGCCGGCCGAGGGGACAGTTCGATGCCGGCGCGTCAGAACGTCGCGCTGTTGGTAAATGCCTGCAAAAGAAAGCCGGTAGTTGAAGTGGACGGGGCCGGGTTTGTCCATTCCAAAATCGGACCGAATGCCTGTGCGACATGGTTGTTTGCGACGTTTTGAGGCGCGAGCGTGGGGGAATGGGGCGCGTTCGAGGCTTCGGGGGCCGGTGGCGGAGCGTAGTGGGAAAGGGATACGAAAACAGCGCACAGGCAGGCCGCGGCCTGCGGCAGCCTGCGGGTGATCCACTGTGCCGGGATGAACTCCGGGGCGGGACGCGCGCCAAAGAGGCGTCGCTCAACCCCCGCTGAGGGCTGACGCGGCGTCCAGCGGGTCGAAATCGGGAATGGCGGGTCGGGTTTCATGGCTGAGTTGGTTTCTGAGTTTGTCGATGCCGTAGCGGTAGCGTCCGGCGGCGGTGTTGGGGGAGATGGCAAGGAGTTCCCCGATTTGTTCGAAGGTCAGCTTTCTCCAGAATTTGAGCACAATGACCTCGCGCTGGGGGGCGGGAAGCTTCCTCAGCGCCTCCATGGCGGCGCGTTCCAACGGCGTTTCATCCGGCCCGCGCTCAAACCAGCGCTTCGATTCAAACTCGCGGGCGATGCGCCGCAGGAAACCACGGCGGTGGTTGAGCGCGTGATTGCGATAGGCCCGCAGACAATAGAACTCCGGCTGCCGCGGCTGCTCGCGGAGTTTCATCAGCTTGATGAAGGTTTCCTGCAGCACATCCTCGGCCTCGGAATGACTGAGGCCAAGCGCGCGCCCATAGAGAACCAGCCCGGCGGCCTGCGCCTGATAGAGCGGCTCCAACCACGGTGGGCAGTCTGGCGTTGTTTCCGACATTCTGCCCAATAGACAACGAAGCCGGCCGATTTGTATAAAAAGATCGGAGATTTGGCGGGTGGAGTGGCTTGTCGAGCTGTAGCCGGGAAGCCAAGGCGGATGGAGGAGTGGAGGAGGCGTCCCGCCTGCGGGTTTTGGGCATCGGGGGATTAATGGTTTGGATGAATGAGTTTCATGGTGTGCAACCTATTGATGTTCAATGTTTTGCGTGGGAGGTAAGCGGGTTGGCGCCATTTGGCAGCGGCGTTGCTTAAGGGGACGTGCAGTTGGCAATTCAACGAACACACAACATCAAATACATGAAACACATCTGGAAATACTTCCTCGCTGGCCTGCTTTGCATGACGACGGTATGCGGAGCCTTTGCCCAGAATTCGCCGTCACCAGCCGAAGCCTTAGCCGCGGCAGCGGAGGCTGTCACCGAAGCCGCAGAAGGGGCCGCTGAGGCCGCCAAGCCCTTCGAGAAAGACGCGGACTACGTGGAAATGATCAAGGCGCAGGGCGATCACGCCTATGCGTTTGACTTCTTCACGACGAGCATGTTGTGGACCGTGATTGCGGCGGCGATGGTGTTCATCATGCATCTCGGGTTCGCGACACTGGAATCGGGGCTGACGCAATCCAAGAACACGGTGAACATCCTTTTCAAGAATGTGTTCATCATCGCGATGGGCATCCTTACCTACGCGTTTCTGGGGTTCAACAC
>JAYPGD010000377.1:4952-5960 GCA_038126655.1 Verrucomicrobiales bacterium
ACTTCAACGGGTTCTTCTCGCTGGGCGGTCCAATCGGTGATCTGAACGGCGATGGCGGGGACACCTTTGGTTATGGGGGGCTCGCGTTGGCCATGACCGGCTACGGCGACTTCATCTTCCAGGCGATGTTCGCGGCCACAGCAGCCACGATCGTGTCAGGCGCGGTCGCAGAGCGGGTCAAGCTGTTTCCGTTCCTTATCTTCGCCACGTTGTTGGTCGGCTTCGCTTATCCCGTGGTCGGTTCCTGGCACTGGGGCGGCGGCTGGATGGGCAAGCTGAACGGCGGCAACGGATTCAAGGATTTCGCGGGGTCGGCGGTCGTGCACGCTTTCGGCGGTTTTGCTGCCCTGGCCTGTGTGCTCATACTCGGTCCGCGTAAAGGAAAGTATGTGGATGGAAAGCTTCGTCCGATCCCTGGTCACAGCATGCCGCTGGCCGCGATCGGCGTCTTCCTGCTGTTTTTCGGCTGGTTTGGCTTTAATGGCGGTTCGGTGCTCTCGGCCGCTCCGGGCCCGCTGGGCTTGGTCTTCACCACGACGACCTTGGCCGCCTGCGCGGGCGCGATCGCCTCGATCGCGGTCTCCTGGGTCTGGTTCAAGAAACCTGATCTGTCGATGGCGTTGAACGGCATCCTGGCCGGACTCGTCGGCATCACGGCCAATGCGGATATTGTCTCGGCGATGGGCTCAATCATGATTGGTCTGGTTGCCGGCGTGATCGTGGTCTTCTCGATCGTCTTCTTTGACAAGATGAAGATTGATGATCCGGTGGGAGCCATCTCGGTGCACGGCGTCTGCGGTATCTGGGGCATCCTGGCCGCCGCGATCTTCGAGAATGGTTCCGAAGATCTGACCATCATGGGGCAGTTGATTGGCGTGGTCGCGGTGGGCGCGGCAGCCTTCCTGTTCTCCTTTGTGGTGTTCTACATCATCAAGATGACCATGGGCGTCCGGGTTTCGCCGGAAGAGGAAGAAGAAGGATTGGACCTGGCCGAGCACGGTCAAGAGG
>JAYPGD010000378.1:0-5956 GCA_038126655.1 Verrucomicrobiales bacterium
CGATGTCGTATTCCTTGAACTTGTCCCAGATGAGGAAGTTGACCTTGCTGCGGATGAGGTTGGGCTGTTTGTAGATGGTCCTGCTCCAGACGCGGAGTTCCAAGTTCAGCGAGGAGTCGCCGAATTCGAGGAAGCGCACGGCGGGCGGGGGATCCTTCAGCACGTCCTCGCACTCGGCCGCCGCTTCGAGCAGCGCCTTCTCCACCACGCGGACGTCGCTGTTGTAATGCACGCCGACCGGCAGGCGGAACCGGGTCTTGGGGTCGGAGTGGCTCCAATTGGTGACGGTGGCGCTGATGAATTCGGCGTTGGGCACGATCATGGCGATGTTGTCGTTGGTGACCACGGTCGTGCTGCGCAGGCTGATCTTGGTCACCTGGCCCGCAATGCCCGCCACCTCGATGCGGTCGCCCAATGAGATCGGCCGCTCCGCCAGGATGATGATGCCGCTGACGAAATTGTTGATGATGTTCTGGAGGCCGAAGCCGATGCCCACGCCGATGGCGCCGGCGAGGAAGGCGAGGGAGCTCAGGTCGATCCCAACGAACTGCAGGGCGATGTAGACGCCGATGACCAGGAGGAAATAGCCGAACATCCTCGCGATCGCGTACTGGAGGCCCAGTTCGAGCCGGGTGCGGCGCAACAGGCGGCGGATGACGTAGCGGCGCAGGAGATACTCCCCGAAGAAGACGCCGACGATCAGCGCGACCAAGGTGAGGATGCCGCCCAGGGTGACCTCGGACTGGCCCACCGTAAGGAGGGTGTGATTCAGGATCTGTTCGAGTTTGACGGCAAGTTCCTGCATGGGCGGCGCCTCAAATGACGGGACGGATGATAACGCCGCACGTCGCAGGGATGAAGCGCAAACGCAGGGCTTTGCCGGAGCGCGTTCGGCGTGAAACAACAGGTTGACCAGCAGCAGACGCGCGCGACCTCGCTGGGGCGAACCAGGCTGGCGTCGCAACCGGAGTCTCTGCCGACGCGAAAAAATCGTTTGCAACCGAATGTGCGACGTCCATTCTGGGCGTTCGATTTTCAACAACAAGTCATGAACAACTACACCAATTTCATCGGCGGCGAGTGGGTCGCGGCAAAGTCGGGCGAAACCTTTCAGAACGTCAATCCGGCGGACACGCGGGAGGTCGTGGCGGAATATGCGGCGGGCGGCGCGGAGGACGGGGCTGCGGCGATTGACGCGGCGCAGGCGGCTTTCGCCGGTTGGGCGGGCATGACGCCCGTCGCGCGCGGGCGCATCCTGAGCAAGACGGCGGAGATCCTCGCCTCGCGCAAGCGGGAGTTGACCGAACTTCTTACGCGTGAAGAGGGCAAGACCTTGTTTGAAAGCGGGCTGGAGGTCGGCCGCGCGATCGACATCTTCCGCTTCTTCGGCGGCAACAGCTACACGATCGGCGGGCAGACCTTTCCGCACGACATGCCGAACATCCTGATGTACACCACGCGGCAGCCTCTTGGCGTCGTGGGGCTCATTACGCCTTGGAATTTCCCGATCGCCATCCCGGCCTGGAAACTGGCGCCGGCCCTGGTGTCGGGCAACACGGTCGTGCTCAAGCCGGCTTCGCAGGCTCCGGCCTTGTCGTTCGAGATTGCCAAGGCCCTGGACGAGGCGGGCCTGCCGAAGGGCGTTTTGAACGTGGTTTCCGGATCCGGAAGCAAGGTCGGCAACGAGATCGCGACCAACGACGCCGTCAAAGCGGTCTCCTTCACGGGCTCGTATGCCATCGGGCAACAGATCTACAAACAACTCGCCGAGCGGATGGCGCGTCCGCAGATGGAAATGGGCGGCAAGAACCCGACGATTGTCCTGGCCGACGCCGACCTGGATCTGGCCGCGCAACTGACAGCGGTTGCCGGTTTCGGGCTGACCGGCCAGGCCTGCACGGCCACGAGTCGCGCGATCGTGGAAAAGAGCGTGGTTGATGAATTCACGGAGAAACTGGTCGCGAAGGCCAAGGCGATCAAGGTTGGCAATGGCGCGCACGAGGGCGTCAACATGGGGCCGGCCGTCAATAAGCAGGAATTCGAGGGCAACTTGGAATACATCAAGATCGCGCAGGAAGAGGGAGCCGAGGTCATCTGTGGCGGCAATGCCTTGACCGAGGGCGACCTGGCCCATGGCCATTACCTGGAGCCGACCGTGATCGGCGGCGTGACGCCCGACATGCGCATCGCGCAGGAGGAGGTCTTTGGGCCGGTGGTGGCCGTGATTCCGGTGGAGGATTACGACGAGGCGATCGAGGTCGCCAACAAGGTGGAGTTCGGCCTGTCCGCATCGATCGTGACGCGGGACTACAAGAAGGCCATGCAATACACCAACCGGATTGAGGCCGGCGTCGTGAAGGTGAATCAGATCTCGACCGGATTGGCGTTGAACGTTCCCTTCGGCGGCGTGAAGCATTCGAGCAGCGACTCCTTCAAGGAACAGGGCCCCGGAGCCATCGATTTCTACACCAAGATCAAGACGGTTTATCTGGATTACTCCGCGTAGTCGGGGATGATGAGGCGGATCACTGGTTCCCGGCCGCCCGTGCTGCGAACGCAACGAAAGATCCGCTTCGGCTCTTGTAGCGGCCGCGGTGACGCGGCTCGAACCTGTGGAATTAATTCAGAACGAGCCTCCTCGCGTCAGCTGCCATGGGGTAGACTGATGTTTGGGATTGCGGCGATACCTGTAGGCCATGTCTCGGCGCAACGGCACGAATCACGCAACACGCAACACGACCATCATGCACAAACTTTGCCGATTTCAGAAGGATGGCGGCCGCCCCTTGGTGGGCGTCATCAATGAACTGGGGGCGGTTCTCGACTTGGGGTACGCCGGGTTCTCCATGGTGACCGAGATCCTGGAAACCAAGGATCCGGTCGCCAAGCTGAACGAGGCTCTCGGCGACGACAATCTGCCCTCGTATTCGTTGAGCGATGTCACATTGCTTTCTCCGATTGAAGGACAGGAGGTCTGGGCGGCCGGCGTGACCTATCTGCGCAGCAAGTCGGCGCGGATGGAGGAATCGGATTTCAGCGCAACGGCCTACGACCGGGTCTACGACGCCGAGCGCCCGGAGCTGTTCTTCAAGTCGATGCCAGGCAAGGTGGTTGATCCGGGCGGCGAGGTCGGCATTCGCGCGGACGCCAAGTGGAATGTGCCGGAGCCGGAGTTGACCCTGGTCTTCAATTCGAAGAAGGAACTGGTCGGTTATTCGATCGGCAACGACATGAGTTCCCGCGATATCGAGGGCGAAAACCTGCTTTATCTGCCGCAGGCCAAGGTCTACGACAAGTCCTGCGCGGTCGGGCCGTGCATCGTCTTGGGCGCGTCGGAGTCGGAGGTTCGGGAATGGACGATCGGCGTCGCGATCACCCGCGGCGGCGAGACGGTGTTTGAAGGCGAGACCTCCATCGGTCAGATCAAGCGGTCCTTCGATGAATTGGGCGGGTTCCTCTGGCGCAGTCAGACCTTTCCGGATGGCGTCGCGCTGATGACCGGGACGGGCGTTGTGCCAAGTGATGACTTCACCCTGGCCGCCGGCGATGTCGTCAGGATCCATATCTCGGGCATTGGCGAATTGGAGAACACGGTGGCCGTGGTTTGACGGAGGGGGCGTCTGTTTCGCCGTCTTGCCAACAAGTCTACGGTCGGGGATAAGAGGTCATGATTCGATGCTTTGCCGCTCCTTCCTTTACAGTCGCCTTGTGCGCCTGCTTCATCGCCGCAGGCGCCGCCTATGCGCAGCCGGAGTCCCTCAAGCCTCACCCGGGCTTCGTCGGTCGACTGGCGTCGCCGGAGATTGTCGTTGGACTTCGTGAACAACTCGGACTGAGTCAGGAGCAGATTGACCGCGTTCACCAGTTTCACGAGAACATCGCCGTCAAGGCGGATTCCGCCAACCGCGAAGTGAAGAAACGGACGGATGCCCTGAATGGCTATCTGGAAAACGCAGAGATTGATGCCGGGGAGGTTGAGGGTTTTCTGGATCGCCTGTCCGAGGCGGAGGCGGCGGCCAAACGGATTCATATTGGAATCATGATTGAAGTGGACGCGTTGCTGACCGCGGACCAGCGGAAGAAGTTGGCGGCGTTGCGCGCGAGCGGCGAGATACTGAAGATGATGGAGCGGGGCAAGGGCCTGCAGGAACGCGTTCAGGCCAAGGTGAAGAAGTTTCAGGAACAACTTCAGGTGTATGCGGACCTCGGCGGCCCGCCCTACAAGATTGCCGAACTGGCTGAGAGAATCGGAGCCGCGATGAAGGAGCGGAACCTGAAGGAGGCGGACACGCTGCTCGACAAGGCCCTGGGGGAGATTGAGGGGAAGTAGGCGTTTGGGGCGGGCCTTCGCAGGAGTTGGATTCGCGCCTCGTTGGAGTTCACGGGTATGTGTTCCATTGGTTCGCCTTTGTCCGCAGGAAGGCGATTTCGCCTGACTCGCGCGGACGACAACCGCATGCTGGCCCGGCATGAGAATACCGTCCTTGCGTCAATTGCCTGTCTGGATTGCATTCACGTTCCTGATCTGGACATGCGGTCTTTCCCAGGCCGCCAAGCCCAACGTCCTCCTCGTCCTTCTCGACGATTCCGGGTGGACGGATTTCGGCTGCTACGGGAGTCAGGTCGAGACCCCGAACATCGACCGCCTGGCCTCGCAGGGCATGCGGTTCACGGATTGCCACTCTGCCGCGCCGAACTGCTCGCCCTCGCGCGTGGGATTGTTGACCGGACGCACGCCTTCGCGCGCGGGCGTCTACAGCTATCTGCCGCCGGATCATGTCATGCACCTGCCGGAGTCGGAGGTCACGGTCGCTGAACTCCTGAAGCAGCGGGGCTACGCGACCGGGCACTTCGGGAAATGGCACGTGACCAATCTGGAATCCGATCAACCCCAGCCCAAGGACCACGGCTTCGATCACTCCCTCGGCACGGACAACAACGCCTCGCCGAGTCACAAGGATCCGGTGAATTTCATTCGGAATGGCAAGGCAGTCGGGAAGATGGAGGGCTATTCCTGCCAGATCGTGGCGGATGAGACGTTGGGGTGGTTGGGCGAACGCGAACGGGGGAATGACGAGCAACCCTGGCTGGCCTGCGTCTGGTTTCATGAGCCGCATACGCCCATTGCCTCGCCGCCGGATCTGGTTCGGAAATATCAGGAGAAGTTCCCGAAGCTCGGTCGGAAACAGGCGACCTATTACGCCAATATCGAGAACGTGGATCGCGCGGTTGGGAGGTTGCTGAAGACCTTGGATGACTTGGGCGAGGCGGATGAAACCCTCGTCTTTCTGACATCGGACAACGGGCCGTTGAATGAGTTTTCCAAGGTCGGGTTGCGGGGCAGGAAATCGCACGTCTGGGAGGGCGGTCATCGCGTCCCGGGGATCTTTCGCTGGCCGGGGAAAATCCAGGCCGGAACGATCAATGAAACTCCGATCGGCGGTGTGGATTTCCTGCCGACGGTTTGTGAAATCGCGGGCGCGCCCCTGCCGCCGGATCGCGTCTTGGATGGGACGAGCATTCTGCCCCTGTTGCGCGGCGGACAGTTCGAACGTGAGCGGCCATTGTTCTGGTTCTTCTATCGCGTCGAACCGGCCGCGGCGTTGCGCGATGGCGACTGGGTGATCGTCGCGCAGATGGATGACAACAAGCGCAGGAAAACGCATCCGCTCACGGCGCCCGACATGCCGGCGATCAAGCGCGACGGTTTGACCGGCTTCGAACTCTACAATCTCAAAAGCGACCTCGCGCAGACGAGCGAACTGGGCGGAATCGAGATCGAGCGCTTCAATCGGATGAAGAAACGCCTGATCGACTATCACAAGGAGGTTGTGAAGGAGGGCGTGTATTGGGAGATCCCCGCGGACTACGGAAAGAAGAAGGGGAAAAAGAAATGATTCGGGCGTGGACTTGGATTCTCCCACGGATGGCAAAGCCGACCCACGGATCTCTCTTC
>JAYPGD010000379.1:0-4804 GCA_038126655.1 Verrucomicrobiales bacterium
ACCGAGGAAACCCGGACCATCGTCTCAGGCCTGTCGGACTCGCTCTTCCTGGACGTCGACTTTGAATTCTGGGACCGGGGACTGGCGGAGGAGGACCTGGTCGATGAATCCATCGACCATGACGGCCATTGGGACGCGGGCGGCCACCAACTGGTCGCCGAGATCCTGCTGGAATTCCTGGAGACGGAAGGCGCGTTGAAATAATTCGGCCCGCCCCGATGCTACCGCTTGTCCGCCGCCTTCTTCTTTGCCATTTCCAACAACTCCTCCCGCAGTCTCGCCACGGCGGCGTTGCGTTCCGGCGGCTCCAGGTAGAACTGGAACCCCTTCTCCTTCAAGGTCACATCCAGCATCTCATCCAGATTCTTCTGGGTGAGCTGCCGATTCATGATGTGCGCGTCCTTCAACATGTCGACCAGCTCCGGAGCCGCCCAGAATGAGTCCGACTTCGCCAGCGCCTCCATCGCGGCCAGACGCGTCGGCGCGTGCGGGCTCTTCAGCCAGCCCAGTCCGACCGGCCCCTGGCGGTCAGGATAATTGGACGCCAACGCCGTCTCCGAGTAGACCTCCCCCCGGTCATCGCCGCCCACCTCCAGTGTTTCGCGCAGGTTGTACCACTCTTTCAGATGCCCGAGCGTCCAGTCGATCGGCTTGTCGAGGTGGCAGAGATTGCAGGCGTTGGGCTGATTGGCCTCCAGCATCCGCGCGTCGGTCGGGTTGAAGATCCGGTGCGAACGCACGACATCCTGCAGCCCCTCGGTGATCTTGGGCATGTGGCAGTTCATGCAGTCGGAGCCGGAGCCTTCCGGCGCATGATGGGTGTGCGCCTGCAGCGTCGCCCGGTCGCGATACTGCTCGTGGCACGAAATGCAGGACTCATTGTCCTGCGCCGGCGTCCGCGCCCACTTCTTCCCTGTGCCGGCGTGGGGATCGTGGCAATGGATGCAGGTCAGGGCCTTCATCGAATGGGCGTCCGCCTTCTTCCGGTCGTAACACGCCCCGCGAACCGCGTCGGCGAATTCGGTCGAGTTCCAGGTGTGGCCCCCATTGGCAAACTCAGGCCGCCGCCCGACGTGGCACTTCGAGCAGACGAAGTTGGCGTTGATGTCGTTCCTCCCGCGCAACGATTCCACATCCGTCCCCTTCGAATGCACATGCGGACTTTCCGGAAAGAACGAGGGCAGCTTCGTGGACTTCTCCGTCGTGCTGTTGGCGAGGTGTTCCTTGCAGCCATTGTGGCAGGCCTCGCAGGCGATCCCCATCTGCACCGCCTGCTCGGGAATGTCGATGTCGTTCATGGACTCCAGCGCATCGAGGATCGCCATGCCCGAGGTTTCGCTCCAATCGCCGGGCTTCCTGACCAGGGTCGGGTGCGATTCGGCGAGGTATTCCGAGAACTGAAAGGACACGGGGCGCGGGACATATTCCGTGATCCGCTTGCGCCCGCCGCTGCGCAGCATCCAATCCCCCACGCTCAGTGTCACGTGGCAGGAACCGCAGTGCAGGTCGTAGGAAGTCAGGTCGTTGGCGTCATAGGGATCCCAGACATCGTGATCCGTGTCGTCGCCCTGCACGTGCACCGCGGGAATCCACTCCCGCTTGTCGATCCACCACCCCAACGCCAGCACGTGCGCGACATTGCGACAGGGCGCGTCCTCCGGATCCGGGCCGTCGATCATCCGGCCCACATAATACTGGGTGAACCGGGAGCCGATCGTCCGCTCAATGCTGTAGACCCGTCGGATTCCATTCTTGGCGAAGGCCATGCGAAACTGCCCCTTGTCCGTAAAGAACTCGGCCTTCCCTCCGAGGTAATCCAGCGACACTCCGGAGAAATCCCCGACCACATTCTCCGGCGTGGCCATCACGTTCATCAAGCGGTGCGAATGCGTCAGCCAGTCGTTGTATTTCTCCTCGTGGCACCGCTTGCAGGATTCGGCGCCCGCTTCCGAATAGTCGACCGGGCGGATATTGCTCTCGGAACCGGTGTCCACGCGCGAAGCCGTCACCTTCTCCGGCGCGTCGTCCCACCAATAGGTCACGCCGCTGTCCTCGCCCCAGAAGTTGGGAATATGGGTTTCCGTGATGCCCCGAGGCTGCCCCGCCCCGCCGCTCGCCCGGACTCCCGCCTCCTGCAGGTAGGCGTCGCCGCCCGGCGAAGGGGCCGGCGCCGCCGCCTCCCGCTCCGGCGGGCGGGTGACGTAATAGAACGCGCCCGCCAACCCGGCCAATCCCAGAATCAGGATCGCCAACGCCGCCCGCTTGTCCGCGAACGCGTCCTTGGCTTCTTTGTCTGAATCCGGGCGAATCGACATACGTTTGCAATTTCCCCAAAGTCCCGCGCCAAGTAAACGTGAATTTAGGCGTACCTTCGCGCGGCGGCCGCTTGACAGAAGCTCCTCGCACGCCTTTGTTTCATCCAACCGCGTTTTGACCTGAAACACACCGATATGGACCTGAACATCTACCCGGAACTGCCGGAGAAGACGGACTGGCGCATCGGCGTCCTTGGCGCCGGATTCATCGTCCGGGATTGCCACCTTCCCGCCTATCGCAAGGTCGGGTTCAATCCGGTCGCCATCGCCTCCCGCACCCGGGAACGCGCGGCGGAGATCGCCAACGACCACGACCTCAAGGTCTTCAGCGCCTGCGAATCGCTCCTGGACAATGCGGAGATCGACGTCCTCGACATCGCCGTTCCTCCCGACGCCCAACTCCCCCTCATCAAGGCGGCCTGCGAACGCGGCACAGTCAAGGGCATCCTCGCCCAGAAGCCCCTGGGCATGAATTACACGGAAGCCCTGGAGGCCGTCGAAGCCTGCGAACAGGCCGGCATCAAACTGGCCGTCAACCAGAACATGCGCTACGACCAATCCGTCCGCGCCGGCAAGACCCTGCTGGAGAATGGGACCATCGGCGCCCCGGTGATCGCGACCATAGACATGCGCGGCATTCCCCATTGGATGCCATGGCAGGCCGAGATGGGCTGGGTGACCCTGCGCATCATGTCCATCCACCACATTGACTGCTTCCGTTACTGGTTCGGCGATCCCGAACGCATCTACGCCAGCGTGCGCTCCGACCCCCGCACCGAATTCCCCCACACCGACGGCATCTGCTCCTACATCCTGGAGTATGCGGACGGCCTCCGCTGCATTGCCGTGGACGACACCTGGACCGGCCCCGCCCGTGAAGGCTGCCCCGGCGATGTCCGAATCAACTGGCGCATCGAGGGGCTCGACGGACTCGCCATGGGCGACATCGGCTGGTGCAGGGATCCCTACACCACGCCCTCAAAACTCTGGTTTGCGACCAAGGGCGACGAGGCCTTCACCGAACCCGAGTGGGAAACCAGCTGGTTCCCCGACGCCTTCGCCGGGACCATGGCCCAACTTCTCGTCGCCATCGAGCGGGACGAAGAGCCCGCCATCGGCGGCCGCGACAATCTGAACACCATGGCCCTGGTCGATGCCGCCTACCTCAGCGCCGAACAACATCGGGCGGTGACCCCGGAGGGAATCGTCGAAACTCCCGGACAGACGAACGCGGATTCGGGCAACAATTCAACACAATCCGACTAGTCGGACTCCCCCCGTCCCGAACACCCTCGCCCCGCCGTTCCAATCCCGAAATCCAGAATGACCGATCAAGCAGACGCCCCTCGATCGAAATCCCTCCGCGCGATGGCGGCGGGGATCCTCGTGACGGGATTGGCGATCGGCGGCGCGGTCCTGCTCCGTCAAGAGGAGCCGGAACCGGCACCCCCGCCCGCGTCCGACGACTGGACGGCAGTCGCGCCGACCGATCCGGAGCCCGTCCCGCTCGAGTCCGTCTACCCGCCGGAGAAGGAGCCCCGCCCGGATCACACCGCCCCCGCCGGACCGTCGCCTTTCCCCACCGCGGAAGATCTCACCGGCGAACGCGCCGAGGTCGCCGACATCGTCCCCGACGGGAACGACCCTTCAAAAGAGGGGAAGCCCCGCTCCTTCGTCGCCGGCAGGACGAAGAACCGCCTCAACCCCAAGACTGAAGTCCGCATCCACTGGGATGAGATCCCCGACAAGCTGGCCAAGGCCTCAATCCCCCCGCCCAACGACGTCCGCAATACCCGGCGCTCCGACTACGTCGGCGCCGAGGCCTGCAAAGACTGTCACACCGAGAACCATGACGACTGGCTGCGGCATTCGCATCGACTGATGAACGCCAAGGCCTCCGACGAGACGGTGCGCGGCGATTTTTCCGGAGCGGCAACACTGGATTACCTCGGCGGCAGGGCGCTGCTCCACCAAAAGGACGGCCAACGCCGGATTACCCTAGAACGCGGCGGCCTGAAACGGGCTTACTCGGTCACCCGAACGCTCGGCAGCCGCTTTTTCCAATACTACATCGGCCGTCTGATCGAGGGCCCCGAACCGGAGGGCCACATCTCACGGAAGGATGAACAACTGCTTCCCATCGGCTGGTGGATCGACAAGAAGCAGATCGTTCCCATCGTTCACGTCCACGGCGAACTTCCCGACAAGGAGCGCTACGACCCCTTCGACTCCCCGACCAACGTCAACTACGACCGCCAATGCGCCATCTGCCACGTCACCTATTCCGCCGGCGACTGGATCATGCAGGCCGGCGGCAGCCTGCGGATGCAGATGTTCTCCCCCCGCGACATCAACTTCCATGCCTCCAGGTATCTCGCGGAGACGCACCCGAATCTCGTCCCCCCAGACCGCTCCTTCCAGGACTACGGGACCAGGGAAATCACGGAACTCCTGCGCGACAAGGTCAACACCGAGATCAACGTCAAGAG
>JAYPGD010000379.1:4814-5930 GCA_038126655.1 Verrucomicrobiales bacterium
GGTCAATCTGGGGATCAGCTGCGAGGCCTGCCACTTCGGCTGCGCGCAACACGCCAGGGACGAGAGCGTCAAGCCCCCCTTCTTCCTCGCCGACCCTCAACTGGTCCTCACCGGCGAATCGCCCGGCGACATCTGGGCCAGGACCTCGCAGAACAAGAACTGGCTCTGCTCCCGCTGCCACTCCGGCGGCCGGCCGGAATACGCCAACGGAGCCGACACCTGGAACTCAACCGAATACAGCGACGCGGTCTCCGGTTTCTGCTACGACCTCGACAAGGCGCACGCCCGCGGCATGGAACAGCTCACCTGCGTCCATTGCCACGACCCTCACAAGGGCATCGGCAAGAAGTGGCCGTTGACCCCGAAGCAGGACGACGCCAAGTGCCTCGCCTGCCACAAGCCGTCCGCGGAGGAAACGGCCCTGCTCAGCCACACCCGTCATTCGTCTGACTCCGCCGGCAGCCGGTGCATGAACTGCCACATGCCCAGGATCACCGAAGGCCTGCAGGACATGATCCGCTCCCACAAGATCTCCAGCCCGACAGACCCGCGCATGATTGAGTCAAACCAGCCCAATGCCTGCAACCTCTGTCATCTGGACCAGCCCATCGACTGGACCATCGCCCGCCTCCGGGAATGGCACGGCGACAAACATGTCTACGACGACAACAAGCTGAACGAGAGCCACAAGGAGCGCGCGGCTCCGACCGGAATCAACTACCTGCTCAGCCCGCATGAGGCTGTCCGGTTGGCAGGCAGCCAGGCCATGTTCAAGCAGAAGGCCGCCTGGGCAATGCCCGGTCTCGTCCGCATGTTGAACGACCCCTACCTGATCAATCGCCAGTTCACGCAAAAGAGCTTCCTCGAAGAGTTCGGCCTCGACCTGACCCAAATGGGTTACCGCTTCACCATGACCGAGGAGGAAAGGAAGACGCCCATCGCCCGGATCCGGCAGGCCCTCATGCAACAGGCGGCCGCGCCCCAAACCGCCCCCGCCCCAAACCGGAAATAGCAGACTCTCGGCTTGTCACGACGAAGTTCCGGCTTTGCGGAACGAAGGCGGGTTCTGGGTTCTGGGTTCTGGGTTCTGGGTTCTGGGTTCTGGGTTCTGGGTTC
>JAYPGD010000380.1:0-5606 GCA_038126655.1 Verrucomicrobiales bacterium
ACGCATCCGCCTACGTTCCGCAAAGCCGGAACTTCGTCGTGACAAGCCACGCACCGCGCACCACGAACCGCGAACCGCGAACGAAGAACTGAGAACAGATTTGCCATTTCCCATCCAATTCCCGATTCTACGCACACTTCAGCAATCAGAGATCTCATTTCATGAAACGCAGAAACTTCCTCAAAACCGCCCTCGCCGCCTCCGCCGGCGCAGCCGCCACCTCCACCGCCCTGGCCCAATCCAGCGGCAAGCAGCAGTTCCTGGAGTTGCGCCGTTGGTCGATCGACTCCTTGGAGAACAACCGTGTCGTTTCCAACTTTCTCCAGCAGGCCATCCTCCCCTCACTCAAGCGCGCCGGCGCCGGCAAACTGGGCGTCTTCTATCACCTTCCCCACGAGAAATCCTACCCGGAGCAACTCCACGACATTTACACCGTCCTCGCCTTCGAATCGCTCGACGAATGGCTCGCCCTCGGCGCGCACTTCGAAGGGGACCGCGCCATGCACGAGGCCGGCGCCGAATACCTGGGCACAGACAAGAAGACAGCAGCCTATCAACGCATCGAAAGCTCCCTGATGCTCGCCTTCGCCGGCTATCCCAGACTCAAGGCGCCCCGCACGAGCCCCGACCGCGTCTTCGAACTCCGCCGCTACGAAAGCCCCAACGAACTCAAGGCGAAGCTCAAGGTCGAGATGTTCAACGAGGGCGAACTCGACATCTTCGCCAAGGTCGGACTCGACGGCGTCTTCTACGGCGAGATGCTCTCCGGCCCGCACATGCCCAACCTCACCTACATGCTCGCCTACGACAGCGTCGAGGAACGCGACGCCAACTTCAAGGCCTTCAGCCAACACCCCGATTGGAACGCCCTCAAGAAGGTCGAGAAATACAAGGGAACCGTCTCCAAGATCGACGCCATCTTCCTCAAGCCCGCCCCGTTCTCACAAATCTAAACTTCAGCGAAGTGAAGGAGCGCGAAGCGTGAACAGGGATGTCATCTTGTTTCATCTACGAGAAGCCGCCGAAGCGTTGGACAAGACGGTTATCGACGTCGAATCCGACACGTCCTGCTCCGAAGAGGATTTCGAGACAGCCATGGGTCATCTCTACCACCATCTGAACACCGCATGGAACGGGAGACATCAATCGCTGGCGCAGTTCGAAAAGGGACAGGATTTTGATCGGCTCCGCAAGTTCCCGAATGAATCCGAGTTTCGCTATCTGAGTGTCTCCGTGTCGGACTAGCGACAGACGCTTGATTCCAACCATCCAGGACTCCATTCTCCAATCAACTCCAAAACCCCACCCGACGCCATGCCAAGCAAAACCACCCACCACTACGATCGCCGTCATTTCATCACGGCATCCGCCCTGTCCTTCGGATTCATGTATGCCCCCAAATCGATCTGGGGCGCGAATGACCGCATCCGCGTCGCCGGCATCGGCATCGGCGGCAAGGGCTCCAGCGACATCGACCAGGCCGGCAACATCGGCGAAGTCGTCGCCCTCTGCGACATCGACGACAACCACCTGGCGGCAAAGGCAAAGAAGTTTCCCAACGCGAACAAGTTCAACGATTTTCGCGTCATGTTCGACCGCATGGCCGATCAGATCGACGCGGTCACCGTCAGCACACCGGACAACACCCACGCCGTCGCCTCGCTCATGGCGATGAAGCACGGCAAACACGTCTACTGCCAGAAGCCCCTCACCCATGATGTCTGGGAAGCGCGCGAGATGAAGCGAGTCGCCCGCGAGATGAAGGTCGCCACCCAGATGGGCAACCAGGGCACGGCATTGGACGGATTGCGCCGCGGCGTGGAAATCGTCCGCGACGGCGCGATCGGCCCGGTCCGCGAGGTGCACGCCTGGACGAACCGGCCCGTCTGGCCGCAGGCGCCCACAATCATTGATCGTCCCACTGGCTCGCAACCCGTGCCGTCGCACATCCATTGGGAACAGTTTCTCGGCCCGGCGCCCTGGCGTCCCTTCTACCATCAACCCGCCGGCAGGCAAGGCGGCCGCGGCATCTACCACCCGTTCACCTGGCGCGGTTGGTGGGACTTCGGCACCGGAGCCCTCGGCGACATGGCCTGCCACACCGTCAACATGGCCTTCATGGCGCTCAAGCTTGGCGCGCCGACTTCGGTCGAGGCCAGCAGCGGCCGGCTCAATCCCGAGACCTACCCGCGTTGGGCGACCTTCACCTACGAGTTCCCCGCCCGCGGCGACATGCCGCCCTGCAAGCTCGTCTGGTATGAGGGCAAGTCCGTCTACGGAAAGAAGAACCTCCCGCCCTTCGACCTCTTCCACGGCGAGAAACCGGTCGGCAGCGGCTCCATCATGGTCGGCGACAAGGGCGTGCTCTACTCCCCCAACGATTACGGCGCCGCCTTCAAACTCTTCCCCGAGAAGAAATTCAAGGACTACGGCGGCCCCAGCCCCTGGTTCCCCCGCAACCCCGAACGGAACAACGACCAGGGCATGAAGAACGAATGGGCCGAAGCCATGCGCTCCGGCAAGACCGAGAAGGCCTATTCCAACTTCGACTACGCCGCGACCTTCACCGAGACCATGCTCCTCGGCAACGTCGCCCTGAAGACTGGCAAGAAGCTCGATTGGGACGCCAAGGCCGGCCGCGCCAGGAACGCCCCCGAGGCCGACCAGTGGATCAAGCGCGAATATCGCAAGGGCTGGGAAGTCTGAGCGCCCCAGATGACACGCATCGGAATTGTCGGCTGCGGCCGGATCCTCGCCGCGCACCTTCGGGGCTATCGACTCCTTCGCGAGGCGGGCTACGACGACTTTCAAATCACCGCCCTCTGCGCCCGCAAGGAGGACGACGCGCGCAGCTATGTCAAACGCGGCGACGGGCCGCCCCAACGCCCCGCGGTCAGCGACATCCCCGGCGATCCGCTCGCTGTGGCGGATGAGTATCTCTCCGACTTCCAACCCGAGGTCGAGGTCTCCATCCACACCGACTACGAGGACATGATCGCCAACGGCGCGATCGACGCCGTCAATGACTTCACGCTCCATTCCCTCCACCACCGCATCGCCGGATGCGCCTTTGCGCACGGCAAGGACCTGCTTTCCCAGAAGCCCCTCGGCGTGACGGTCGAGGCGGCGCGACGCATGTGCGACGAGGCCGAGGCGCGCGAACTGGTTCTCGGCGTCTTCGAAAACGCCCGCAATCGTCCGGTCACCCGACACTGGAAGTGGCTGTTCGACTCCGGCGTCGGCGGCGCGCTGCAGATGGTCCTCTTCGGCGTCATCGGGGCCTGGTGGGCCCCCGATCGCATCGTCGCCGAAACACCCTGGAGGCACCGCCTCGACGAGGGCGGCGGACTCAGCCTCGACATGGGCGTGCACCAATTCGACATCGTCCGCCACCTCGCCGGCGAAATCAAATCCGTCACCGGACGCACAGCCATCGTGGAGCCCCGGCGCATCACCGCCGATGCCAACGGCAGGATCGTCAAGGAAATCGACTGCGACGCGGACGACACCTTCTTCGCCAGCTTCGAAACCGAATCCGGCGTCACCGGCGATCTCCATGCCAGTTGGTGCGGTCATGGCGAACCCACCAAGATCGGTCAGGGCTTTGTCTTCTACGGCGGCAAGTGCCGCGTCACCGGAGACGACGTCACCTTCGACAACAAACCCGTTGAAAGCCTCGCCGCGCTTTACGAAAACCAGGCCGATGACGCGACGCGCAACCGTGATTTCCCTTTCGGACTTGCCGACGGTTTCGCCCTCAATCAGTACGACTGGCTCCGCGCCGTGGCGCAACGCCGCGAACCGGAAACCAGCGGTCGCGAAGGACTCCGCGACCTCGCCGCCGCCTATGCCATCGTCGAATCCGCCAAGGCCGGCCGAACCGTGGAGGTCGAGGAAGTTCTGTCCGGCGCCCTCCGCGACTACCAACGCCCGATCGACCAGAAGTTCGGACTGGACGGGTGATGGAATCCGTGGCGTAAGCCGCCCGACAATCCAACCCCCTTTGCCTCCCGCCCCGGTTTGCCCCCGCTCCATCCCGCATTGCATTCACGGCCGATTTCCCGAAAATGCGCGCCTCCATGAGCAAAGAATTCAAAGTGGTCGTCACCGACTTCATCCACGAACCCTTCGACAAGGAACGCGAGATTCTCGACGACATCGCCGAGGTCGTCGGGCTCAACGCCATGGGCGAGGCGTCCATCGACGAGCGCATCGACGACGCCGACGCGATCATGCTCTACCACTTCATCACGCTGACCGAGCCCACCCTGCGCCGCCTCAAGAACTGCAGGCTCATCGTCCGCTGCGGCGTGGGCTTCGATAACGTGGATCACAAACTCGCGCGAGAACTCGGCATCCCCGTCGCCAATGTCCCCGACTACGGCACCGAGGAAGTCGCCGACTCCGCCATCGGCATGACGCTCGCCCTTACTCGCGGGATCCACTACCTCAACTCGCGTCTCCAGCACGGCCAAGGCGAATGGTCCTACACCCAGACCGTCCCGCTGCATCGCCTGCGCGGCAAGGTCTTCGGCATCGTCGGCCTCGGCCGCATCGGCATCGCCGCCGCCCTGCGCGCCAAGGCCCTGGGACTCGACGTCGCCTTCTACGATCCTCATGTCCCGGACGGCCGCGACAAGTCCGTCGGAGTGCGACGCGTCGAGACCCTGGATGAATTGCTGGCGCAATCGGACATCCTCAGCATGCACTGCCCCTCCACCCCGGAGACCACCGGCATGATCGACGCCGCCGCCATCGCCAAGATGAAACCCGGCTCTTTTCTGGTGAACACCGCCCGCGGCGTGGTGGTCGATCCGCACGCCGTCCTGGACGCCGTGAGCAACGAGCATCTGCGCGGCGCGGCGATTGATGTCCTCCCCACAGAGCCTCCCGCCGGGGACGATCCGCTCATCGCCGCCTGGCGCGATCCGAACCATCTCGCGCACGACCGCATCATCATCAATCCCCACTCCGCCTTCTATTGCGAGGAAGGCCTCATCGACATGCGCGTCAAAGGCAGCCAGAACTGCCGCCGGGCATTGCTGGGCGAAGCGCTGAGAAATGTGGTGAATTGAGGGGGTGGAACCCGGGGCTTCAGCCCGAGATTCATGATCGCAACTCTCTCTATCCATTTGAACCCCTCTTTCCGGTCCGCTACCCTCCGCGCATGACGAAAATGCTGTTTCTCCGCCTCGCCCTCATCGCCGCCATCTGCGCCCTCGCCACCGCCTGCAAATCGACCAAAGCCCCGGCTGAATCCACCGAGGCGCCAGCCCCGCAGAGTTTCGAATCCATCGGAGCCGACACCTCCGCCCCCAGCGCTGGCACAGCCGACGCCGAACTCGACTTCACCCGCCACACGGTAAGGAAAGGCGACACCTTCTACGCGATCGCCCGCCAATACGGAGCCTCCGTCAAGGACGTCATCGCCGCCAACCCCGGCGTCGAACCCACCGCTCTCAGCATCGGGCAGGACGTCCTGGTGCCGGTGAAGAAGTGAGGACGTTCGAGTCCTTCAAGGAACCACTGCCCCGCAGGCAAAGGAACCTCCGACCGCGGGGCCGCGGTTTTGGGTGGGGGGGGGGGGGGGGCGGGGGGGGGGGGGG
>JAYPGD010000380.1:5616-5909 GCA_038126655.1 Verrucomicrobiales bacterium
TGCGGCGCTGCGCGCCGCTTTGTTCGGCTCGGGGATTTCCGGGCCGCCGGAAAAACATACCGGCTCAGAGCCTGGCGGGGCCGAGACTTCCGTCATGCCAACACGCATCAACGGCGAACGCGCTTCAAAGCGGCGCACAGCGCCGCAGTCCAAAACGCTGACGCGCATTCGATGACGCCCTTTCAACTTCCTCCCAGCCAACTTCCGACAAGAATGACTGGCGCGCCATGCGGATGGTTGAGAGATTCAAGGCAAGCAAGGACCTGTATATGACAGAATCGACGCCACAAGCG
>JAYPGD010000381.1:0-5903 GCA_038126655.1 Verrucomicrobiales bacterium
TCCTCGATGTCCGGGTAGCCGATGACCTTGAGGTCGTGCTCCTTGATCGCCTCGCGATAGGCGTCCGGGATCATCTTCTTTTTGACCTCGTCGGAAATGCGCTCGCCGTAGTTCTTCTCGATCACGGCGCGGGGGGCCTTGCCGGCGCGGAATCCGGGGATCTGCGCGAACTTGCGGAACTCGCCGACCATGGAATTGAACTCCTGGTCCACGGTCTCGGCGTCAATCTCGACCCGCACAAGTTTCTTGCAGGGTCCCAAATCGTCTATCGTTACGTTCACTTGAATGCCTTTCAATTGGTCGAAAACGCCCGAAATCGCCAATAAACCGGGCGAAATCAGGGCAACGAGCCGGGCAGATTAGGGAGTCGGATTGGGGAGGTCAAGCCCGCCTTCCGGTAGATTTTCGATGTGATTGCGGCGCTCGAAAAGCGCGACCGCGACGAATGAGAGGCTGCGTTCGTTCGTCCCATCCCGCGTTCATGGCGCGGAATCGGCAAACGGCTTGCGCGCCGCTGGCAGATCGGTTATTTGCCCTGCCATCGACCTCGAAGACAACCAGACTCCGACATGATCTCCCGCATTTTCCCTGCCGCTCTCCTGTGCCTTGTTGCGGGAATCGCCTCCGCCCAGGACGCGCCGCAGCGTGAAACCGCCCCTGGCATCCGCGCGACCTACACTTCAAGCGCCGGAGGCGTGGATTCGCGGATCGATGACAGCGTCCTGCTCTTCGTGCCCGCCGGCCAGGCTGCGTCGGCGTTTCTCAGCGAGGGCCGGTTCCAATGCGTTTGGGAAGGCTTCATCTCGGTCGACCTTCGCGATCGTTACACCTTTCGCGCGGAGGCGAACGGGCCGTTCAAGGTCGAGATCAACGACGCGGTCGCTCTGGAGGGCACGGGTTCGAAGGGCCAACCCTCGGAGCCAAGCAAGCGCATCCGCCTCGGCAAGGGGAACAACAAACTCAAGGTCAGCTACACCAGCCCGCAGAGCGGCGACGCCTTCTTCCGGCTGCACTGGTCGTCGCCGGATTTCGACTTCGAACCCGTGCCTTCCCGCGCCTTGTCGCACGCGCCGGACGAGGCGTTGAAGCGCGCGGCGACGCTGCGCAAAGGGCGCGAATTGTTCGTCGAGCGCCGCTGCCAGAGGTGTCATGCCGCCGCCGCTCCCGCGACCGGGATGCTGGAACTGGCAATGGACGCGCCGACCTTTGACGGGATTGGTTCGCGCCGGAACGCAGATTGGATGCGCCGCTGGATCCTGGATCCGGGCGCCTTTCGACACGCCTCGGTCGTCCGGATGCCGCGGACATTGCACGGACCGGGCGCCGCCAAGGACGCGGCGGCGGCGGCGGCGTATCTGTCGACCTTGAAGGCGCCGGCGACCGCGAAGCGCGCGGCCGGTTCCGCGGACGAGGGGGCGACCCTGTTCACCACGCTGCATTGCGAGGCCTGCCACCAGAACCCGGGGACGCACGATGCGGACGACGAGAGAATCTCGCTGAACTTCGTGAACCAGAAATTCGCGGATGGCGCGTTGGCCGATTTCCTGAGGAAGCCGGAAAGACACTACGCCTGGATCCGGATGCCGGACTTCAGGTTGAGCGAACAGGAAACGGCTGGACTGGCGGCGTTTCTGCGATCGAAGGCCGCCCCCGCAGGGGCTCGGGAAGTGTCGGGAGCGGATGTCCGGCATGGTCGCGAGATTGTGGAAACGGCCGGATGTCTGAATTGCCACTCCGGTCCGGGCGAGACCCGCGCCGCCGCCGGGATTGCCTGGAAGGACCAGGAGGCCGGGTGCCTGGCCGATTCCTTCAAGCCGGGCTCCGGGGCGGTGGACTACGGTTTCGCCGCGGAGGACCGCGACGCGTTGCGCCGTTTCATTGCTTCGGGAACCGCGTCCCTGTCCCGCCACGTTCCAGCGGAGTTCGCCGAGCGCCAGGTTCGTCAGGTCGGCTGCGCCAAGTGCCACGGACAGTTTGACGGGTTTCCCAGGCTGGATCCGCTGGGCGGCAAGTTGAGACCCGAATGGAGCGAGGCCTTCATCGCCGGACGCATCGACGACAAGCCGCGCTACTGGATGCCGGCCCGGATGCCGGCCTTCGCGGCGCGCGCGCAGGGCATCGCCCATGGCATGGCGGCGCGGCACGGATTTGGCCCGACCACCCCCAGGGAGTCGGAAGTCGACGCGGAGATGGCGGCGGCCGGCCGGAAAATGGTCGGCACGGACGGCGGCTTCTCCTGCATCGCCTGTCACGCGGTCAAGGAGTTCGGCGCGCAGCAGGTGTTTGAATCGGCGGGCATCAACTTCGGGCAGACCGGCGGGCGGCTGCAGAAGTCCTTCTTCCAGCGCTGGCTGATGAATCCCCTGCGCGTCGATCCGGGGACGAAAATGCCGGTCTACTTCGCGGGCGGGCAGAGTCCGCTGTTCGATTTCTACGACGGCGACGCGAAGAAGCAGATCGACGCGTTCTGGGAATACATCCGGCAGGGCGACAAGATGCCGCTGCCCGAGGAGGCGACGCAGTAGAAGCGTAGCCGCGCTTGCATGGAGCGTGGAACGGGCGCGCAGTTTCAAGCCCCGGGGCTTCGGAGACTCGGCTCAGCGGGAGCTTCGCCCCACCGTTGTTGCGATCCGGCGCCATCATCCGGAGCCCGTTGACACGGTCATGGGCGATTGTTACAGTCCGCGCCAATTATTTCGGGACGCTTCCGAAAAATGACCGGATGCCTCAACAAACAGGTGCTGGTGTTGAACCGTCTTTGGCAGGCGGTGCACGTCACAACTGTCCGCCGGGCTCTCGCGCTTCTCTTTCAAGGTCACGCCCAGGTGGTGCTGGGCGACGATGACGGCGCCTTCCAGACCTTCAGCTTCGACGAGTGGCGTTACTTCTCCGAGGAGGAGCCGCATGAGGATTCGGTTGGCGGCATCTCCTTTCGTCTGCGCGTGCCGCGCGTGATCGTGTTGGCGGTGTTCGACAAGCTGCCGCGCAAGGAGGTGAAGTTCACCCGGCACAACATCTTCGAACGCGACAAGAACACCTGCCAGTATTGCGGCAAGATCTTTGAGCGTCGCGATCTGAATCTCGACCACGTCATCCCCCGCGACCGCGGCGGCCCGACGACCTGGGAGAACATCGTCTGCTCCTGCATCCGCTGCAACACGCGCAAGGCGAACCGCACGCCCTTCGAGGCGAACATGCATCTGATCCGGAAGCCCAAGAAACCCAGGTGGCGCCCCTTTATGCAGTTCAACCTCGGCCGCGAATACCACGACAGCTGGAAGCACTTCCTCGACATCGCCTATTGGAATGTCGAGTTGGGGGAGTAGCAGGTTGGGCGTTTGGGGAGGGGTTGTCGCAATCCCTTGATTGCGCGGCGGGTCGAAGGTGGATGCGCTTCCGCAATGACGAAATACCCAAACACCCAAGCGCCCCAAGGGAAGTCCGAATGACGAAACCAGGCGCCCGGCATGACTCGGTCATTCGGACTTGGTCATTCCTTCGTCATTGCGGCGATTCACTCCGGCTTCCCCGATCGCCTCCACAATCGCCTTGCCCAGTTCGGTTCGGCGGCCGATGTGCCAGGAGTTGAGGATGTCGGTCACGGCGTCGCGGACGTATTCGTCGTGTTTCTGCGGAATGATGAGGGCGGTCTTGACCTCCTGGATCCGCTCCCGCAGGTCTTCGTCCCGCACATCCTCGATGTTGATCTCGAAGAATTCGATGCGCTCGCGCTCGCGGTTCAACTGATCCACGCGATTCTGGATGGCGGCGCGGAAGAGCTGGGTCTGGTGGTAGTAGACCTGGTTCAGGCTGCGCACGGCCTCGTAGGCGCCGCGCAGGGGGATATCGACCTCGAAGTAGCCGATCTTGGCCAGCGACTCCTCGTCGTAGCTGCCGATCTCGTTGTCGGCGTTGATGGCGACGAGAATGAGGCGGCGATCGGGTTTGGGGTGGATGAGTTCCAAATGGCTGAACAATTCCAATGCGGTGACGAGGCCGGTGTTGTCATAGATCCCGCCATCGACCAGGCGGATGTGCGACTCCTTGCGTCCGCCGTTGACGGAGTTGTGCTTCTTCAAATGCAGCGGATTGAAGACGAAGGGAAAGGCGGCGCTGGCCATGACGGCGTAACTGAGGGGAAAGGCGCCGGGCGAACTGCCGATGTCCTCCAGCGTGGTCGCGTGGACCAGCGGGTTGTGCAGCAGTTCCTGAGAGTAGGCCAGGTCGCGTTGGAGGAACCAGTCGCGCGCGGGGTTGTAGGAGACCCCGGTGAGCGGATTGCGTCCGCTGCCGGTGTGGATGGCCGACTGCGTGAAGACAAAGGGCAACTTCGTCTCCATGCAGGTGGCGTTGAACATGTAGCGCGGCCGCGGATCCAGGTCGGACAGGGTCATCAACTTGCGCGGCGGCGTGAAGAGGAAGCGGTTGTTTTGAAGATACGAATGCGTGCGGGCGAAGAGGTTGAGCGTGTCCCACTCCGTCGTCGCCAGCAGGGCCGGCACGATGCCCGCGTGCGCGGGATTCAGGTAGAACAACGCCGAGGCCGCCCCGAGATTGCGGGTGATGTGGTCGGCGCGCTGGTTCCGCGTCAGTTCCTGCAGCCCGGTGCGACGCGCGGAGATCTCGTTGGTCGCTCCCGCGGCATGGAAGCCCGCCGCGATCAGGCTGGAATAAATGGAGCCGCCGCTGACGGAGGAATAGACATCCACGCTGTCCATCAGCGGCCGCGCCGAATCGCCGAAGCGCTCATTGTAGCGGGCCTCCAGCACGGCCATGGCGTGCATGGCCATGCGCGACGCCCGCGAACCGCCGCCCGAAAAGCAAAAGACGACGATTGCGTCCTGTTCCGCCAGGTCGCGCAGGTCGTCCAACCGGTCCGTCTTGCCGATGGTGTTGGTCGTGGTCGCCGCAGCCGGCAGGTCGGCGCGGATCTTGTCCAGTTCCGCGCGCGTCTCCTCGCTGAGGGCCTTGTTCAACTCGACATGGCGGAGGTCGTAGGTCACCGGGGATTTCACGCGGGACACCGCGTAAAGGCCGGTTTCCAAAACGCTGCTGCAACCGGAGACCAGCAGCGATGTCGCCGCGGACAGAAGAGTCAGGCCGAAGCGGATGAAATGGTTGTGGCTGCTTTCCTTGGATCGGGCTGAGTCCGGACCTGGATCCGGCGAGTGCGCCCGCGAAGCCTTCAGGTTCACCCACGGATGGCAAAGCCGGCCTACGGATCGGATTCCTTCATCCGTGGCTCGGCTTTGCCATCCGTGGGACATCGGAAACCACGCGGGGCGTTTCCCGAAAGAACCAGAGTGTGTCGTCGTTTTCCTGTTCACGGTGACTTGGGGTGGTCATTAAGAACAAGAAACGTCCGGCGTCAAGCGGCGCGGACTACAGCTCCCGCGGCTTGTCGATCTCGAGGAAGCCCTGCAGTTGGCGGATGCGGGTGGGGTGTCGCATCTTGCGGAGGGCCTTGGCCTCGATCTGACGGATGCGTTCGCGGGTGACCTTGAACTGCTTGCCGACCTCCTCCAGCGTGCGGGCATAGCCGTCACCGAGGCCGAAGCGCAGGGCGAGCACGTTCTGCTCGCGTTCGGTCAGGCCGGACATGATGTCTCCCAGCCGCTCCTTGAGCAGGTTGAAGCTGGCCAGATCGAGCGGGTTTTGCGCGGCCTGGTCCTCGATGAAGTCGCCGATGTTCGAGTCGTCGCTTTCGCCCACGGGCGACTGCAGCGACACGGGCTGCTGCGACATCTTGAGCATGGCGCGGACGCGTTCGACAGGCAGCTCCATTTCCTCCGCGATCTCGCCGGGGGCGGGTTCGCGGCCGTATTCCTGAAAGAGTTGTTTCTGCACGCGCATCAGCTTGTTGATCGTCTCGATCATGTGGACGGGGATGCGGATGGTGCGGG
>JAYPGD010000382.1:0-5898 GCA_038126655.1 Verrucomicrobiales bacterium
ATAGCGAACCACCGGCAGCGTCAATGCCAGGGAGGCGGAGGCTTCGACCAGTTTGACGCCTTTTCTCAGGTAAAGATCGGCGACGGCGGCCTCGATATCCGGCTCATTCGGGCTGTGGATCAGGTTGAAACCGTAAGGCTTGTCTCCCAAGGCGGCCTGGATTCGGTCAATTTCCTTTTCGACGCGATCGGGAGGAAGTCCGGCGGCTCCGAAGAAACCGAGCATGCCGGCGTGGCCCATGGCCTCGACGATGTCGGCGGAGCAGATGCCATTGGCCATGGCGCCGGCGACGTAAGGGTATTTGAGGCCGTGGGCTGCACAAAAGGCGGCGTCTCCGAGGTTTTCCAAGGGCAGGGCCGCGGCGTGGCCCACGATGGGGAGGCCGTCTGACTCGCCGGCCTCGCCGAGTCGCGCAACGCCTCCCAAGCCGAGGGCCAGGCCGTCGTCGGTGCGGACGATGGTGACAGGCTTCTGAATGTGGGCGACCGCCTTGCGGATTTCCTCGAGATCCGTGACCGGGGGGGAGCCGTTCGAATGCCACCAACCGAGGCTGGCGTCAGGACTGGAAGCGCGGGAAACCATGACTTCAGTTGGGCGCGACGGGGAGGTGTCGTCGTTGGTTCGACTGGGCGGCTCGGATGCGTCGAGCCATTGCGGAGCGGCTGGTCATTGTCTCTATGCTGGAAAACGGTAATGGCGCGCCGCGCAGCGCGCCTTGATCTCATTTGTCGCGAACGCCGACCATAGGAAAATGCGGCCTGCATGTCACTCCCGAAGTCCGGGCTTTTCCTTGGCTTTGATCGGGCCATTTGCTAGCAAAAGCGGGCGGCGCAACTGGGCGGGGGTTGCATTCAGTCTCTCGTTGGTTGCGCCGATTGTCTTATAGGCGGGAAGCTGACCTCGGTTTTCCGGGTTTGGTGTCAATCCGGCTCAAAATCCCATTTAAAGCAGTGCGGGATCCCCTCGCGGATGGCGGTAGCCTGCCCGGCAGGTTTCGGGAAGGTCAATTTGTTGGGCAGTTCTGTCCTGTCGACCCGGTTGGGCGACGCCTGACTCTTGACGGCGGGAGGCCCGGGCGATGAGCGTGTTGGGCAATGTGGTTCGGAGGGTGAAAACCCAGGGTATGGTCGGGGCGGTTGGAGCCTACTGGCGCATGTACTTGTGGGCGCGGGCAAGACGCGATCCCGAAAAACGATTCCTCGAGCGAAGGATTCTCGGCAGCCGGATGTATCTGGACCTGAGGAATCCCGGGATTTCAGAGGATCTGAACAAGTATGGTTTTCGGGAGGGCGAGCAACTTCATCTGGTTCGCAAGACGTTGAAACCGGGGATGTGCGTCCTCGATATCGGCGGCAACATTGGCTACTACACCTGCCTGATCGCGCGGATGGTCGGTGAGGAAGGTCGGGTCTACGCCATCGAGCCGGATCCTGAGAATTGCGCGTTGCTTCGGAAGAACGTGGGTCTCAATGGATATGATCGATTGGTGGAGGTCGAGGAGTTGGGGCTTTCCGAAGCCTGCGGGGAGCGGGAGTTTCATCTGGCCGGCGTTTCAAACCGCCATAGTTTTCATGATTTGTCGGTCGATCCGGGCGATGAACATTCGGGCGACGGCCGCGGCAGCATCAAGGTCAGGGTGGTGGATCTGGCGACTTTTCTGGAAGGCCGGCGGCGGCCGGACTACTTGCGTATGGATGTCGAGGGACATGAAGTGGAGATCTTGCGGGACTTGGCTGCGGTGGCGGTTGGATCCGATTGGCGGCCGTCTGTGATGTTTGAAGCGCATCCGTGGCATTACAATGCGGGGGAGCGCGACATCCGTCGTCCACTGAAGGCGTTGTTCGAACTTGGCTACGAGACGCGGTGGCTGGTTTCCACTTCGGAGCCGGCGGAGGCGTTCCGTGAATCGGGATTGGAACCCGTCGAGACCATCCGGCCGGTCGAGACGGAACATGGCTTTTACGAGAATGCGCCGACCGAACAAGCGCTTGACCTGATTGCGGGAGGGTCGCAGACAAAGGCCGTGTTTCTAGAGTGGCAGGGCAAATCCGGGAGGGGGACGGCATGAAGGGCATCATTCTGGCCGGCGGCGCGGGGTCGCGTCTGTTTCCCCTGACGTTGGTGGCGAGCAAGCAATTGCAGCCCATCTACGACAAGCCGATGGTCTATTACCCGCTGACCACTCTGATCGAGAGCGGGATCCGCGAGTTCTGCCTGATTTCCACCCCGGATCACCTGCCCTTGTTCAGGAAGCTGTTTGGCGACGGATCGCGGATGGGGATTTCGATGGAGTATCGGGAGCAGCCGGAGCCGAAGGGGATCGCGCAGGCATTTCTGATTGCGGAGGATTTCATCGGGAGCGATTCGGTGACACTGATCCTGGGGGACAATGTCTTCTACGGAACAGACGCCTTCCAGGAAGGCATTGCCGGATTTGTAGGGGGCGCCACGATTTTTGGCTACCGGGTCCATGATCCGGAACGCTATGGCGTGGTGGAATTTGACGCCGAGGGGAGGGCGATTTCGATCGAGGAAAAGCCGAAGGAGCCGAAAAGCAGCCACGCTGTTCCGGGACTTTATGTCTATGACAACGAGGTGATCGGCATCGCCAGGGGGCTTGAGCCTTCTGGGCGGGGGGAACTCGAGATCACTGACGTGAACGTGGAGTATCTTCGCCGCGGTCAGCTTCGCGTGCTTCGTCTGGAGCGCGGGACCGCGTGGTTGGATGCCGGAACCAGTTCGAGCCTCCAGGAAGCCTCCGCTTACGTCGAGACCATCGAAAAGCGACAGGGGGTCAAGATCGGCTGCCCGGAAGAGGCGGCATTTCGGCGCGGCTTCTTGAGCTTGGAGGCCTTTGCCGGGATTGTGGAGTCATTGCCTGTGTGCGAATACCGGGACTATCTGCACGGCGTGGTGGAGGAAGGGCGTCGGACGGCCGCGGAGGACGGCGTCGCATGATTGTTGTTCTTGGCGGCGGCGGTTACATCGGGCGGGCGTTTGTCTCTGAACTGCAGGCGCGAGGGCTTGAGCATCGGGCGGTGTCCCGTAAGGAATGCGATTACGCGCGGTTCGCGGATTTGACGGCCTTCCTTCGGAAGACTGGCGCCGCGTTTCTGGTCAACGCAGCGGGGTTCACTGGGAAGCCTAATGTCGACGCCTGCGAGACGGCCCGGGACGCGACGCTGCTGGGCAATGTCGCGTTGCCGCAGACAATCGCCTGCGCCTGTGAAACGGTCGGCATTCCCTGGTTTCACGTTTCCTCCGGATGCATCTACAATGGCGTTTGGATGAACGACGCCGGCGGACGTCGTATCGTGGAGGACCTGTCCGCCCCGGACGTTCGCGAGAAGCTGGTTGCGCGGCCGGAGGAGGTTCAAGGTTTTGTCGAGGATGACGAGCCCAACTTCAGTTTCGACAACCCGCCCTGCAGTTTCTATAGCGGGTCCAAGGCATTGGCCGAAAAGGTCCTGGCCGGGTTTGGCAATGTCTATGTCGGACGGTTGCGGATTCCCTTCGATGAGTTCGACGGTTCCCGGAACTATTTGTCCAAGCTGCTGCGTTATCCGAGAATCTACGACAACGTGAATTCGATTTCCCATCGTGGCGAATTCGTTCAAGCGGGGTTGGACCTGTTGCTGAAGCGGGCTCCGTTCGGCGTCTATAACATGACCAACCCGGGGTTCGTTTCGACGGGTGATGTGGTGGAGCGGATTCGGGCGCGACTGGCGCCGGAGCGGCAGTTCGATTTCTGGGAGAACGACGAGGCATTCTATCGTGAGGCCGCCAAGGCACCGCGCTCCAACTGCATCCTCGACACCGCGAAACTGCAGGCCGCCGGCATGGCCATGAGCCCGTTCGACGAGGCTCTCGACGCCGCTTTGGACAACTGGCAGTGGGAGGAGGGCCGGCCATGAATCTCTTGGTCACCGGAGGTTGCGGATTCATCGGCTCCAACCTGATCCGGCGGATCGTGGACAGGTCCGGGATCGACCGGTTGGTCAATCTCGACTGCCTGACCTACGCCGGCAACCCCGCCAATCTGCGCGCTGTCGAAGGACGGGGAAACTATCATTTTGAACAGGTTGATCTGCGCGACAAAGCGGCTGTTCTTGAGGTGGTCGCCCGTCACGGGATCACGTATGTGATGCACCTGGCCGCGGAGTCGCACGTGGATCGCTCCATTGTCGGGCCGGACGATTTCATTCAGACCAATGTCGTGGGGACGTTTCACCTGTTGGAGGCCTGTCGGGCGGCGTGGGGCGATGCGTTCGAAGGGCGCCGATTCCTGCAGGTTTCCACCGATGAGGTTTACGGCAGTCTCGGTCCGGAGGGATTCTTCACGGAAGCGACGCCGCACGCGCCGAACTCCCCGTATTCCGCCAGCAAGTCCGCCGCCGACATGCTCGTGCGGGCCTACCATCGCACCTATGGGTTCCCGGCGGTGACGACCAATTGTTCGAACAATTATGGGCCGTTCCAATACCCTGAAAAGCTGATTCCGGTGGTCATTCAATCTGTCGTCGAGCGTCGTCAAATTCCGGTTTATGGCGACGGCATGAACGTCCGGGACTGGCTGTATGTCGAGGATCACGCCGACGCGCTCTGGCTCGCCTTGAACGAGGGCGCCGTGGGCGAGACCTACAATGTGGGCGGCGGCAACGAGTGGCCGAACATCCGCATCGTCGAGTTGATTTGCGATCTGATCGATGAATTCAGACCCGACCTCGGCGGCGCGTCGCGGGAGTTGATCGCCTTTGTCAAGGACCGGCCTGGGCACGACCGCCGTTACGCGGTGGACGCGGGCAGGATTGAACGCGAACTGGGCTGGACCCCGGCGCACGATTTCGAGAGCGGGATCCGTAAGACCGTGAAGTGGCAGTTGGACAACCAGGAGTGGGTCGAGGATCTCCGTCGGCGGGCCGAGTCATGAGCGTTGCCATCGTTACGGGATCTTCCGGGCTTGTCGGAAGCGAAGCCGCTCGCTTCCTGCATGGGAAGGGATTGGACGTCGTCGGGATCGACAACAACCTGCGCGCCTATTTCTTCGGAGCGGACGGATCCACGGACTGGAATGCCGGGCGGCTGGACAGGGACCTTTCCAATTACACACATGAAACGGCCGATATCCGGGATCGTGACGCAATCAACCGGATCTTTGGCCGTCACGGGAATGAGGTCTCGATTGTGGTCCATTGCGCTGCGCAGCCGTCGCACGACTGGGCCGCCCGCGAGCCGGAGACCGATTTCACGGTGAACGCGCTGGCCACACTCCATCTGCTGGAGGCGACTCGCGCGCACTGCCCGGAGGCGACCTTCATCTTCACCTCGACGAACAAGGTCTACGGCGACACGCCCAACCGGTTGCCCCTGATCGAGAAAGAGACGCGCTGGGAATGCGATCCGGCGCACGCCTTCGCGGAACACGGCATCGATGAATCGATGAGCATCGACCAGTCCAAGCACTCCGTCTTCGGGGCCGGCAAGGTCGCGGCGGATGTCATGTGCCAGGAATACGGACGTTATTTCGGACTGCGCACGGGGGTGTTTCGGGGAGGATGCCTGACCGGGCCCGCCCACAGCGGCGCTGAACTGCATGGATTCCTCGCCTATCTCGTCAAATGTCAGTTGACCGGGCGTCCCTACACCATCTTTGGCCACAAGGGAAAACAGGTGCGCGACAACATTCACAGCAGTGATCTGGTCGAGGCCTTCTGGCAGTTTCATCAGGCGCCAAGACCGGG
Source organism: Verrucomicrobiales bacterium (assembly GCA_038126655.1). Lineage (GTDB taxonomy): Bacteria > Verrucomicrobiota > Verrucomicrobiia > Limisphaerales > JAYPEY01 > JAYPEY01. The sequence goes on from JAYPGD010000382.1 coordinate 5,742, forward strand.
CGAGGTCTACAACATGGGCGGTTCAAGATACAGCTCCTGCTCGATGATCGAGGCGATCAACATCATCAGGGAAATCTCAGGGAGGGAGCTGGATTACACCTTGTCCGGGGAGGCCCGCAGCGGGGATCACATCTGGTGGATCTCGGACGTCCGGAAG
>JAYPGD010000383.1:0-5897 GCA_038126655.1 Verrucomicrobiales bacterium
CGTAGGCTCCGGCCACGGCCTCCGCCACCGAGGCCAGGACATGGTTGGGAATTGCCGCGGCGACATTGCTGCCGTCGTCGTCGGGCGCCGCGTGGCCGGCCCGTTTGAGTCCGGCGAGAGCTGCGGCGACATGGGTCTCTTCCGCTGAGGTTGGTCGCACGGCGGCCGCAAGACGCGCCAGAGCCTCGCCTTGTCGGTTGTTTGCGAAGAGATGTTCCGCGAGGGAGACGTTGAGCGCGGCGAGAGCCGCATGCTGTCGATCAATGGTCACCTGCCGTTTCTGGAATTCGGATTCGGAGAATGTGGCGGCCTTTCTGGCCTCCGCGATCTCGTTCATGGCGCCGCGGGCTTTCTCGAAGGAAAACAGGCCGAACAAGAAAAAGAACACCATGAGCAGCAGCGCGCCGGCGAGAACCAGGGTCATGCGGATCTGGCCGCGGTCGTGCTCGCGTTGTTTCAGTTCGCCGAACTCGACGCGGAGCATGCCGGCGGCAAGCTTGAGGAAGGCGTGCCGGCGGCCATCCTTGCCGGGGCGCGCGTCGGCGGCGAAGGGCGCCGTGGGGGTGTCGGTGATCTCGCCCTCGGCGTCGACCTCGTATTTGACCGCCCGCGGCAGGCATTCCTCGCCGACGGGGTCCAACCGGGAGGAGGCGTAGGGTTCGCCGGCGGCGATCAGGCAGAGCGTGCGATGCTCACGGCCGATGGACTTGAAGAAGCGCACTGCTTCGTCGACCCAGCCGAAGATTGCGCTGTTGGGCGTGCAGATGACGATGAGATAGCGGGACCGGCGCAGGGCGTCCTTGTCGGTCTCCGTGAGCGCCGTCGCGACGTTGCCTTGGTCGTGCCCGGTGGCGACGGGGCCGATGCGCCGCGGAATCTCGCCGTCGGCGGTCGGTTTGCCGACGAAGGGGCGGGGCGTGCGGAAGAGGGAGATGTGTTTGACGAACCAATCCCGCCAACGTTCGTCCTTCTGGCTGAGGCAGACAAAGGCCCAGTTTGTGAATTCCTGATTGCTCGTGTCGTCGGGCATGGCGGTCCGGGTGGTGGTGTTGAACCGAGGTTGTGACCGGCGGCAAATTAGCAGACGCGGCGTCCCGGGAAAGCGCAAAACGCTTGATCGGAGTCCCAAACGCGGTGAGCTTTGGCCGGTGTTTTCCGGTCGGCAGAAACGATTTGCGCAGGAGGCGGCGCTCGGCGCGCTGTTGCATTTCATCGCGCTGACTCTGTTGGCCGGCGGGCTGTTTCTGCTCGCGCATATTCCGCCGCGGGCCGCCGCGATGGATTCGTTGATCCTGATCTTCCAGTGGGTATACGAGATTTTGTATTTTCCCCTGGCGTCGCTCCGTTGGCTTTGGCCGGGCGAGGCGTCTCCCTGGTGGTTGAACAGCGCGGTGCGTCTTCTCGGTCATACGCTGGTCGGGGCGGTGTTGGCGGGAGGTTATCGGCTTTGGCGGGGAGCCCCGTCGGAATAAGCCGGGTATTCCACGCTTTACACCCCGGGTTGAGGCGCCAAGACTCGGGGACGTCTGCGTTCGTGGAAGAGGACTGCGGCTGCGAGCGAGCTCCGTCGGAGAGTCGGCCCATGAAGACCATCTACAAATACAAACTGAAACAGCAGGAAGTCGTCGAGGTGGAGATGCCGAAGGGGGCGCGTGTGTTGACCGCGCAGGCTCAGGGGGTGCATGTCTGGATCTGGGCGATCGTGGACGCTGATCCGAAGGAGACGGAGATGCGGCAGTTTGCGATCCTGAAGACGGGGCAAAGCATCTCCTTCAACACGGATGTCCTGACCCATGTGGGGAGCGTTCAATTTGACGAAGGCGGCCTCGTCTACCATGTTTTTGAGTATCCGACCGGATAGGTCCCTGCGTTTGGGCGGCGTCCCTTGAAATTGGGACGGGGGCGACCGGACGACCGACAGCAATTCAGCGTTTCCAGAGTCAAGACCGATGGCCAACTACAAATTTGCCTGCACGACCTGCAGCCAGCGGATCGCCTACGACGAGAATGCGTTCGGACGGAAGATCCGCTGTCCCAACTGCAAGTCGATCATCACCATTCCCGTGCCTGAGGGGGCGGCTCCCGCCGGGGCGGCCCCGGCCCCAACCTCGGCGGCTCCGGCTCCGCCGCCGCCGCCAGGAGTGAAACCTGCCGGTCCGGTCGCGGCGCGGCCCATTCCGGGCACACCCGCGGCGGCTGCGGCCGCCCGCGCGGGCGAGTGGGAATCCAAGTCGCAGCTGGTTGTCATGATCGTGGTCGTCCTGTTGATAGTCGGCGGCGGCGTGGCGGCGATCCTGATGGGGAAGGGCGCGGGCAAGGACGCCGTGTCCGAACTGGCCGCCGGGGACGGGGAGACCCTGGAAGATGGCGAAATGTCTGAAGGCGATGAGCCGGAAATGTCGGAGGACATGGCCGACGCCATGCCTGCGGCGGCGGCGTTCGGTGAGATGAAACCCGAAGCGGGCGGCGAGGCGGCATCGGGCGAGGCCGTGGCGTGGGCTCCGAAGGACGCGCAGTTTTTCCTGTCGTTGCGGCCCGCGCAACTGCTGGAGTCGCCCTTGATCGAGGGCCTGCTGGCCGAGCAGCCGCAGGCAATGCAGCAGTTGGCCGCCGTTGAGCAGATGGCCGGTTTCAAGGTTGCCGACATCGACTCGATGCTGGTCGCCGTGTCCGGGCTGGACGAGTTGTTGGCTGACAATCTGGCGGGGATCAAACCCGGCTCGCCGCAGGCGCAGATGGCCCTGTTGCAGGCGGGGCAGAAAATGAACGACAAGCAGGTCGTCATTCTGAAATTCGGCAAGCCGGTGGACTTTGGCGCGAATCCGATGTTGAACGCGCATCCCGAGGCGGAGTTCAATGGCGCGACCTACCGGAAGGTGCAGATGCAGCCGGGGGCGCCGGCGGTTGCCGTTTATTCTCCGGATTCCCGGACCTTGATTATCGGCGCCGAGAAGCATGTGCAGGGGGCCATCGCGGGGGGAGGCAAGGGCGCGGCGGCGACGACGGAGTTTGCGCAGCTTCGAGAGGATCACCACCTGGCGTTGGTGTTCAGCCCTTCTGACGGGATGTTGGACAAGATGCGGGAGGCGGGGACTCCGGAGGAAATGAAGGGCGATCCGACCGCGGAACTCTTGGCAAAGCATGTCAGCGGCGGCTCGTTGGCGTTGACCTCGGAGAGCAAGGGGATCGCCATTCAGGCCGTATTGAGCGGCGATGACGCGGAGGCGGCCTCCTCGATTGTGGCCGCCTTGAAGGAGCGGTTGGCCGAGGTTCCGAAGCAGTTGGAGATGATGCAGTCGGCCATCCCGGCAAACCTGCGGGGCGCCGCCAAGGATCTGGCGGCGAGCCTCTCCGCCGAGGCCGCCGGAACGGCGGTGGAGTTCAGCGCGGGCATTCCGAATGAATTGTTGAGCCAGGAGGGCATGAACGCGCTGATGGGTTTTGCCATGGCGCAGGCGATGCAGGCCGGAGCCGCGCAGTCCCCGGCCGCCCCGCCGGCCGCCACGCCGGCCGCCACGCCGGCCGTTACTGCCGCCGCCGCTCCGGCGGCGACTCCGGGGGATTCGGAGGCTTCTCCCACCATGAAGAAGGAGGAGTCCGAGGCTCCGAAGGCCGTGGCGATGGCGGAGCCGGCGACTCCGGAAGACGGCGCTCCGACGCCGGTGATCGCCGCGAAGGAAGGCGGCGCGGAGGCGGCTCCGGTCGAGGAGGCCGCGGAGCCCATGCCGGAGAAGCCGTCGCGGATGTTGACTGCTTGGACAATGAACATTCCCAACGCCGGCATTCCGGACGAGCCGGTCACGGGCATGGTCAACAACATCGAGTTCAAGCTGGATTCGGCGGTGATTGAGAACGGCGTCCTGATTCTGCGCAAGGGCAGCTCCAAGCATCCGGTCCTGGTTGTGGAAGTGCACAACATCCAGCAGCCGGGCGAGGCGTTGGACGGCAAGAAGTTTGAGCTTCCCAATGTCTCTGGATTCAACACCCCCAAGGTGGTGATGAAGTGGGAGGACGCGGCCAAGTTGCGGATGCCGATGCGCCTGTTTGACAACAGTTTCGCAATCAAGCTCGAATTCGGCAAGATGGTGGACGGGAAGATCCACGGCAAGGTGTTCATCTCCGTGCCGGACGGACGCAAGAGTTTCGTGACCGGAGCCTTTGACGCGGAGGTTTTCTGATCCGTCGGCGCGTCATCTGCGGTTGCAATTCGCGGCGCATCGTGGTCTTTTTCCGGGGAACGAGGCGTCGCGGCGGGGATGATGGTCCAGATGGCCGCGACGGCGTGGTTGAAGTCGAGTCGCGATGGCCCATGTGAATTTCACCTGCCCTTCCTGCGGTCAGCAGACGGCGTGCAATGAGAGCGTGATCGGTAGGAAGATCCGCTGTCCCGGCTGTCAGGAGATCCAGACGGTTGCGCAGCCCTCGTCGGAGGGGGCGCCTGCCGCGCCGTCGGCGGCCGCGCGTCCGGGGGATGCCCCCGCGATTCCTCCGCCGCGTCCGAAGGCGATCGCCAACCCCAGAGGGAAGCCGCGCGCTCGTGTTTCCTCGATTCGGGTCGCCGGGCCCGGCGGCTCCGGGACGTCCCCGACGCGCCGCTCCCGCTCCGGCGCTTCAAACAACCTTCCGACCATTCTGGGCGGGTTGGCGGGCGCGTTCGTGTTTGCGCTGCTGCTATGGTTTCTTGCCTCGGGGAATGGAGACGACGAGGCGGTCGATGAGCCTACGGCCGCCGCGGCGACCGCGCAGCTCGAGGAAGCGGGCGTCGATCCCATGCGGGAGCGGCGGCCGCTCGGCGAGGCCGATCTGGCGTTTGTTCCGCGGGATGCTGAAGCGTTGTGTATTCTTCGGTTTGTGGATGGGGCGCGCGATTCCGCGGAGAAGGTTGCAGCGGGGCTTCCGGCGGGCGGCCGCGCGGCCCTGACGGCCTTTCAAAGGACCTTACCCGTGGAGGCTTCACGGATCGACCATGTGGCGGTCGCCTTCTCGGACCTTCGTCTTGGTGAATGGTTTGGGCATCGGGATCGGCTGCAGTCCTACGAGAGGCGGATCGCGCGCGCGCGTTCCACGGCGTTGCGAAACCGGCTTCAGTCCGAGCGACGGCGTTTGAGGGAACCGCCAATGCCCCGGTTTCTTGCGCGAATCCGGCTGTTGGAGGATGTCGATCTGGAGACGCTTCTGGCGGAGGTTGACGATGTCCTGGAGGTGGAGACCGATCACGGAACCTACCGGAAGTTCAGGTTGCCGGGGGTGTTCGGCGACGCCGAGTCGGACATTCTCGCGGCGACGGCGACGGATTCCGGCGAGATTTTGTTCGGCCATGAGGCGTTGGTGGCCGCCGGCCTTCGTCCGTCCGGCGGCCGGCCATTGGCTGAAATGATGCTGAACAAGGTCGACCTGGACAGCGATGTCGTCGTTTCGTTCTTCCCGACACGCGAGACGCGCGGCGCGGTGAGGAACGGTCTGATCCGGAAATTCTCAGAGCGGGATGACGGCGCGGATTTTGCGGAGATCGAGCGTTTGGGCGGGGCCTTTGCGAAGGTGACGTGGGAGGCCGGCGGAGAGGGCGTCGAAGGCCGGGCCGGGGTGGTCAGCCTTGATGGAGGAGAAGTCGGGCGGAATCGCGGGTCTGTTGAGGGCTGGCTTCGCAGAGCCGCGCCAAGCCTGGACCAGCTACGGGGGGGGCTGCCGGTTCCGCTCGCCGACGCGGTGGCGGAGCTGGTTGTGGGGGGCGTTCCGGTTGAGGACGGCCTGCGGGTGTATCTGCCATTTGCGATGCCGGCGACTGCGTTGAGCCAGGCGGGCAAATTGTTTGCGCAGAGCTTTGCAAGGCCGGCGTCCGCGGCTCCGACTCCGGAGGCGCCGGAACCCGTCGCGACGGCGGCAGGGGCGCGGCGCGA
>JAYPGD010000384.1:0-5897 GCA_038126655.1 Verrucomicrobiales bacterium
CTCCACCAGGAACTGGGCGTCCCCATCGGCCTGATCAATTCCTCCTGGGGCGGCACTCGCATCGAACCCTGGACGCCGATCGAGGGCTTCCAACAGGTTCCCGCTCTGAAGGACATTCTCAACCAGGTCTCCCTCACCCGCCCCGAGAACCCCGCCTACCAAAAACGCTTGAAGAAGTTCGTCGCCGACACCGAGACCTGGGTCGCCGAGACCAAGGAAACCCTCGTCGCCAAGCGTCCCGCGCCCGCCTTCCCGGCCGAACTCAATCCGCTCACCCGCCACACCGACCCGACATCGCTCTTCAACGCCATGGTCGCCCCGATCGTCGGCTACGGCATGCGCGGCGCGATCTGGTATCAGGGCGAATCCAACCACTCCGAGGGCATGCTCTACCACGAGAAGAAGAAGGCCCTGGTCCGGGGGTGGCGGAAGATCTGGGGCATCGGGGACTTCCCCTTCTACTACGTCCAAATCGCGCCCTATCAATACGGCTCCGAGGATCCCGCCATTCTCGCGCGCTTCTGGGAGGCGCAGGCCGCGTCGCTCGAGATCGCCAACACCGGCATGATCGTCATCAGCGATATCGGCAACATCCGCGATATCCATCCCAAGAACAAACAGGAGGTCGGCCGCCGCCTCGCGCTGCTCGCCTTGAAAAACGATTACGGACAAAAGGGCCTCGTCGCATCAGGACCCGTGTTCGAATCGCTGAAGATCGAAGGCGACAAAATGCGCGTGACCTTCAAGCACACTGCCGGCGGCCTGAAATCCCGCGACGGCAAGCCGCTCACCCACTTCGAATTGATCGGCGAACAGGCCGCGTTCGTGAAAGCCGACGCCAGGATCGACGGCGATGCCATTGTCCTGTCCGCCAAGGGCGTCAAACAACCGGCCGCCATGCGCTTCGCCTGGCACAAACTCGCCGAGCCCAATCTCGCCAACGGGGCCGGTCTCCCCGCCTCCGCCTTCCGCGCCGGCGAAATCCCCGAATACGACTTCCTCGAATTGAAGGTTGATGAGGCCAGGGATTACCAACTCGTCTACGACCTCGATCTCAAGAAACTCGGCCGCGACATCCGCTACACCGCCGACCATTCAAACAAGCTCAAGGGCGCTTTCGACCGCGTCGCCTATTTCATCGAGTTGAACGACGGCTCCGGCCTGCGCTACGCCTACGCCTCCATGGACGCCTTCACCGACGACCTTTCCAAGATCGGCGTGCCTGCCGTGGCGGCGAAGGCGAAGTTCCAGACCTCGGTGAAGAATCTCACGGTGATCTCCAATGCCAAGGGCGTCGTCAATGGCGGGAATCTCCCCGGCGGCAACATCGAATTCTGGCCGAACAACTACGGTCCCGCCAACTCCGCCAAGGTGAAGAACGCCTCGGCCAGCCTCTGGGATTTCGGCGACGAGCCCTCCGATCCGGTCGATGGCTACGGCTGCCTGCAGATCCACCACCACGACGCCAGACAGACCGTCCTCGCCGTCAACAACTGGAAGTCGGGTGCCAATGCCGACCTCGGCATCGGCCCCAGCTCAGGCCGCACCCGGGACTGGACTTTCGCCAGCAATGCCCACACCCATGAATCCGCCAGGCTGCGAGTCTTGGTGCGGATGAAGAAGTGAGGGGGTTGTTTCGCCCTTTCAGGGCGTTGAAATGGGACCTTTCGGCGAAAGGTCCCTACCAAACTCGGGTAGGGACGCCTCGCCGCAGGCGTCCCACTTCAAGTCCCGTCGTCCTGCGCAATCATGCTCCGGACAAACGGGATGAATCCCTTTCTACTTCGACAGATCCCGGATCTTCACATCCTTGAACCACACGACCTGACCGTGGTTTTGAAACCCGATGCGCCCGGTGCGGGGCAGGTCCTTCAACGCGGTCTTGAACTTGTTCTTTGAACCGTCCGGGTTCTTGCCGGCGGTGTCCCAGTCATCCACGTTGACGCTGACGATCTCCACGCCGTTGATCTCCACCTTGATCTTCGGCCCGCGGCAGGTGAGCTTCATCTGGTTCCATTCACCCACCGGCTTGGAAGGATCCGACGACGGCGCCTTGCCCTCGTAGAAGGAGCCGTTCAACTTGCGGGCATCCAGCTTCGCGCCCCGGTGTTTCTGATACCCCTCATTGTCCATCAACTGGATCTCAAAGCCGCCGTGCACCGGGTTGCCCGGGTCCGTCCGATAGAACACGCCGCTGTTGGCCGCCTCGCTCAGCTTGTAGGACAGCGTCAAGGCAAAGTCGGAATAATTCTTCTTCGTCCAGATGTACCCCATGCCGACGGTCCGCTTCCTGCCCTTCCTGTCGGTCTTTTCCTCCATGCGACAGGTCATGGCGCCGTCCTCGATCACCCAACCGCCCTCGCGAAACTCGAAGGCGTCGAGATTCTTGCCGTTGAACAGAACTTCCGCCGGCGCGGCGAAGGACACAACCGCGGTCGCAAACAGGGAAACAGCACAAAGCGAAGATTTGATCATGGCCGGAGTATTCGTTCCTTGACGCGGATTAGTCAAAGGAAACACCGCGGCGAACGAATGTCCCACAACCCGCCGCGCAAAGCGCCGTGGAGCCAGGGCTTACGTATGTATCAAAAGAAAAGTTGAAATCGTTTTGATCTGTATTCCAACCCGAAGGGTTCAAAGCCTGAGTAGCCGGGGGTAAGTCCTCGCCACCCCCGGTATCGCACCCCAAAGCAATCCGACCCCGAAGGGCGTCGCTGAGATGACCGTTCCGCTGGGCGTTGGTTCCCCAAATCAACTCAAACCAGGCCCTGGCCATGGAACGCGGCGGCTTGACAGCTTGACTCCCCGTATTGCCATCCAGCGCGACCATCGACTAAAGTTCCCATCTTCACACATGCGTCGATTCGCCCCCATAACCCTGCTGCTCATCCTGTCGCTTTCCGCGTCAGGGTCCGCGGCCATTACACCGGAGAGCCGGGCGAAGATCGACCATTTCGAGAAATCCATCCGCCCCGTCCTGATCGAGACCTGCCAGAAGTGCCACGGACCTGAAAAAGCGCGCAACGGCCTGCGTCTGGATTCCCGCGCGGCCATCCTCAAGGGCGGCGAAAGCGGACCTGCCATCCGCCCCGGCAGCGCCAAGGCCAGCCTCCTCTTTCACGCCCTCACCCACAGCGAGGAACTGAAGATGCCGCCCACTGAAAAGCTCGACTACCGGACCTTCAACGCCTTCGTCAAATGGATCGACGATGGCGCGATCTGGCCGGGGCAGATGGAGGACGCCCCCAAACCGGCCGCCACGCTGACGAAGAACCACAACGCCTCAGCCACAGACGACGACCCAATCAAAACCGACTTCTGGTCGTTCCAACCCATCGCCTCCCCTGAAACGCCGGTCGTCAACAACGCCGACTGGCCAAAGAACTCCATCGATCATTTTGTCCTGAATCGACTCGAAAACGCCGGCCTGCGACCCGCCCCCGCCGCGGACCGCCGAACCCTCATTCGCCGCCTTTATCTCGACCACACCGGGCTGCCGCCGACGCCGGAACAGATGAACGGCGCCCTCAACGACAATTCTCCCCGCGCCTTCGCCGACTTGGTCGACCGCCTGCTCGCCTCGCCGCAGTATGGCGAACGCTGGGGGCGGCACTGGCTCGATATCGCCCGCTACGCCGATTCCAACGGCCTCGACGAAAACAAGGCCTACCCCAGCGCCTGGCGGTATCGCGACTACGTCATCCGCGCGTTCAACGAGGACAAGCCCTACGATCAGTTCCTCATCGAACAACTCGCGGGCGACCTGCTGCCCCGGCGCGACAATCCCGATCGTGAGGTCGAGCGCTACCTCGCCACCGGCTTTCTCGCCATCGGCCCCAAGATGCTGGCCTGCGACGACCCGGACAAGATGCGCCGCGATATCGTGGACGATCAGATCGACACCATCGGCCGCGCCTTGCTGGGGCTTTCGCTCGGTTGCGGCCGCTGCCACGACCACAAGTTCGACCCCTTCCCCACCAGTGATTATTACGGCCTCGCCGGCATCTTCCTGTCCACGGAAACGGTCTTTGACTACAAGGTCGTGGCGAAATGGGTCGAACAGGAACTGCCGCCCTACAAGTCGGATCCCCTGCGCGCCGAACTGGCCAAACTCAGAAGCGAAAAGGCGCCGCTCGACAAACTGCTCAAGGCCAAGACGCCGCTCACCCCAAAGCAGGAACAGCGAAGGAAGGAACTTCAGACGCGCATCGCGGAATCGCAAGCGACGCTCGCCGCCATGCCGACCGGCATGATCGTCCGCGACAAGCAGATCGCCGACGCCGCCATCCACATTCGCGGAAACTATCTTACACTCGGTGAAACCGTTCCCCGTCGCACGCCTCGGGCCTTCACTTCAATCGACACGCCGGATTTCAACGAAAAGCAGAGCGGGCGCCTGGAACTTGCGCGTTGGCTGACCGATCCGAAGCATCCGCTGACCGCGCGCGTCATCGCCAACCGGATATGGCAGCAACACTTCGGCCGCGGCCTCGTCGCTTCGCCCGACAACTTCGGCTCCCTCGGCTCTCAACCCAGCCACCCTGAACTCCTCGATCATCTGGCCTCCCACCTGATCCGCTCCGACTGGAGCATCAAATCTCTCCATCGCCTGATCCTGAATTCAGCGACCTACCGGATGGCCGCCGTCGCAAACCCGAATGCCGAACAGAGTGACCCTAAGAACACACTTTACTGGCGTTGGAAACCGCGGCGCCTCGAAGCGGAGGCCATCCGCGATTCCATCCTGCGCGTCAGCGGACGGCTTGACCTTCGCCCCGCCGGAAAACCGCTCGACGACGCCCTCTACAAATACGTCAACAAGGGGCGCCTCGCCGGCCGCTTCGACGCTCCGATCCGCTCCGTCTACCTGCCCACGCTGCGCAGCAATCCCTTCGATGGATTCGCCGCCTTCGACTTTGCCGACGCCTCGGTGGTGGTCGGCAGGCGCAACGCATCCACCGTCGCGCCACAGGCCCTGTTCATGATGAACTCGGACCTCGTCCACGAATCGTCCGTCAAACTGGCGGAGAGTGTTCTGCTACGGGAGGCGGATTCAATCGAAGCCCAGGTCGAATCGGTCTACCAGGCCTGCCTCACCCGGCGCCCAAGCGAGAAAGAAGCGCAAGCCGCGGCGGCATTCCTCACCCGCTACAACCGCGAACTGCGAACCGAGAACAACTCAAACCAGAAGACCGAGTCTCTCGCCGCCCTCTGCCGCGCGCTGTTCGCCTCGAATGAATTCGTGTATCTGCGATAAGAGGCGTCATGCCGTAGCCGCGACCTTCAGGTTGCGCCCACGAGTCCGTATGGACGAGAAGTAAGCAGGCGCAGCGGCTGCTCGCGCGAAGCAGCGCTCGCTACGCAGCTTGAAAGCTGCGGCTACGAGACTACTGAACATGCGCATCTCCCCCTTTCAATTCCCCCTGTTCAAAACAGACTTCCCGCATAGACTCCCCTCATGCCCGGACTCTGCCATAACCGAAACCGGACGCCGCTGAGCCGCCGACAGATGTTGGCTCGCAGCGGCACAGGTTTCGGCTCCATCGCCCTGGGCGCGATGCTTCACGAGGCGGGGGCGAACACGATCGCGGAAAAGAAGCCCCATTTCGAACCGCGAGCCAAACGCGTCATCTTCCTGTTCCTCCACGGCGGCCCGTCGCAGGTCGACACTTTTGACTACAAGCCGTCGCTCCAGCGCGACCACGGCAAGCCGCTGCCCTTCGCCTTGCCGCGCATCGTCTCCGCCAAGACCGGCGCCCTCCTGGCCTCCCCGTTCGAATTCAAACAACACGGACAATCCGGCGCCATGGTCAGCTCAATCTTCCCTGAGATTGCCGGAGTCATGGACGAACTCTGCCTCGTGCGCTCCATGCACTGCAGCAATTCCCGCCACGGCG
>JAYPGD010000385.1:0-5893 GCA_038126655.1 Verrucomicrobiales bacterium
CGGCGACCGGCGGAGCCTGGGATCTGGCGCGCGCCGGCATGATGCAGGCGGCGGGGCTGCCGGTGGATTCCGTCATCTGGTCGCCGACCAAGGGTTCCGCGCCCGCGTTGGTGGAACTGTTGGGCGGACATATCGACGCGGTCTGCTGCAGCGTTCCCGAAGCCGCGCCGCAGATCGAGGCCGGCGAGCTCCGCGTCCTGGCGGTCATGTCTGATGAGCGACTCGACGACTATCCCGATTATCCGACCTGTCGCGAAGCCGGCGTTGAATGGACGGCGGTGGGTTGGCGCGGGTTGGCGCTGCCGAAGGACACGGACGCCGCGATCGTCGAAAAACTCCGCAAGAGCGTGGCTGCCATCGTGGAGTCGGAGGGGTTCAAGGCGTTCATGAAGAAGAACGGCTTCAACATCACCATTCGCTCCTCCGAGGATTTTGCCGCGTTTCTCCAGGCGCAGGACGCGCAGTGGCAGGGCGTGATCGAGGCGGCAGGCTACGCCAAGTGATGGCGGGGGAGTCTCAACGGGAGGCGGATGGGAGCGCGGCTTTGGGCGCCTTCCTGGCGATTCTGGGCGGCGCCGCGATCTTTTTTTCACGAGGCATCGAGGAGCTGGGTTTTGCGCGCGAGGGGGATCCCGGTTCCAAGGCGTTTCCCGTGGCCTTGGGCGCCTTGTTGGTCGTCGCCGGAATCTGGGAGCTTGCCCGCTGGTTCCGGGAGCGCCGGGACGGCGCTGCGCCGCTGTTCGATCTTGCCGCATGGCGGCGGCCGGGGACGCGGAACGTGATCGGATTGGGCGCCTCGTTGGCCGTCTATGTGTGGCTGTTGGGGCCGCTGGGATTCGCCAGCGCGACGTTGTTGTTCTGCGCGCCCTGGATGCGGCGGTTCGGGGCGGGGTGGGGCAGGTCGGCGGCCTTGACGATCGCGCTCGTCGTCGGTGTGGAGGTCCTGTTCGCCGGCGTGTTCCAGGTCCGGTTGCCCGAGGGAAGCTCGTTCCTCGCGATAGACCGTTTCATGGTGAACCTGTAGGCCGCGATGGAGGGTTTCACTGATCTGCTGCAGCCGGTTGTCCTGGTCCCCTGGATCCTGGGAATGGTCTTTGGCGTCTTCGTCGGCGCGACGCCGGGCCTGACCGCGACCATGGCGGTCGCGTTGATCGTGCCGATGAGCTACCGGCTGGATGATCCGGTCGCCGGGTTGGCGATGATCATCGGAGTCAGTTTCACCGCCATCTTTGCCGGGGACATTCCGGCGACGCATCTGCGGATTCCGGGCACGCCCGCCTCGGCCGCGGCCACCCTGGACGGCCATGAGTTGGCGAAGCTGGGCCGGGCGGATCATGCGCTGCGTCTGGATCTGATCTGTTCGGCGTTCGGCGGGTTGGTCGGGGTGTTGTGCCTGATGCTGGTCGCGCCGCAACTGGCGAAGTTTGCGCTGAAATTCAGCAGCCAGGAGTATTTCTGGCTCGGCGTCTGCGGACTCAGCATCAGCGCCGCGGTCAGTCAGACCGGCGCGTTTCGCGGAGCCATCGCCGTTGCGCTCGGCATGATGTTGTCGACGATCGGCGTGGACGACCAGGGCGCGGTGCGGTTCACTTTTGGCAGCCTGAATCTCTATGACGGCGTCCAGTTGATCCCGGCCATGATCGGATTGTTCGGTCTGTCCGAAGTCCTGCGCTTCGCGGCCCGATCGGACGTCCCGGGCGACGATGTCGGGACGGCGGCGGCCGCGCGCGGCGGCGAGGCGCCGCAATCGGCATGGCGGTCGGTTTGGGCGCACAAATGGACGGCCTTCAAGTCGGCGATACTGGGGACGATCATCGGCGCGCTTCCGGGCGCGGGCGCGGATATTGCGGCCTGGGGAGCCTACGGCATGGCGCAACGGACTTCCAAGAACGGCAAACGCTTCGGCCGGGGCGCGGAGGAAGGGGTGATTGCGCCGACCAGCGCCAACAATGCCGCGGTCGGCGGGGCCTGGATTCCCGCGTTGGTCTTCGGCGTGCCCGGCGACGCGGTGACCGCCATCGTTCTGGGCGCCTTTGTGGTCTACGAGATTGTCCCGGGGCCGCAGATTTTTGAACGCAGCGGCGACCAGGTGACGGCCATCTTCCAGATTGCGTTGGTCACGCAGTTTCTCCTGTTGGCGTCGGGGTATCTGGGGATCAAGGCGTTCGGCTGGATTCTCCGCCTGCCGCGCGGCGCCGTGATGGCGGCGGTGACGGTGTTCTCCGTCGTGGGCTCCTACGCCATGCGCGACAATGTGTTCGACGTCTGGATCATGCTGGCCTTCGGCATTCTCGGTTTCTTTCTGGAGGCGAAGCGAATCCCGCTCGCGCCGCTGATCCTCGGATTGATCCTCGGCCCGATGATTGAGGAAAACCTGCGCGCCGCGTTGATCAAGGAAGGGGGCAGCATCGTTCCGTTCTTCACCCGGCCCATCTGTGTGGCGCTGATTCTCACGCTCGCCGGAGCGGTCGGTTTGAAGCCGCTTTGGGCGAGGTTCGCGCGCTCCGGTTGAGAAAGGGGCGCGTTCCCGCGCAAGGGGGGCAATCCTGCCCGTGCGATTCAGAACCGGGTCGCGAGACGGTCGGCGATGGTCCGGCCGACGCTCAAGGCGGAGGTGGCGGCGGGGGAGGGACAGTTGATGGCGTGGACGATGCGTTCCTGTTCATCGATGGCAAAATCGTCCACGAGTCTGCCGTCGGGGGCGACGGCCTGGGCCCGGACGCCGGCGGGGGCGGGCTCGATATGGTCGGCCGTGATCCCGGGAATGAGGCGTTGCAGGGCCTTGACGAAGAAGGCCTTGCTGAAGGTGCGGCGCCATTCGTCGATGCCGACTCGCCAGTGTCTGGCGGCGAATCGGAGGAATCCCGGATAGGTCAGGTATTCGGCGAGGTCGCGCAGGTTGATGTCGGTCTTGCGATAGCCTTCGCGGTCGAAGGCGACGGAGGCATTGGGGCCGCATTCGACGCCGCCGAGCGCCATGCGGGTGAAGTGGACGCCGAGGAAGGGGAACCGGGTGTCCGGCACGGGATAGATGAGGTTGCGGCAGAGATGTTCGGAGTCCTTCTTGAGTTCGTAGTATTCGCCGCGGAAGGGGACGATTTTTACGCCGGGTTTGAGGCCGGAGGCGGCGGTGACGCGGTCGGAGTAGAGCCCCGCGCAGTTGATGGCATATTTCGCGCGGATGATGGAGCGGTTGGTTTCGACGATGATTTCCTCGCCGCGTTCCTCGAGGCGGTTGGCCCGGGTTCCGGTGAGGACCCTTCCGTTGCGGGCGTTGACGATCTCGCCGAGGCGGACGCAGACGCCGCGGAAGTCGGCGATGCCGGTTTCGGGGATGTGAAGGGCGGCGACGCCGTCGCAATGGGGTTCGAGTTCGCGGAGACGGTTGCGGTCGATGGCCTCGCAGCCGACGCCGTTGGCCTTGGCGCGGTCCTGCAGGGCGGGCAGGCGGGCGGCTTCGTCGTGATCGACGGCGACAATGACCTTGCCGCAGACATCATGGGCGATTTCTTCACGGCGACAGAAGTCGACCATGGCCCTGAGGCCGGCGCGGCAGTTGGTCGCCTTGAGGGAACCGGGTTTGTAGTAGATCCCGGAGTGCAGGACGCCGGAATTGCTCGCGGTCTGATGGGCTCCGATGGAGTCCTCCTTCTCGAGGACGACGACGGACTTGTCGGGGTGGTCTCCGGTGAGATGCCAGGCGGTGGCGAGGCCGACGATGCCGCCGCCCACGATGAGGATGTCGCAATGGTCGGGCGCGTCGGTCATGGCTGAGGCTTGTCCGGAGTGGGTGGAGCGGCGGCTTTTCCGATTTGCAGGAGATTGGAGCCCGGGGTCTGGCGGGAGTTCAGGCCGACCTGGGCCAGGAGGGCGCGCAGGGCGCGGCCGGCGGTGATGTTGTTGAATTCGGCGTGATAGGGCTGGGTCCAGACCGGCGATTCGAGGACCTCGAGATCGACGGCGTAGGGGACGTGCGCGCGCGCGGCGAGCACGGAGACCGCCTGGGAAACCGGCTGCCCCTGAAAGCGGATGGAGCGCGGCGCCACTCCGGGGTCGCGATCGGAGAAAACGCCCGCGGTGTGTTTCCAGGCGGCGGCGTAGCGTTTTCCAAGTTCGCGCAGCCCGGCGGAGTCGAAATGCGTCTTGTCCGGTTTGGCGGACACATCCTGGCTGAGCACGGTTCCCAACCGGGGGATGGTCTGATGGCGGGCGTGACGGAGGAGGAGAATGTTGAATTTCCGGCGCAGTGGTTTCTCGTCGCCCCAGGCGCGGGAAAGTTGACCGGCGATGAAGGGGATCGCCGGGGCCTGCAGGTCGGTCCGCAGGTTGTGGACGAGTCGGGTGAGCTTGTGGATGTAGTCCTCGACGGCCTGCTCGGAACCCGAGTCGCCTTCGCCCTGGTGCCAGAGAACGCCCTTCAGGACTCCGCGTTGCATGGCGGTCCGGGTTCGCGCGATGGCGTTGGCGTAGAGTTTGCCGCCCTTCTTCCATTGACCGATCCTGGTTCCGCCGACGGCGCAGGGGATGAGGCCGACGTGGATGTCGGGGTTTTCCTCGGCGAGCTTCCGGCCGAAGGCGCCGCCCAGTCCGGTCCCCGCGATCTTGGGCTTGTCGAAATGCAGGGGAGCCACGGCGGCGGTCCAGTCGCCGGCCCGGGTGAGTTTCCAGACCCGCGGGTGCGGCGCGCGGTCGATTTCCTCCATCTCGCCGCGGCCGGCCATGTTGGACTGGCCGATCAACAGAAAGAGATGGAAATTCCTCGACGCCGGCGGTTGGGCGGCGGGTTCGGCTCCGAATGCGGAGGCGAGGGCCCAGGACAACAGGAAAAACGTTGCCAGCCAACGGGGGGTACGGTCCGGAGGTCGGACGGCAAGGCGGGCTTGGGCCCAGGACGCGACCATGGCGGCGTCAGAATTCGAAGAAGGGGAACTCCCCTTCAAAGCCGGACAGGCCGTGGGAACCGGCCTCCTTGACCTTGACCAGTTCGGCGAGCTTGTCGTGGGCGGGCTGGCTCATCATTCGCGAGATCCCGATTTCGGGGGCCTTCTTTTCCATGCGGAACACGAAGTTGACCTCCTTGCCGGACAGGCTTTCCTCGCCCATGGTGGCGCCTCCGCCGCTGAAGACGCGCCCAAAATGGAGGATGACGCGGAAGCAGGGGTCCTTCTGGTCCTGCAGTTCGCGCAGTTCCTCCAAGGCCTGCGAGACGCTCATCTCCACGCCGTTCTCATGCCGCCAATAGGCAAAGAAGCCGTCGCCGAGGAACTTGTTGATCGAGCCGTCGTTCGCCTCGATGATCTCCTTGCAGCGTTCCAGCCAGCGGCCGGTGATCTTGGGAAGTTCGTCCGGCGGGTGGAAGATGCTCAATTCGGTGGAGGACTCGATGTCCGCGAGCAGGAGCCAGCAATCGGCGGCCCGGATGTCCTGGATGGTCTTGTCCGAGATGGAATCGTCAGGACCGGCGTCGGTCGGCGAGCCGTGGTTGTGAAAGATGAGGATGAAGTCGCCGATGTGGACCGCGTACTCGTCCTTGAGGAGCGTGGGCTGGGCGAGTCGTTTGCCGTTGATGTAGGTGCCGTTGCTGCTGCCGAGGTCCACGAGCCAATGCTCGCCATTCTCGGCGGCGTTGATGATGGCGTTGCGGCGGGACACCTTCTCCGCCGCCAAGACAACCTGGTTGGCGCTCGAACGGCCGATCGAGCAGCTGCCGCTCAGCGTGTGCGCGCCTCGGTCGCTGATTTCCAGCCATGCCTTGTCCTCATTTCCATCTGCCATTGCGGGGCGCGAACATTGAAGGAATTGCGGAGAAATGCAAAAGGGAAAATGTCGCGAATCGACAATGCGTGTTGACTCATAAAGAAAGACACCGAAGCGAGATTCGGTGAGGGAAGCT
>JAYPGD010000386.1:0-5892 GCA_038126655.1 Verrucomicrobiales bacterium
CGAAAGGCTTGCGCGCGCTTGTGATATTCATCGGTCATCGACGTGAAGCCGCGGACGTCGGAGAACATCACGGTGATATTCTTGCGTTGGCCGCCGAAGTTGAGCTGTTCGCTGGAGAGGAGCTCCTGCACGACATTCGGCGAGACCAGTTTGGAGAACACGCCCTTCACCCGCCGCTTTTCCTTCTGCTCGAAGATCACTTGGTAGCAGACCAGCGCTATGTGCGGCAGCGCCAAACCGCCGATCTCCGGCAGGATGATCGGCATCCAATAACGCGAACTCAGGAACACCTGGACCGCCGTGAAGAAGTAGGCCCCGCCAATGCCCGCGATTGCCAGGCTGGACCAGGGCGGCGTCAGGCGCCGCGTCAGGACGGCCGCAGCCGCGCCCAGCATGATGATCAACACAAGGTCCAGTTTCAGCGAGGTGCGCTCGATGAAGGCGCCCATCATCATCGAGTTCGCGATGTTCCAGTGCTTGCTGACCAGGAAGGTCTCCTCCGCGACGGGCGTTGCCCCCACATCCGACACATTGTTTCCCGATGCGGTGGAGCCGATGAAGACCAACTTGTCCTTGAACGGCGAGTTCCCGGGAAGGCTCTTCCCCTCCGCCCGAAGGGCGTCAAGGTAGGCCCGATACTCCTCCATCCCGACCTCGCGCTGACTGTCCATGTTGAAGACCGCCACGGAATTCAACTGCAGCAACCGATCGTCATTCCACTCAAGCCGCCAGTTAATATAGAAGAAACCGTCCGAATCGACCGGCATCTCGCGGATCGTCTCTCCGGCCGTATTCTTGAAGCGGATCCTGTCCTCCTCCACGACGCTCTGGTCCAGGTCGATGTCCAGAGCGCGGGCGGACATCACGATGGCCATGTGCCAGACGCGACCGTAATCCGGGTCGATCTTGTAGGCGGCCGCCTGACGAAGAATCCCGTCCTCATCGTAGTCCGCGGTCGCGTGGCCGATGCTGAAGGTGTTGGTCCGGAGCAGGTCGTGGGGCGGCTCCACCTTCCAGATCCCGTTCGCTCCGGTCTCGCCGAAACTTGCCAACACGACATTGTTGGCATTGCTCAACTGTTGCGCGAAGTAGACGTCGTTGGGAACGCCGACAAGGTCGTCCTTCAGGTCCTTTTCCGCGAACAGGACATCTAAGGCGACGCCGGTCGCGCCGTTCGCCCCCAGCTCACGAACCATGTTGGCGTGAATCACCGTCGGCCATGGCCATTTGAGACCGAATGCGTTGTTGAGCTGCTCAAGACTGTAGTTGTCGATGAAGACGGAAGCGAGGTTCGTCGCCGCCGGCGCATTGTCATCCAGGGCCTGACGGCAGCGCCAGTCGTAGGTGTCGTGCTCCCAGCGCTCCAGCATCACCATGTCCGGCGATATGCGCTCGATCGCGGCGACGCCGCAGACCAGGGCGACCACGACCGCCGGAACAAGAATCGGAGCCAGTTTGATCAACCTCTGCATCACAGGCCGGAAATGATAGAAGAATCAGCCCGCAACTCAAGGATCGTGTGATACACAAAAAAGGCCCGGAAGCGCGAGCTTCCGGGCCGGAGAAATTTCAGGTCAGTGGTTTAGTTGCCCCCAGGATTGAAGCCGCCCTCGCTGCCGCCCTCACGATTGTTGTTGCTATCGTCATCGCCGCTCTTGCCCTGAAGGCCCGTCAGGGTCGGTTCAATTGTGACGGTCTTCGAGTCCTTGAGAATCACCAAGCCCAAACCAGCGCCGCCATTCTCTGCGACTTTCGCGACGAAGTTGGTCGCTTTTCTGACATCGGCTTTTTCACGGGGCGACATATCGACAATCACATTGTTGATCGCCTTCTGCACATCCACCTTGGAGCCGGCTTGGATGACAATCGGCGCCACCACTTGTCCTTGGGGATTAGTGCCGATGAAGACCACCTGGTACTGGCCGTCGCCGCACTTGAAAATGCCGATCGCATGAATTTCATAGGTGGTGCCGCGGATGCCGGCCACGCCCTTGGCGGTCTTGACCTCATACGCCGATTCCGCCGCGACCTTTTTGACGTCGCCGAGCAGAATGCCCTTCTTGAGGTTGAACTTGGTGACTTCCTTGTTCTGCGCACGGGACAGTTCCTCAACAACCACCTCGCTTCGCGGTTGGACTTCGGCGAAGCCATGCGCGCCCATGTCTAGGGTCACACGGCCCAGTCCGGTTGCGATCGTGGCGCCCTGGGAGATCTTCATGCCCTTGGTCACACGCTCGGATTTTCCATTCAGGAAAACGGTCGCGCGGCCGGAGACGGCTGCGACAGTGGCGGCGTTGGAGGTGGCGTCCGGGTTGGCCGCGGCCTGGGCTTGGTAGCCGGAAAGGAGAAAGGTCAATCCGAGCGCGAAAGTGGCTGCCGCGCCGGCGATGCGAGATTGCAACGTCTTCATTTTGGTGACTTTGGTTTAGGAATCGTTCTCGAACCAGTCTGTGCTACGCCAGTGTAGCGGTCGGCCCATTGTAGTCAATCAGTTATTTGCGACATTTATCGGTCGTTCTGCAGCGCCTCTTCAATCATTCGAAGCTGCTCCCAAGACTTTGTATTTACCGGTCCCGGTTGCAGATAGACGCTCTTGTCGTACCAGATCCGCGCGGTTTCCAATTCCCCGAGATGGGCGAAATGCCAAGCCACGATCCGGGCCGTATGGAATCCCCAAGGATCCAGTTTCAGGGCTTCTTCGTAGCGCGCCCAGGCCTCCTCGGGGCGGTCCAGCCAGTCAAGACACTGCGCGAGACGCAATCGTCGCACCGGATCGAAGGGGTCCAATTCAATGGCTTTCTCAAACCATCGCATCGCAGTTTCCGATTTTTCAGCGTAATCTGGCGGGTTTTCCCAACTTTCGAGCCGAAATGTCTCACCAATGATAAAGGGCGTGTCGGGGTTGGTCGGCTCGATTGCGTGGGCCTGCATCAGGAAAGCGACGGATTCCTCCGGTGTTCCGGCCTGGTTGTCCGAAGCCTCCAGCGCCCGGAACTCCCGATATCTGGCCGAACCCTGCCAGCCGAGGCAGAGGGCCATCGCCATGGCGGCCGCCGTCAACCCGACCTTGGTCTTGAATCCGGCTTCCAGGCGGTATTTCGAGCTGATATTGCGAATCTGGGCCGCCAGCGCGGCGGCCAGGCAGGCCGCAAGCATGGCCAATCCCGGAATATGGGAGGGGAAGTCAAAGAGGATGTGAAACAGCCAGGCGATGGCCGCGCAGGTCAACCCGAGGATCGCGGCCAGCCGATCGCTCCGATGCGCGCCGCTTTCCTCCACGCGGCGGCGCATGCTCCGCCAGGCTGAGCCCGCGGCGACCAGGAGGGCCGCGACGCCGCCGAGTCCGATGCCCAGGCCGACCACTCCCCAGTCGGCAAGGGCGTCGATGTAATCGTTGTGGGCGCGGATCGGGCGATGCTGCAACGCTTTCACCCGGTATTCGCGGTATCTGCGATCGAAATGTCCGGGGCCGGCGCCGAGCATCTTGTGATCGCGCCAGATGCTCCAGGCCGTTTCCCAGACGGCATACCGGACATTGCCGGAAGCCTCCCGACTCAAGGCGGCCTCGAGCCGGACCTTGGCGAGTTCGCTTTGCGAAACGACGAATGTCCCCAGGCCGACCAGCATTGCCACCGAGCCGATCACTGCGGCCCGGCGGCCGCGCATCCGGACCACGACAATCACCAGATAGGTCAACGCCATGGTCGTCGCAATCCAGCCGCCGCGGGACATCGTCAGGGCGATGCCGACGGCCATGATCAGCGCCGCGCCGCCCAAGGCGACCTTGGTTGCGGCCTTTTGCCGGCTCAACACCGCGTAAGCCAGCGCCAGCGGCGCGGTCATCGCCAACTGGATGGCCAGGTTGTTGGGGTTGATGAAGAAGCCCGATCCGCGCCGCCCGTAACCGTATTCCTCGGGGCGGGTGAAATGCCAGACATGATCGGGGTCAATCGCCGACTGATAGATCGCGTAGAACGAACTGGCCGTCCCCAATCCGACCAGCGTCCAGAGCAGCGCTCGAAGCGCGCCGCGCGAATGAAAGGACTGCAGCGCGACAAAAAACGTCGTCGTGTAAACCAGAATCCTGAGCAGTTCCGAGCGGGCGATGTAGGGAAGGTCCGCGCCGAATGTCCTGATGATGGCGTAGACCACGAAAATCGCGCCGAACCAACAAACGGGCGGCCACAACACCCCGGGCTCTTTCCTGGTCCATAATCGCGCGACCCACAGCAGCAGGATCGGGATGGCTAGCCCCTGCGCGATCAGGAAATCCTGAGGCCGGACCATCCCGGTGAACAGGACGCCGCACAGGACCTGGACGAGGACCAACGCCACGAGAGCGCCGCCCAGCCAACGGTCGGCCTTTTCCCGGTTCATGACGCTGGGCGTGTTTCAGCTCACGTAGGCGCGGGGATCGGTCACCCTGCCCTCGATGGCGCTGGCGGCGACCGTGGCGGGCGAGGCGAGGAACACCTGGGATTCCAGGTGGCCCATGCGGCCGGGGAAGTTGCGGTTCGTCGCGCTGATGCATTTCTGCGGTTCGTTCATGCGGCCGAAGGTGTCGACCGGCCCGCCCAGGCAGGCGGCGCAGCCGGCGTTCTCGGTCATCTGCACGCCGGCGTCGGTCAGGATGTTCCAGACGCTCTTGCCATCCCATTCCTCGGACTTCAGGTCGTTCATGATCTCCGGCGTGGCCGGCACGCCGAAGGTGTCGATGGCGACCTTCTTGCCCTTCAGCACGCGGGCAAACTCGAGGAAGTCGCTGGTCTTGCCGCCGGTGCAGGAGCCGATGTAGGCCCGGTCCAGCTTCAGGTCCATCTCCTTGGCCAGCTTGCGCTGCCCCGGATCCGGATGGCAGGCGACGGTCGGCTCCAGCTTGCTGAGGTCAACCACTGTCTCGTAGACGAAATTCTCGTCCGCGTCGCGCTCGACGGGCTCGTAATCGGACTTCGTTCCGTTGAGCTGGGTCCGATGATCGACCATGGCGGCGGTCTTTTCATCGAATTCGAAGATGCCGTTCTTGCCGCCGGCCTCGATGGCCATGTTGGCGACGGTCATGCGGTCGTCCATGGACAGGCTGCGCGCGCCTTCGCCGTCGAACTGCATTGCGCGGTAGGTCGCCCCGTCGAAGCCGATCTCGCCGATGCAGTGGAGGATGATGTCCTTGGCCATGACGCCGGGCTGGAGTTCCCCTTCGAGGCGGAAGCGCATCGTTTCCGGGACCTTGAGCAGGAGCTTGCCGGTGCCCATGACGAAGCCGGCGTCAGTGTTGCCGATGCCGGTGGCGAACTGGTTGAAGGCGCCGGCCATGCAGGTGTGGGAATCCGTGCCGAACAGGACCTCGCCCGGCCGGGTGTGCCCCTTCTGAGGCAGGGCCGCATGACAGACGCCCGCGTAGTTCTTGCCAAATTGCTGCTTCAGGTTGCCCTTCTCCTTGTCATAGACCCACTTGCCGTTCGGATCGTCGATCACGTCGTAGAAATAGGGCAGGTCCTGCTCCTGGACGAACTCGCGGAGGATGTCGACGTTGCGGTTGGACAGCGAATCCGCGGTAAAAATGTAGTGATCCGGAATGATCACAACCCGCTTGCGATCCCAGACCTTGGCGTCCGCGCCAAACTCGCGCTTGAACACGCCGATCGTGCCCGGACCGCAGACATCGTGCGTCATCAGGATGTCCGCATTCACCCACACATTGTCGCCCGCCTGAACGGAGCTCTTTCCCGCCGCGCGGGCCAACAGTTTCTCGGTCAAAGTCATAAGAGCCGTCGAACTTAATCGAGCCGGCTGGCTCGCGCAACCGGAGAAACGAACCGACCGCGGGACTGCGCGCAGTTCAGAAAATAGACATGTGCGACAGACCGCCATGCTCGGCCCCCGACCGGAGATCTT
>JAYPGD010000387.1:0-5839 GCA_038126655.1 Verrucomicrobiales bacterium
TCATGCGCCTCGCCATGACCGCCTGCTTCGTGGCCCTGTTCATTGCCTCGACCGCCGCGAACAAGCCCGCCGCCACCGCCGCCGCTGCCGCCGTGGACAGCTCCGCCAATCTGGATGATCCGGTCATGGCCTTTCTGGTCACCGGGGAATGACTGAATCATGAAGAAAAAAGCGCTCAATGTCCTGTTGATCCTGGCCGCGTTCCTCGCCATGGGCTTTCTGGCCGGAACAACCTGGTCCGGACTGCGCACGGACGGCGCCGCCTCCGTCCCCCCGCCCCCGCCCAAACCTGAACGTCCCCGCGGCTTCGCACCCATGCATATCGCCAGCCGACTCGAAGGCATCGAACTGGACGAGGCCAGGCAGGAGAAGGTCCGCGGCATCGAGCAGGAACTCGACACCTCCATGCGCTTTTTCCGCGAGGAACTCATTGGCGACATGAAGCGGATCAATGAGGACATCGACGCCAAGCTGCTCGCCCTGCTCAACGACAAACAAAAGTCCCGCTTCGCCGCGAACAAGCAGAAATGGGAGGAGCGCATCAGGTCCGGATTCGGACGTCGCTCCCCCGGAAGAAGCGGCCGGCACGAACGCGGCGACCGCGACAGAAAGGGCGGCTCGCGCGACCGCGGAAGTTGGAGCGCCATGCGCGACTGGGAATCCAAGGCCGACACCGACAAGAACGGCGAAGTGTCCGAAGCGGAACGCACGCGATTCTGGGACAGCTATTGGGAAGCCCGCGGCGGTCGCCCCGCCCCTTCTCGCGGCGACTGGTATTGGATCCTGCGCAACTTCGCCGAGATCGACGCCGACAAAGACGGCAACCTCTCGGAAAAGGAATGTCGCGCCGCCAAGGACAAGTACGGATCGCAAAGTTCCGGCCGATTCGGAGGCTCTCGTCGCGGCCCAGGTCCGGGGCATGGCCCCCTGCCTCCGATGCGCAACGAACGCGGCGGCTTCACGCCGCCTCCCCCGCCCGTGGAAATCCTGCCCCAGGCCGATCCCGAATCGTCCCACCCGGAACAACCGTCTGATCGCTGATCCGGAACTCCCGTTCAAACGGACCGGCCTCCCGGTCGCCGATTGCCGGTCGCCGACGACGGGAGCCCCCGCCAGGCAGCCCGTCAATCGAGCGACGCTTGTCTTCGCCCCCGTCGCTTTGTTATTCTCCCGCCCATGCGTTTGGATTTCACCAAGATGAACGGAGCCGGGAACGATTTTGTGCTCATCGATAATCGGGAGCGGAAGATCGACCTGAACCCCGAACAGGTGCAGCGCCTCTGCGACCGCCAACGGGGCGTCGGCGCGGATGGCGTTTTCCTGTTGATCCCCTGTGAATCCGACAAGGCGGACTGGGCTTGGGAATTCTACAATAGCGACGGATCGACGGCCGACATGTGCGGCAACGGCGCCCGATGCTTCGCCCGCTTCATCAACCAGGTCGCCGGCGACAATGGCGACGTCTCCTTCGAGACCGGGGCCGGCGTGATCCGCGGCAGCTTCGACGGTGATATCGTCACCGTCGATCTCACCGAACCCCACAGCCTTGCGCTGAATGCCAGACTGCAGACCAGCCAGGGCGAACTCACCGTGCACTCCCTCGACACCGGCGTCCCCCATGCCGTCATCTTTGTCCCGGACGCCGATCTCGCCATGGTGAATGAACTCGGTCGCGAGATTCGAAACCACGAACATTTCGCTCCCAACGGAACCAATGTGAACTTCGCCCAGGAACTGGCGCCGGGCCACATTCGGGTGCGCACCTACGAACGCGGCGTCGAGGGGGAAACCCTTGCCTGCGGCACCGGCGTCACCGCCGCCGCCATCATCACCTCCGAACTCAAGGGGTTCCAACCTCCGGTCAAGGTCCAGGTCCAGGGCGGCGACACACTGGAGGTTTTCTTCGACAAGAACGGCGCCAATTTTGCCAACGTCAAACTCAAGGGCCCGGCCGATGTCGCCTTCCACGGTCAGATCGAACTCTGACCCTCGAAAACAGGCTGGCCAAACCCGCCGCCTTGCCTGATTTTACCCGCCCCTGTTCCCTGGGAATCCAACGAATCGAATCATGTTTACCGGAACCTATACCGCCATTGTGACGCCGTTCAAAAAGAACGGACAAATCGACGAAGCCGCCCTCGAAGCCTTGGTCAAGACCCAGGTCAAAGGCAGGGTCGACGGCGTCGTCCCCGTCGGCACAACCGGCGAGTCCCCCACCCTCGGATTCGAAGAACACAAGCGCGTCGTCGAACTGACTGTCCGCGCGGCCAATGGCCGCATCAAGGTCATGGCGGGCACCGGCGCCAACAGCACCGAGGAGGCCATCGAACTCACCAAAAGCGCCGAGGAATGCGGCGCGGATGGCTCTCTCCAGGTCTGCCCCTACTACAACAAGCCGACGCAGGAAGGCCTCTACCAGCACTTCAGCGCCATCACCCGCAGCACCCGCCTGCCGATCGTGCTCTACAGCATCCCCGGCCGCAGCGTGATCTCCATCGCCGTCGACACCGTCGCGCGCCTCGCCAAGGACTGCAAAAACATCGTCGGCATCAAGGAGGCCGGAGGCGACGCGGACCGCGTCAGCCAACTCCGACAGAAACTCGGCCCGGCGTTCAACATCCTCAGCGGCGACGACTCGCTCACGCTGCCCTTCATGGCCGTCGGCGCGGACGGCGTCGTCAGCGTCGCGTCCAACATCATTCCGGGCGAGATCGCCAAGATGGTGAAGGCCGCCAACGCCGGAAAATTCGCCGCCGCGCAGAAGATCCACTTCCAGTATTACCAGTTGTTCAAGGATCTCTTCATCGAGACCAGCCCCGGCCCCGTCAAGGCGGCCATGGCCATGCTCAAACAAATCGGCGAAAATTATCGCCTGCCCCTGACCAAGATCGACAAGGACAACCGCGCCCAATTGAGCAAGACCCTGAAGGCCTGCGGGGTGTTGAAGTAATCAACAATCAGTAATCGGCAGTTGGCCATCTGCCATTTGCCATTTGCCATTGCCCTCCCATGACCAAAGTCATCATCAACGGATCCAAAGGCCGCATGGGCCAGGCCCTCATCGCTTGCGCCGATCGCATGGACGGCATTGAAGTCGCCGCCGGCGTCGACATGGGCGACGACCTCGCCTCGGTCATCGACTCCGCCGACGCGGTCATCGACTTCACCCTCAAGGACGCCACGCTCGCCGTCGCCAAGCTCTGCGCCGAGAGGAAGAAGGCATTGATCATCGGCACCACCGGGCACGAGGACGACGAACGCGCCGAGATCGTGGCGCTTCAAAGCGAAATCCCCATCGTCTGGGCCTCCAACTTCTCGACCGGCGTCAACACCCTCTTCTGGCTCACCCGCAAGGCCGCCGAGATTCTCGGGCCGGACTTCGATCTGGAAGTCGTCGAGATGCACCATCGTCACAAGGTCGACGCCCCCAGCGGCACAGCCCGCACCCTGGGCGAGATCCTTTGCGATGTGCGCGACAAGGACTACAACAAGGACCTGCGCCACGGCCGCGAAGGCATGGTCGGCGCGCGGACCGACGAGGAAATCGGCATGCATTCCCTGCGCGGCGGCAGCGTCGTCGGCGATCACACCGTCGTCTACGCCGGCCATGACGAACGGGTCGAACTCACCCACAAGGCCGCCAGTCGCGACATCTTCGCCAACGGCGCCCTGCGCGCGGCCATCTGGGCCGCCAACCAGAAACCCGGACTCTACAACATGCAGAACGTCCTGGGCCTGGAATGAATTCGGAGTTCGGAACGGGGAATGCGGAATGAATTCCGCGCCCATGGCATGACCGACAATTCCGAAATCCGCATTCCGCATTCCGCCTTGGCCTTCGTCGCCCTCGGTTCCAACCTCGGCGACAGCAAGGCGACGGTTCACTCCGCGATGGACCGGCTTCAAGCGCTGTCCGATTCCCCGCTCCTCAGGTCCTCCCTGCTCAAGACCGCGCCCGTCGATTGCCCGCCCGGTTCGCCGGATTTCGTCAACGCCGTCGTCGGACTATCTCCCCGTAAGGATGAGACTCCGGAATCCCTTCTTGATAAGCTGCTGGAGATCGAACCGGAATTCGGCCCGCGTCCTCGCGTCGCCGTCAACGCCCCGCGGCATCTCGACCTTGATCTCATCGCCTTCGGCTCAGAGACACGCGACACGGCCGACCTGAAACTCCCCCATCCCCGCGCGCATCTTCGCGAGTTCGTCCTACGCCCCCTCGCGGACATCGCGCCGGAACTCATTCTTCCCGGACAGTCGAAAACCGTCGCGCAACTCTTGTCCGACCTGCCCGCTTCCTGACAAACTGCGCCCCCCCGCATTGTGAGCGACAAGTCCCCAGACCGTTCGCCGACCGGCGACAATTCCTGCTCGCGCGCCGAGATCTGGCGCGCCAAGTCCGGCCAGCCGTTGCAGGCGGACACAGACGCCCTCGCCGTCGAAGAACCGCTGGAGATCCGCGTCCGCGGGAACAGCATCGCCGTGACCATGCGCACACCGGGCCACGATCACGAATTGGCCGCCGGATTCCTGCTCACCGAAGGCGTCATCGTCAATCAGACCGACATCATCGAGATCGCCCATTGCCAACAGGGCGAAGCCGCCGACCGCGACAACATCCTCAACGTCTACCTGGCACCCGATGTCGATCTCGACCTGGAGAAGCTCACCCGCCACGTCTTCGCCTCCTCCAGTTGCGGACTCTGCGGCAAGGCCTCAATCGAATCGGTGCAACAATGCTTCGCGCCTGTCGCCTCCGGATTGCGCGTCGATTCAACGACCATCTCCTCCCTGCCCGACAAACTCCGCGCCCATCAGTTCGCCTTCGACCAGACCGGCGGTCTACACGCCGCGGCGCTGTTCGACGCTCAGGGCAGGTTGCTCGTCGCTCGCGAAGACGTCGGCCGGCACAATGCCGTGGACAAGACCCTGGGCGAACGCTTCCTCGGCGGAGAGTCCATGACGGACAACATCCTGATGGTGAGCGGCCGCGCATCCTTCGAGATCATGCAGAAGGCGTTGGCCGCCGGCATTCCCATCGTCGCCGCCGTCTCCGCGCCCTCCAGCCTGGCCGTCGAATTCGCCAAGGAAAA
The DNA here is from genome assembly GCA_038126655.1 of Verrucomicrobiales bacterium. Taxonomy (GTDB): domain Bacteria; phylum Verrucomicrobiota; class Verrucomicrobiia; order Limisphaerales; family JAYPEY01; genus JAYPEY01. The sequence goes on from JAYPGD010000387.1 coordinate 5,091, forward strand.
CGGCCAGACATTGATCGGCTTCCTCCGGGGAGACTCATTCAATGTCTATTCCGGACCGGAGCGGGTCGGGTGAGGGGCAATGAGTTTGCATGGCTTCCCGGCGTTATTGCGTTTCACCCTTCGCGATCATTGCCTCCCACTCTTAATCCGCAATTGTAGCGCGGCCGTCCCGGCTGCGCCACGCGGTCCAGACACATGGCGCGCGGTCAGGGAAACTTCTCGTCCAAATCAGCGCGCAAAGCTCCTCACCTCACAAAATTCCCCTGATGAAACCGCATGATCTCCAAGCCTTGCTTCTCGTAGATCATTGAACCGCTGTGGGGAACTCCGGGGACGATCAGCAGTCTGTGCTCGATGTCGAGGGACTTCAGGAAGGCGGTCCATTCGAGGTTGTTGTGAAAGTTGAATCCCTTGCTGCCGACGTAGGCGAGGATGTTCAGTCCGGGTTCGGGATTCGCGGCGTATTCCCGCGCCCGATCCCAGGTGTTCGCGCCCTTGATGAACTTGAGGTTCTCATTCTCCCAACCGCCGCTCAACGAAACGCGTTTCTCTGAAAAATGCCCGCCTCCGCCCGGGGCAGCCGACACGAACAACTCCGGATACTTGAACATGATCCGCGCCGTGCCGCGGCCGCCCTGCGAGAACCCCTCGATCGCACGCCCCTCGCGCTTGCCGATGGTGCGATAGTTGGCGTCGATGTGCGGGATCAGTTCCTTCACGAACACCCATTCCCCGTAGGAGCCGATCTG
>JAYPGD010000388.1:0-1756 GCA_038126655.1 Verrucomicrobiales bacterium
GCCATGTTGCGCGCCCTCTACTCCTCAGCCGCCGGGATGCATTCCCAGCAACTTAATCTCGATGTCATTTCGAACAATCTTGCCAATGTCAACACGACGGGCTTTAAGAAGAGCAAGATCGAGTTTCAAGACCTGATCTATCAGAACATCCGCGCTGCCGGCGCGGACCAGGGCGGTGGCAATACACTGCCGACCGGAATACAGATCGGGCTTGGTTCGCGACCCGTCGCCACGGCCAAGGTCTTCACGACCGGGGAACTGTCCAACACGGGAGAACAGTATGATGTCGCGATTGCCGGCAATGGTTTCCTGGAGGTGCAATTGCCGGACGGAACGCAGGCATTCACCCGCGACGGCGCCTTGAAGATGTCTCCGACCGGCCAGATCGTCACCAGCGAAGGGTATCCCCTGCAGGGCGGATTTCAGCCAGTTCCGCCGGACACCACATCCATCACCATTTCGGAAAACGGGATGGTCACCGCGTCCGGACCGAATGGCGACACGACATTCCAGGTGACGCTCGTCCGGTTTCCCAATCCCGCGGGGTTGGAGAGCACTGGGCGGAACCTCTACACCGAGACGGTCGCCTCCGGCGCGCCTGAAATCGGCAATCCCGGCGAGAATGGATTCGGCTCCCTGCAGCAGGGGATGTTGGAGTTTTCCAACGTCAAGGTCGTCGAGGAGATGGTGAATCTGATCCTTGCGCAGCGCGCCTATGAAGTGAATTCGAAGGCGGTTCAGGCAGCCGACGAAATGATGCAACAGAGCAACAATCTCCGCCGATAGATGAGAAAGACGCTGATCAATCTGATATTTGTTTTGTGCCTCCTTGGCCAAAACGGCGCCGGGTTCGCATCCTCCCCCCCCATCGCCCGCGAGCCCGGCGCCACCTTTCTGCTTGCGACTGTCGAAGTGGATGGAACGGGCGTCTATATGGACCAGTTGCTGCGTCTGCCGAATGGCGGCAAGGCGCCGCATCTGCGGATCACCGCAGCTCCAGAGTTTGGCGAATCCGACGCGCTGACCCGCAATGGTCTGACGGCGCTGTTGAAGGAAAAGGCGCCGGAATTCGCGCCCCGGAACTGGGACGGCGCGCAGGCTGTGCGCATCTCGAGGAAATCCCGTCTTCTGGAATCCGAGGAGGTGAAGGCGCTGTTGACGACGCGGATTCAGGGAGACTACGTGACGGGAACGGATCGTCTGGAATTGGAGTTCTCCAGGAACTGGTCTCCTGTCGCCATTCCGGATGAGCCGATGGATTTGAAGCTGGAGACCCTTCCCGCGTCCGGGCTGAGTTCCTATTTGATTCTGCGGTTTTCGGTGGAAGCCGGCGACACGAAGATCGGCCCCTGGCAGGTCCCGGTCCGGGTCCGCGTGTGGCGGGATGTCTGGGTGGCGGACCGGCCGTTGAAGCGCGGCGACCTGCTCAGCGCAGATGACCTGGCCCGGAAAGCGATCGATTCGCTGCGGTTTCGGGACGCTTTCGAGTTTTCGGATGAAGAGCGGCTCCTGGAGCTTACGCAGAATGTGGTCAAGGGCGCGCCGTTGACCAACCGGCACGTGAAGCTTCATCCAGTTGTGGAGCGGGGCGAGGCGCTGGACGCGGTTTTTCAGGACGGCCCGATCACAATCTCGATGAAGGTCGAGGCGTTGGAGCCGGGCGTGATGGGGCAGATGTGAACGCCGGTCTGTTGAAAATCGTAAATCTGTGGTTTTTATGACGATTTGGCCGATTTCTTTGGCGATGAAGGTGACG
>JAYPGD010000388.1:1766-5839 GCA_038126655.1 Verrucomicrobiales bacterium
AGAAGGCCGTTCAGTTCCGGTCGATAGCGGACGATTGTCCGTTATCGGACGGTTGGAATTGTCCGGTAGCGGACAGTTGGGAGGCGGGGAGGTGTGACTGAGCGCCTGGAACGGGCTGCGAAGTGAAGTCCGGGAATTCCGTTGTCTGAATACAGACACCGGCCTTGCGGTTCAGGGACGAGGCAGCCGTTTGTGGCGGGGAAGATTCAGCTGAGACCGTATTTTTCCAGTCGGCGGAGAAAAGCAGTTCTGGAAAGGCCGACGAGCTTGGCGGCTTGGGTCTTGTTGCCGCCGGTGGATTCCATGGCGGCGGCGAGGGATTGTTTTTCCAATTCGGCGAGATTGGTGGTCTCGCTTGGGGCGCCGGCGGTGGGCGTGGGGTTGGGCGCCGGCGTTTCCGGCGAGCGATCGGTTTGCAGTTCGAGGATCTCCAGGTCCACGGTCAGTGAGTGAGCGTTGCTCACGGCGCGTTCCACGAGATTGCGCAGTTCGCGGACATTGCCGGAAAAGGAATGAGTGGCGAGCAGTTCCAACGAGCCATCTGAGAAGGTCATGCCGGACTTGTCGTATCGGTTGGAGAAATAGTCGAGGAACTGGCGGGCAAGCATGGCGATATCCGCGCCGCGCTCCCGGAGGCCGGGCATGCGGATCTCCATCACGTTCAGTCGGTAGTAGAGATCGCTGCGGAACCGGCCGCTCTGCACCATCTCGGGCAGCGACCGGTTGGTTGCGGCAATGACCCGGGCCCGCATGCGCATGGGCAAATGTCCTCCGACGCGTTTGAAAGTGCGCTCTTCCAGCACGCGCAGGAGCTTGACCTGTTGCTCGGGCGGGAGTTCGCCGACCTCGTCGAGAAAGGCGGTGCCGCCGCCGGCCGCCTCAAAGAGTCCGGGCTTGGATTTGTGCGCGCCGGTAAAGGAGCCCTTTTCGTGGCCGAACAATTCGCTTTCGCAGAGGTCGCGGGGAATCGTGCTGCAGTCGATATCGACATAGGGCTGGCCGGCGCCGTGGGTGAGTTCGTGGATGCTCCGGGCCGCGACGCTTTTGCCGGGGCCGGTCGGACCGGTCAGCAGAACAGTTGCGTCGCGATGCCGGATCACGTTCTGAAGTTTCTCTTCGATCTCCCGCATGACCGTCGATTCTCCCGCCAGATAGCCTCCGGGGAGCCAGTTCGATTCGCGTTGGCTTCGATTGCGGGTGAACTCGATCTCCTTGGAAAGGTGGCTCAATTCCAGCACCTGGCGCACGCGGGAGACGAGCAGCGGCGGGCGGATCGGCTTGGTCAAATAATCGCAGGCCCCGAGTTTCATCAGTTCGACCGCCTCCTCGATATTGGGGAACCCGGTGACGAAAACGGTCGGCAGTTCGTCACGAAACGAGCGGAGCATGTCGAACAACTGTCGGCCCGACATGTCCGGCAACGAATAATCCAGGATGGCGAGATCGACCGGCTCGTTTTCCATCAGGGTGATCGCCTCCTCGCCCGTCTTGGCCCGATAGGTCTCGAATCCCACTGACTCCAGAGTGGAGGTCATCAGGTCGAGAACCATCGGTTCGTCATCGACGATCAGGAGGCGGGCGCTGGCGGGCATGGCGGGAGAGACACAACGTTGACACAAATAAGGGACGCGCTGTCGATGAGGTGACGCCCTGGCAACCCTGATCCACCCCTGACAAGCTGCGGGGCGCATGTAACAGGGAATCTGGCGGACGGTCAATGCATTGGTTGCCCAGGCCTGGCGGCGGGCCCAAGCCACTCTTGCAATCAGACGAGACGCCGGCCTTTGCAAGGCTTCGTGTCGACGAGCCTTTTGCGTCGGCGAGCGGCTCAGTCGGGCAAGGCCTCGCGCAGGAAGCGGATGAAGTTGCCGTGCATGATATTGGCGATGTCCTCGTCCGAGTAGCCGCGGGCCCGGAACATGTCGGGGACTTTCTGGAGGTCGGCGATGGAGTTGAGATCCATGGGCGTTTGTTCCGTGCCGAAACCGCCGTCGAGATCCGTGCCGATTCCGGAATGAAGCGAGTTCCCGGCGAGTTGGCAGACGTGGTCGATGTGGTCGACCAGATGCTCGAGCGTCACGCCGACATCCTCCGGCATGGTTTCAAACTTCTTCCAACCCGGGACCATCATCCAGGCGTCAAGCGCGCCGCCGATGACCGCGCCGCGTTCGATCAACTCCTTCAACTGCTCGTCGGTGAACTGGCGGTCGTTGGGGACCAATTCGCGGCAGTTGGAATGGCTCGCCCAGACGCGGCCTTGAAAGAGGTCCATCGCCTCGCGGAAGGAGTCGTCGCAGAGGTGGGTGGCGTCGAGAATCATGTCGAGCCGTTCCATTTCCTTGAGCAGATCGGGGCCCTTGGGGCCGAGTCCGCCGGTGGCATGGGTGCCCTGGGCATAGGTCCCGGGGCCGTAATGCGCCGGTCCGATGGCGCGCAGACCCTGCTCGTAGGCGCGCTCGACATGGCCGACCGTGACCATGGAATCGGCGCCCTCGAGGCTGAGCATGTAGTGGATGGGCGCATCGGCGGGAGGGTTGTTGGTCCACAGTTCAAAGGCGGCGTCGAGTTCGGGCGCCGTGCGGATCTGTTTCATTTCGCCGCGTTCCTCCATGGCGCGGTACCAGGCGAGTTGTCCCTGGGTCTGGGCCCAGGCCTGTTCGGGCGAATGCCACCCCGGCAGGTCGCTGCTCGGTTTCACGTAGCGCGCGATCTGGGTGGCGACGCAGATGCCGATGCCATTCTCCCGCATTTCGGGAAGGCAGACCGTGCCCCGGCCGCGGTCGCGCAGGTCGGTCTTTCCTTTTTCCCGTTCGCGGATTTCGTTGAGTGGGCGCGTGTAATCGCGATTCCACTCCAGCGCGTTCATGCTGAGGTCGAGATGGGCGTCGAAGATGAACATGACGGGCTTAGATGGTGATCTTCCGGTTTCTTGACGTCACCTCCCAGCGGCCGACGGCCCTGCCGTTTTCGACGACGACGGCTTCGTTGTAGTGGGCGACAGTGGGGCAGATGTGGCGGGGGATGCCGTAGAGGACATCGCCGACCTTGAAGTCGGAGGCGTTTTCCGTCTGCGCGACAAGGTGTTCCTCGCTCTGGTTCGTGAACTCGGTGACGTGCAGGTCGAAGAGTTTGACCCGGGGCGGCGGTTGTTCGGAGGCGACGGCCTTGACGCCCAGATCCATGCAGAGCAGGTCCTCGCCGGGTTTGCTGACGACCCGGGTGAGCAGCGCGGCGGCCGGCACAAAGGGGAGGTCCGTGAACTTGTCGCCGTAGCCGAAATCCATGAAGACAGTGGTTCCCGGGCTGCATTCCACATCGCCGGCGGCGGCGTGCAGCGGAAAGGTGGGCGTCCCGCTGGCGACGACGCGCGGGACGGGAAGTCCCTGCTTCTCCAGTTCCGCGCGCAGTTCACGGACGGGCCCGAAGCAGCGTTCGTATTCCTGTTTTCGCTCGTCGAGGTCTGCGGTGTGGTTGTGTCCGTCGTAGGCGTGCAGTCCGGCGGGTTGGACGCCGGGCAGTTCGGCGATGAGTCGATAGATCTCCGCGGCCTTGGGGCCCGGTTCGATGCCCGTGCGGTGCATGCCCACGTCCAGGTCGATCAACATGTCCAGCGTCAGGCCGGCTTCCGAAAAGACTTCCGACAAGGCATGCACGACGCGTTTTTTGTCGACGACGGCCGCGAATGTGACCTCCGGAAACTTCAGGCAGAGTTCTAACATGCGATTCACATTGGGGCCGACGGGTTGATAGGCCAGGACGATGTCCCTGCCGCCGGCCGCCGCCGACATCTCGGCCTCGGCGATGGTGGCGCACTTGAATTTCGTGATCCCGGCCTCGACCTGGAGCTTGATGACCTCGGCCATCTTGTGGGTCTTGACGTGGGGGCGAAGGCGGTCGGGCGAGCCCGCCATCTCCAGCATCCCACGGATGTTTGCGCGGACACGGTCCGGATAGACGAGCAGGGCCGGCGAAGGGATTTCGTCGGCGTTTTCTATTTGATGCCAGTTGTCGGACATGGGCGTGGTGCGTGGTGCGTGGTGCGTGGTGCGTGGTGCGTGGTGCGTGGTGCGTGG
>JAYPGD010000389.1:0-5829 GCA_038126655.1 Verrucomicrobiales bacterium
GCGGAAGGCGCGGCCACGGCGGAACCGAGGCTGCCAATCAGCAGCGCGCCGGAGAGGAAGGCAATGGATTTCGAGACAAGGGCGTTCTTTGAATTCATGGCGGGCAAAATGGCGAATCGGGGAGCCGGGCACAATGCAAAAAATTGTCGGTGGCGGCGGCGGCGTGCGATTAAGGACGGGTGGCGCAATTCCAAGTCCGGAGGGACCGGGTGTAGCGTCGCCTGTGTCAGGCGATGGAGTCGCAATGGGCTCACAGAGCCCACACTACAGCCAGATCCCGGAGGGACGAAAAGAAGGTAGCCGGTGTGTGGAAGGCGCGTCAGCGCCTGGAACCACCGGCATAACAGACGAGATCGTGTTGCGCCCTGAAGGGGCGCGAGAAGCCCGCGGAAACGAATGACCGTGAGGTTCTGCCGCCCCAGCAAGGGCGGAGGCGCCATAGGCTGTGAATTCCGGCGGTTCCACCGCCGACTGCCGTCTTGGCGTCCCTTTAACGGGCGGGATCCGGAGGCGCCGGCGCCTTAGTCTCCTGTTGAGCCGTCTCGTAAATGGCGCGCAGCAGGGATTGCCTGCCCGCGGCGTCCTGGCTGAGTTCCCAGACCATGACGCCGCCGTAGCCGTGCTCGAGGGTGAGTTTCGTCTTGAGGCGGACGGTCGCGAGATTGTTGAAGTAGTGGCCTCCGATCGTGTCTTTATCGGGCGAAACGTTCTCGCGGCGGATCAGGTCGCGATAGGCGGCGGCTTCGCCGGCGGCGTTGCGGCCGTAGAAGGGGATGCCGAGGATCAGCTTGCTGCGCGGGGCGCCCTGTTCGCGCCAGTGTCGCATGTCGCCGCCGGCGGCGTCAGAGGTGGAGTGCGGGCCGCGGTGGTCGTAGGACATGACATGTATCCGGTCCACCAGCGGAAAGGTCGCGGGGCGCAGCATCCTTCCCCGGGCGTGCACGGAAACAGTGACGCTGAGCTTTTTCTCGCGGAACTTCTTCGCCACCTCGGCGATCAGCAGATTGTAATTCTTCGTTTCCTCGGTGGAGGTCGGGTGCTCCCAGTCGAGATCGGCGCCGGCGAGTTTGTATTTCTTGCAGAATTCGGCGAGTTCATGGGCGAAGCGCTCGCGGGCGACGCTGTTGCGCGAGGTTTCCCGGAAGCCGCCCGAGCGTTGCCAGCCGCCGACGCAGATGAAGGTCTGCACGTCCTCCTTGCGCGCCTGCTTCACGAAGTCCTTCAACGCCTTCTTGTCGAGCTTGTCGAGATCCAGTTCGCCATTCCAGGTCGGCGAGATGGAGAAATAGATCGCGTCGGTCAGGAGTTCGAAGGGAATCGAATCGATCGCCTTGGCGTGGTAGTCGGGCAGGAAGCCGACGATGGCCGGTCCGGGCTTGCGCTCCGGCTTCTTGCGGAACGCGGCGACGGCGTCCGACGGGCGCCACACGAGTCCGACGATCAGGAGGAACGCAATCAGGTAGGGCGCGGAAACAGGGGGGTGGAATCGGGGCGCGGCATTCATCGTGGGCAACGTGGGCTGTTGGACGGCCAAGCGTCAAGGCGCATTCGTGGATTGGCGGGGAGGTGCGCGCAGTTGGAATTGGGTGGCCCGAGCCGGGGTGAAATGACGAAACACCCAACCACCCAATTCCGAAAGAAGTCCGAATGACGAATTCCGAACAGTCCGCCGCCAAACGCGGGGAACTCGATCACGCGTTCAGGGAATGCAGCCGCCGGTTGAAGCCGGCGGTCTTCGCGGCCACCCGGCGCGCGCCCCAAACGTATTGCGGTCGCAGAATTCTTTGGCTGGTTGGAGCGCCCTTCGCTATTCTGCGCGGCGATTTGAGCGACGATCGGACAGACAGCGGCGGGGAGGCGGCGCGGGAGCCATTGTTTGGCGGGCGTTGGTTGCTGGCGGGGTTCACCCTGTTCCTGTTTCTCTGCGGTTTCTTTCACATTTCCGGGATCGACATCGGGTTTCACTATCGGATTGGGGCGGAGGTTTGGGAGCAGAAGCGTCTGTTGGCGACGAACACCTTTTCCTACACGCAGCCGGATCACGTGTTCCTGCTGCAGCAGTGGTGGCCGGCGGTGTTGTTTCATTGGATCTACGATGCGGGCGGGGCCGCGGGATTGATCCTGTTCAAGTGCGCATTGACGACGACCTTGCTGCTGCTCCTTTGGCGCAACGTGAGGTTTGAGACGGGCCGGGATTCGCTCTGGCCGTTCTGGCTGGTGACGGCGGCGGCGATGATGATGCGCGACCGTTTTTTCATCCGGCCGTTCCTGTTCTCGGCGCTGTTGTTTGTGATCCTGTGGGCGTTGGATCGCAGGCACGGGGGGAACCGTCGCTGGCAATGGGCGGGGCTGCCGGCCTTGATGACCTTCTGGGCCAACACGCAGGCGGGCGTGCTGTATGGCTTCGTGGCGTTGGGCGTGTTTGCCGGCGCGGAATGGCTTGAGGCCCTGCTGTCGCGGCGTTCAAAGGGCGGCTCTGCGATTCCGTGGAAGGAACTGATGGTCCGGCCGATCGGGATCCTGATTTCCCTGGCGGGCGCGGCATTGACGCTGGAGTTGACGAATCCCAACGGGATGAATGTGATCCTGATGCCGATCACCATGTTTTCCAATCCCTTCTGGCAGTCGGTCATCGACGAGTTTCAGTCGCCGACACCGGGGACGCATCCGGGGTTCTTCGGGACGTTGCTGGTCCTGGGGATCCTGCAGTTCACGACCTGGGAGAAACGCGATCTCAAGCTGCTCCTGTGCAGCGCGGCCTTTGCCGTGCTGGCCCTGCGTTCGCAGCGTTCGATCCTGTTTTTCCTGATTGCGGCGACGCCGCACGCGGGGTTCATGCTGAAGCAGGTCGACTTCAAGTCGGGTGAAGCGTGGGGGAAACTGAAGTCGGCGGGGCTGCCGGTTGTCTGGGCGGTCCTGTTTTTCGGGGCGCTGTTGAATGACCGGACCTTCCGGTTCGGGGTCGGGTTTTATCCGGCCTATCATCCGCGGGAGGTCTACGCCTTCCTGAAGGAAAAGACGCCGCCGCAGAATCTGTTTCATCACATGCAGTTTGGTCCCGGCATCATGTGGTGGCTGTATCCGGATTTTCGCCCGTTTGTCGATGGTCGCTGCACGGCCTATTCCATCGAGTTCTGGAAGGAGGAGTATCTGAAGGCGTTGTCCGGGGCTTCGGAGTGGCGGGAGATATTCCGGAAGCGCCAGGTGACCGGCGCCCTGTTGCGCCTGGATCAGGGCCGGGAGCCGCCGCGGCTCGGGAAGGAACTGTTTGAGGATCCGGAATGGGCGTTGGTCGCCTTCAACGACCATTGCCTGCTGTTTCTCAAGCGCGGGGAATTGAATGCGGAGGTCATCGGGCGGAATGAGTTCAGGCGTCTCTGGCCGGGGGACATGTCCTTCACCGGCCTGCAGCCGGACACCCTGCAGGAGGCGGCGAGCGAGGCGGCGCGCGCCCTGGAGCTGTCGCCCGACAGCCTGTTTGCCAACACGGCGGCCGCAAAGTCCTTCCTGGCCGTCGGGCGGTTCGAAGATGCGGCGGCCCTGTATGCCGAACTGATGGAGAAGCCGGGGATCAGCGACGCCTACCGGCGCGATTTCGCCTATGCGCTGTATCAACTGGATCGGCTCGATGAATGCGTCGATCTGTTGCGGCGGCTGGAAAGGTCGAGTGAGGCGGGGATGGCGGGGTTTGCCCACTACCTCGGGCACTTTGTCGCCCTGAAGCGAGGCAATCCCGGCGAGGCTGGCCGGAAGTTGGAGAAGGCCCTGGAGCTGGTGCCTGACAACCCGGAGTATCTCCGGGCGAGGGACTCGCTTAGGGAAGCCCTGAAGTGATTCGGAGGAACGAGGCCGCAGTGCAACGAATTAGCAGGGAACCGGAACAGGATGAAACGGACGGGACGGGGGCGGGAGCCTTGTCAGGCCGGTTGAAGATCGTTGTTGTCGCCATTCTGGCTGCGGGCGCGTTGTTGCGCTTTGTCGCGGCGACGGATCAGATGTGGCTGGACGAGGTCTGGTCCGTGGTCATCGCGCAACAGGCGGAGAGTCCCCTGGCCCTGGTCACGGGCAATGAGAACGCCAACAACCACCCGTTGAATTCGCTCTGGATACGGGCGCTGGGATTTGACGGCGGCTGGGTGGGGTATCGCATGCTGTCGGTGTTCAGCGGCATCGCGATGTTGCTGGTCTTGTGGACGCTCCCGATTGGCGCCGGCGTTGCGAGTCGTTTGGCGGTCGTTTGTCTGACCGCGTTCTCGTATCCGATGATCCTCTACAGCGCCGAGGCGCGGGGATACATGCCGGCGATGTGCTTCGCAGTCAGCGTCTACGCCCTGGGGCGGGGAATGAGCGTCCGGCCGGGATTCGGTCAAGTCGCCGGCATGGCGGCCCTGGTGATCCTGGGATTTCTGGCGCACCTCACGTTTGTTTATTTCTACCTGTCGTTCTTCGTCTGGACGGCGTTGCGGCAGTGGCGGGAACTCGGGGCGACGCCGGCGGCGGTTGTGAACCTGGCGAGGCTGCATGGGATTCTGGCCGCATTCTGCGCCTGGTATTACCTGGTCTTTGTCCGGGAGATGATCAATCCGGGCGGGGCCGAAGTGGCGTGGACGCGAACCTTGGTCGACACTTTTGCGCTCAGTCTTGGCGGTCCGGACCAGGGGGCGGCGGGGTGGCTCAGTGTCCTTGCGGGCGCCGCGTTGATTGGCTGGGGGATCCGGGAACTCCATCGTCGAGGGGATGACGAGTGGCTGTTTTATCTGGGCGTTCTGCTGGCCGCGCCCCTTGCGATACTCGCGGTCCGACGGGAAGGCTGGGTCTACTTCCGCTATTTCCTCGTCTGTTTTCCGTTCCTTTACCTGCTGGCGGGAATGGCGGTGGAGCGGTTGTGGACGAGCAAACGCAATGGGGGCGCGGCGGCGGTCGGCGCGCTGGCGATCCTGCTGGCGTTTCATTCCGTCAGGACGGCGAATCTGATTTCAATCGGCCGGGGCGCCCATATCGAGGCCTTGCAACATATCGTGGATGAATCGCCCGCCGGCCCGATCGTCGTCGGGACGGATCACGATTTTCGGAACAAGCTGCTGATGGGCTTTTACGTCCCCCATGTGAATGGCGCCGAGCGATTGGTCTATCGGGATTTTGCCGGCTGGCCGCCCGGGGGCGTCGATTGGGCGATCACCCACAAGATGGGGAAGGGAGTTCAACCCAAGGATGAAATCAGCCGCGACGGCGTCCGTTACGCGCTGGACGGAGAGTTCCGTTACGACGGCGGCTACTCCGGGTTTCACTGGTTTCTTTATCGCCGGATGCCCCAGGGAGCGGCGGCCGAATAGACGGCAGTCCCGTCGTATCCTTTCCGGGCTCGATTCGATTTGGCGCCGGCGCGGGGCGCGGCGTTCAGATCATGAGCGCCACAGCCAGGAAGAAGAACAGGTGCAGCATGATGGCCCCGCCAAGGACGGCGCCTTTGGCGATCACTTCAAACAGGAGGGGGAATCTCGCCGCAATCGGTTCGGCTTCGTGATGCTCGTGCCGATGATGATGGCGGCGGCGGGGGGAATCGATTTGAAGGTCAATCAATCGATCCAAATTGATGTCATTTGCTTCGCAGTCCATTGCGTGCCTTTCCATTTTGTCGGTTGCGGTCGGTGTCCTTCGTCGCGCTTCACCCATGACATCGGCGCCCGAAACGGGAACTTGAGCGGGAAAGTGAAAAAAAATTGAGGGAGTGGAATTGTGGAGTGGTGAGGGTGTGAGGGTGTGAGGGTGTGGGCGCGCCACCAATCCACCAGTCCACCAGTCCACCAGTCCACCAGTCCACCAGTCCAC
>JAYPGD010000390.1:0-5829 GCA_038126655.1 Verrucomicrobiales bacterium
GATCCCGATGCCCCTTCGCCTTCACCCGCAGGACGGCAAACCCGTTCTCCTCGTTATGAAAGGTCACGCGCTCGATCAATCCGGAGACGGATTCGGACGGGGACGATCGGGAACGCGCGTTCACGCCGCCCATCATTGAAGGAAATCGGGAATTGCGGAACCGGAAAGTGGGCGAACGCCCAGCGGTTGCGACCGGAAACAGACGTCCCGATCCGGACTGAAGTTCGCGTCGCCGACCGAAGCCGGGTTCCAATCACGCGCCAATCAGGCCCCGCCATCCTCCTCGTCCAGCATGACAATCTTAAGGCCGCCGGAGGGCGCGTCGCCGGCGTACAGGCTTTCAATGAGATTGCCCGCGGAGGCCGGTTGGGCGTCGGTGTCCCCGGCCGGTTCCTGTGCGGCTTCGTCAGCCTTTCCTTCCAGCGCCGAGCGCATGGCGCCCTCCACCAGTTCAGCGCAGTGGATCTTCATGGGCGGCAGCGGGCCGAGTTCGCCGGAAAGGTCGTCGGTCTTCAACGCCAGGGCCTCGTCGGCTGTCTTGCCCTTGATCATCTCCGTCGCCATGCTCGCCACCGCGATGGCGGTCTCGCAGCCGAAGGACTGGAAGGTCGCCTTGTCGATGACCTTCTTCCCCTTGTCCTCACGATACTTCACCCACATGCGCAACATCTCGCCGCACTCGGAATTGCCGACCGTGCCGACGGAATCCGCGTCCTTCAACTCGCCCATGTTCTGCGGGTTCTGGATCGCTTCGCGGACCTTTTGTTCGAGGGAGTCGGATGGTTCGCTCATGATGTTCAGCCCAGTTTGTAGCGCGGGAGACTTTTGTCGATTTGTTGGGACCAGGCGTCGATGCCGCCGCGGAGGCAGCGGACGTTCTTGAAGCCGTGGCCGAGAAAGAAGGAAGCGGCGTCGAGACCCTGCTTGCCCTGGTGATCCACGATGACGAACAGGCCGTCCTTGTCCCATTTGCCGAGGATCTCCTGCATCTTCTCCTGATCCATCAGGATGGCGTCGGCGATCTTCACGGCCTCGTACTCCTCGCGGGTCCGCACGTCCAGGAGTCGGGGAGATTGGTCGCCTTCGCGGAGTCCGGCCAATGCCTCCGGATCGAGCCAGATCTTCTCGTCCTGCTCGTGGGCGGTTTGGATGTGCTCAAGGACCTCGTTCACATCAAGGTTGTTGTTGCGTTCGCAGACCTGCGCGAGGGTTTCGGTGGATTCAAAGCCGCAACTGGCGCAGCCGCCGATGTGATAGCCGCGAAACAACGCGCGCCGCGCGCCGGGATACGCCGCCAGCGTCGCCTCCATTGTCGAATCGGGGCCGATGGTCTGGGTGTCGGTGTCCATGTCAGTGATACAGCTGCTCAGGCTTCGACGCCGAAGAACTTCAGCGTCGCGCGGAGGATCTCAACGCTTTGATCGATCTCCGCCTTGGTGTTGTAGAAATAGAAGCTCGCCCGGGAGGTCGATTCCACGCCGAGCTTCTTCATCAAAGGCTGGGTGCAATGATGCCCGCCGCGCAACGCCAGGCCGCGTTGATCGACGATCGTGACCACGTCATGCGCGTGCACTTCCTCGAACGCGAAGCTGACCACGCCGGCGCGTCCGGTCTTCGGGCCGAAGATGCGAACGCCGGGCAATTGCGAATAGGCCTCGTAGGCGTAGGCGCCCAGTTCCCGGTCGTGCTCCAGGATCCGCTCGCGACCGATGGCCTCGATGTAATCCATGGCCGCGCCAAAGCCGATGGCGTCGGCGATGTTCGGCGTGCCGGCCTCGAAGCGGTGGGGCGCTTCCTTGAACTCAACGTCATGGTAGTCGACCGAGGCGATCATCTCGCCGCCGCCGTGAAAGGGAGGCATGGCGTTCAGGATCTCCTCGCGCCCGTAGAGGGCGCCGATGCCGGTGGGCCCGCACATCTTGTGTCCGGAAAGCGCGAGGAAGTCGCAGCCGATCTCCTGGACGTCCAAGGCGAAATGCCCCCCGCTCTGCGCGGCGTCGACGAAGGTCGCGACGCCGTGTTCACGCGCCAGGGCGCACATTTCCGCGACGGGATTGATCGTCCCCAGGGAGTTGGAGATATGGACCATGGAGAACAGCTTCACGCCATCGCGGAGAAGGCTTTCCAACCGGTCCAGATCCAACAGCCCTTCGTCGCCGGTCACGGGGACATAGACGATCTCCGCGCCCGTCTGTTGCGCAAGGATCTGCCATGGCACGATGTTGCTATGGTGCTCCATCTCCGTGAGCAGGATCTTGTCGCCAGCCTTGATGTTGGCGGCGGCCCAGGTCCGGGCGACGAGGTTGACGCTCTCGGTCACGCCGCGGGTGAAGACGATCTCGTTGGAACTGGCGGCGTTGATGAATCTTGCCGCCGTGGCGCGCGCGCCTTCGTAACCGGCCGTGGCCCTATTGCTCAGTTCATGGATGCCGCGATGAACGTTGGCGTTGTCGCGCCGGTAGTAGTCTGCGAGCGCGTCGATGACCACGGTCGGCTTCTGGCTCGTGGCCGCGTTATCGAAATAGATCAACGGACAGCCGTGGACCTCCTGATCGAGGATCGGGAAATCCGCGCGCGTCGCCTCCCAGTCAAAGGGGGCATCGTCGGTCGTGGCTTTGTTGTCGGCTGTCTCGGTCAACATGACGGGCAAACAATCTAGACGGATTCCGCAGGGTGAACAACCGGTATTCGGTGATCAGTAATCGGTATTCGGTGATCGGTGATCGGTTTATCGTTGGATTGTCCGTTCTCTGACCGGATTCGGGGGAATGGTGTTCAAATCCGGGGCGAGGTCGCATAGGTTCGCGGCATGAGTCTGAAAGTCATTCCAACGCTGGCTGCGCTTGGCCTGTCCTGCGCCATGAGCGCGTCCGGGGCCGATTGGCCGCAATGGCTGGGGCCGAATCGCGACGCCGTCTGGCGGGAGACAGGCATCGTGGAATCCTTCCCAACAGCGGAACTGAAGCCGATCTGGCGAACCCCGCTGGGGCCGGGCTATACCGGGCCAGCCGTCGCGGACGGGCGCGTTTTTGTCATGGATCGGCAACTGGCGCCGGGCGCGAAGAATCCGGAGAACCTCTTCAAGCGCGGCGACATCGCAGGGACAGAACGCGTCCTCTGCCTCGATGAGCGGACCGGTCGCGCGCTCTGGGAACATAGGTACGAAGCCGGCTACACCCTCAGCTATCCCAAGGGGCCGCGCGCCACGCCGACAGTCAATGGCGATCGCGTCTACACCCTTGGCGCCGAGGGGCACCTGCATTGCCTTGATGTCGAGAGCGGGAGCGTGATCTGGCGGAGAAGCTTCACCAAGGATTTCGGCGCCAAGACCCCGACCTGGGGACACGCCGCGCATCCGCTGATCGACGGCGACAAGGTCATCTGCCTGGTCGGCGGCGAGGGCAGCGCGGTTGCCGCCTTCGACAAACGAGACGGACACGAACTCTGGCGCGCGCTGACAACCAAGGACGTCGCCTACTGCGCGCCGGTGATTTACGAAGCCGCGGGCAGACGCCAACTCATTGTCTGGCACATCAGCGCGGTGGCTTCACTGGATCCGGACACCGGCGAGGTTCTTTGGGAACACGAGTGGAGCGTTCGCGGCGGCGGCGCCATCGCCATTCCAAGGCTGCATGGCGAGCGGCTGTTTCTGACGACCTTCTTCAACGGATCGCTCATGCTGCGACTAACGTCGGCCGCCCCCGGCGTTGAGAAGCTCTGGCAGAGCCCCAAGATCAGCGCGCGGGACACGGTCTTCCTCCATTCATTGAACAGCGTGCCCTGGCTGGAGGACGGCCACATCTACGGCGTCTGCAATTACGGGCAGTTCCGCTGCCTGCGGATCGAGGACGGACAACGCGTCTGGGAATCGCTCAAGCCGGTCGACCTCGAAAAGCCGCGCCGCAACGCCAACGCCTTCATCGTCAAACACGGGGATCGTTTCTTCCTCTGCCCGGACAATGGCGACCTCGTCATCGCCAGGCTCAGCCCCGACGGCTACGAGGAGATCGATCGCGCGAAACTCATCGAACCCACCGACGCCGACGGAGGCCGGCCGATCGTCTGGTCGCACCCGGCCTTCGCCAACCGCCGGGTCTACGCCCGCAACGACAAGGAGATCGTCTGCGTGTCGCTGGCGAAGGGGCGCAATTGAGGCCAGGGCTTACGGGGATGGGCAAAAGCGCCTCCCCTGGGCGAGTTGCAGATGCTCTCTGCGAGAGCAGTCGATTACTGTCGCAGATCGTTCCGCTTTTCGGCTGACACAGCCGACGCTACATCTGTGAAGCTGGTGCGAATGTTGAATCATACCCGTAAGCTCTGCAATTGAGGCGTCACTTCTTGAAGATCCCGCCGATCTTCTTTCCGAGACGCTCGAGCAACGGCGGTTCGAGCAGGAACCGGCGCTTTTCCTCATCGATGGCGACGGCCTGCGGCTTGGGCCCATAGGCCAGGTATTCATCCAGCAGTTCGACCGCGGTGACGTCATGGAATTCCGCGGGGAAGTAACCGGTCGGCGGATTGAAGGTCGGAACGCGTCCGCCGAAATGGAGTTGAGTCAGGCCCTCGATGGTCTCGCGGAACTGCCATTTGGTCTTGATGCGCAGGTAGGGAACGCGGGCGTCGAAGAGATTGGACAGATCGTTGTTCTTCGCGGGCAGTCCATGAATATCGGGGATCTCGAACACGATGCGCCGGACGTCCTTGTAGACCGTCGCGCGAAGATGGTCCACCTCATCGAGGGAACCGCGGATTGATTTGGTGAGGTTGCGGCTCGAACTGCCGCCGCCCGCGTTGCTGAGCTTCTTGCCGTCTTTCCCGAAGACTTCCAGGTCCAGCGGAAGGTGGTAGGCCCAGGGGTCGCCGAGAAACAAGAACGTGGTCTCCTTCCGGTTCTTCTCTTCGCTCTGGTTGGATAAGATCTCGACGTAGGAGTTCGTGCCGCTGCTCCCGCTGCTGGCGCCATTGCTGTCCCCCTCCACCACGGCGGCCAGATGCAACTCCCAGGATGGTTGACGAATGACTGCCCCCTCTTCCGGCGGGATCTCGATGCGCTCGACGGGCGAGGTCGCCAGATCGACGACGAGTTCCACCGGTCCGGCATGCCACTTCTTCACCTCCATCTCCACGTAAGCGACGCCCTCCTGATCCCCCCCGGGAATAGCCGCTGCTCAGGGAGGCCTTGGTCCGCGCGTCAAACAGGGAGTAACCGATGACCTTGAGTTCCTCTTCCGGGTCGTGGGTGAAGAGGAATTTCACCGTGGGGAACACGCCCCGGTATCTGATATCGCGTTCATGGCGAGGCAGGCGCTGCTTGGCCGCCTCTTCGTCAAATTCCTCGCCGGTGGCGGGATCAAAATGACGCGATTCGACCGAGGCGGCGTATTCGTTCAACTTCTCGGGGGGAAACTCGCCGTAGCCGATGGACTGGAGAGCCAACCCGAACGGCCCCTTGGGCAGTTGGATGGACTCTCCGGCCTTGGCACGGTAAAGCCGGTAATCCAACAGGCGCGAAGACTCGTTCCGGCTGTTGTGGGGAAACTCAACCCGCACCCGGTTGTTGGTCCGGGTCACGGTCAGGGAATCGAGGAAGTCTTCCTTCTTCGCGGGCGCCGGTTTGGCCACCGAAATGGTCTCCCGATATCTTCCGACGTCCCCCTCCACAGCGGGATCGACGTAGAGCCTGGGCTTCGTGCCGTAAACAACCACGCCCGCAATCAGGCCCAACAGTCCCAGCAGCGCGAGCGCGAACAACCAGGGCCTGCCGGCCCATCCGGCGGGTGAAGCCGGTTCGTGCGGAGCCTCCTCAGGCATCGGCTCCCCCGTCGACGG
>JAYPGD010000391.1:0-5793 GCA_038126655.1 Verrucomicrobiales bacterium
CAAGCTTCCCTCACCGAATCTCGCTTCGGTGTCTTTCTTTATGAGTCAACACGCTTCCATCATTTTCCCAACAATTCACTTGTCTCGAAACCCGCCTTGCCATACATTTCTGTCTAAACAGAAATTAAAGAAAAATCATGATCTCCCTTAGTGAAGTCCAAAACAAGTTCATTCTCCACTGGGGG
Source organism: Verrucomicrobiales bacterium (assembly GCA_038126655.1). Taxonomy (GTDB): domain Bacteria; phylum Verrucomicrobiota; class Verrucomicrobiia; order Limisphaerales; family JAYPEY01; genus JAYPEY01. The sequence continues at coordinate 186 of JAYPGD010000391.1, forward strand.
GAGATGGGCACGCGCTGGGGGATCAACCGGACGGTGGCGCAGATCCACGCCCTGCTCTACATCACGCCCCGCGCGCTCAACGCCGAGGAGATCACCGAAGCGCTTTCCGTCGCGCGCTCCAACGTCAGCAACAGTCTCCGCGAACTCCAGGGCTGGGGCATCGTCAAGGTCGTCCACGTGCTTGGCGACCGTCGGGACCACTTTGAATCGATGAAGGATGTCTGGGAAATGTTTCGCGTCATCATGGACGAACGCAAACGCCGCGAGATGGACCCGACGCTCGCCCTGCTCCAGGAATGCCGCGCCGAGGCCGAAACCGCCAAGGACAAGGACGCCTACTCCATCGAACGACTCAAGGAAATGGAGTCCTTCTTCGAAACCACGACCGCCTGGTACTCCCAACTTCGCAAATGGCCCACCAAGGCCATCGTTCGTTTCGTCAAACTCGGCGACAAGGCCGCCAAACTGCTCGGGTTCGGCTGAACCCCACTCGCAAAAATTTTTACCTCTTAATTTCTGTGTATACAGAAACAACAGTAACAAAAACCAAACTACCCCAAATGCGGCAGACCTGGGCGTTCTACGATGGCGACTGTCCGCTTTGCGTGCAACTGGCCCGCTGGAGCCGCGGACCGCTCGCCCGCCGAGGCGTCGCCATGGCGCCACTGCGGACACCCTGGGTGGCGGAGCGACTGGGAATCCGGACGACCGATCCGCTCAGGGAATTCGTCGTCCTCGAACCCGGCGACGTCCGGTTCGGAGGCGTGGACGGCATTGCGCGCCTCATGCGACGGGTCTGGTGGGCCTGGCCTTTCTGGTTGGTCGCAAACATCCCGCTTTGCCGCGGGGCATTATGGGGCCTCTACCGGTGGATCGCGGCCCGCCGCCATTGTCTCACCGGCGCCTGCTCCGTCCATTTCCAGACTCCCCTTCAAACCAACCCGCGCCCCGTTTGGGATTGGCTCCCGCTCGTCATTCTGACCGTCCTGACCTTTGGCGGATACGCCGCCTTGCCGCAATGGGCGTTCATGTGGGCCATCGCCTTTGCCCTGTATGCCGGATGCAAGTGGGCGACGTGGTCACAGGCCCGCCGAAGCGCCAGCAATCCAGGCATCCCGCGCTCGCTGGGCTATCTGTTCTTCTGGGTCGGCATGGATCCGCGCCCGTTCTTCCAATCACGCAGGGGCGCGCCCGCCCCCGGCGCCAGGGAATGGGTCGCGGCAACGCTGAAGCTCGGGATCGGAATCGGGCTGGTCTGGGGACTGACGCCCGCCGTCATCGCCGATCATCAAACCTTGGGCGTCTGGATCGGAATGATCGGCGTGAGCATGACGCTTCACTTTGGACTGTTCCATCTTGCGTCGCTGGCCTGGCGTCGCATCGGCGTCGCCGCCGTTCCCATCATGCGCGCGCCGCTCAGGGCGGCTTCATTGGGGGAGTTCTGGGGCGAACGCTGGAACCGGGCGTTTAATGACATCGTCCGGCCGGCGTTCTTTCGTCCGCTGTTGCGCCGACACGGCCCCATCGCAGCCACCCTCTGCGTCTTCCTGCTGTCGGGACTCGTCCACGACCTGGTGATCTCCGTCCCCGCACGCGCGGGCTATGGCCTGCCCACGCTCTACTTCCTGATCCAAGGCGCTGGCGTCCTGCTCATACGCAGCGCGCCCGCCCGACGCGCGGGGCTCAACCGCGGTTTGCCCGGGTGGCTGACGACGCTCGCCGTCACCGCCATCCCCGTCCCGCTCCTTTTCCATGCGCCATTTCGCGACGCCGTGATGTTTCCCTTCCTGCAAACCCTCAACGCCATCTGAAATGAACCTACAACTCCACACCCTCATTCAATTCGCCGGACTCAGCCACCTCGGACTCCTGTGGGCCGGCGCGACCATGCCCAAAGTCGTCGGCCTCCGCGACCATACCGCCTCGTTGCCGCCGTTTGTCGGCCGGCTCTTCTGGGTCTACTACACCTTCATCGCCTTCTGCCTGATCGGCTTCGGCGGCGTTTCGTTCTTCCTTGCCGAACCGCTTGCCTCGGGCGCGCCCCTGGCCCGCGCCGTCTGCACCTTCCTTGCCGGCTTCTGGACCATCCGCCTCGCTGTCGCGGCGTTCGTCTTCGACGTCCGCCCCTATCTCACAAACGCGTGGTTGAAGCTCGGTTACGCCGCGACCAATGTCGTCTTCGCCGCCCTGCCCTTGATCTACGCCTGGGCAGCCTGGAAAGGAGGCGAGTGATGAAGTTCGCCATCACCGGGGCAAACGGCTTCATGGGCCGCCGCCTCGCCACGGCCCTTCAACGTGAAGGCCATCAACTGAATCTCGTCACCCGCCCCGGATGCAACCGCGGTCGCATCGCCAGGCGAGAACCCGACACACAGGTGTTTCCCCTTGGCCTGTCTGATCCCGAACGGCTGGCCGAAGCGTTCGCCGGAGCCCGCGCCATCGCCCATCTCGCGGGGATCAACCGGGAGATCGGCGACCAAACCTACGAAACGGTTCACATCGACGGCGCCCGACACGTTGTGGCCGCCGCCAGGCTCGCCGGCGTTCGACGGATTGTGTTTGTCAGTTTCCTGCGCGCCCGCCCCAACTGCGGCTCAAGCTATCACGAATCAAAATGGGAGGCGGAAGAGATCATCCGCTCCAGCGGACTCGAATACACCATCCTCAAACCCGGGGTTGTCTACGGAACAGGCGACCACATGCTCGATCACCTGAGCCACGCATTCCACACCTTCCCAATATTCGGCCTGGTCGGATTCAAGGATCGCCCGGTGCGTCCCCTGGCGATCGAGGACTTCGTCCCCATTCTCAAGGCGGCGCTGACTCATGAAGCGATGCGCGACAAGACCATCCCGGTTACCGGACCAGAGGAAATGGGCCTCGCCGACGCGGTGCGCAGGGTCGCGGCTGTCACCGGCAGGCGGCCCGCAATGATCCGCCTGCCGCTGGCTTTCCATCGCATGCTGGCATGGGGCTGCGAACAAATGATGCGCGTTCCGATGGTCTCGAAGGCCCAGGTGCGAATCCTGTCCGAAGGCGTGGTCGAACCGGCGCTCGCGCCCGACGATCTCCCCCCGGAACTGCAACCTACGACGCCATTCACACCGGAGCAGATCAAGCAAGGTCTGCCCGAAGCAAAGCCTTTCGGGTTTTCAGACCTGCTCTGCCCGCGCCTGACATGAAACCAACCGCCAACAAGACAACAGCAACCCGCCTCATGGAACCCTGAATCGATCCATGTCCTGAACCGGAGCGTCATCATGAATGCCCTGACCGCCATCAAGGCCGCCGACAGCGCCCCCGTGCCCAATCACAATCCCAGCTCCCGCGCCAAGCGGCGCTTCAATCAGCGCGAATCGGCTCCGTTGTTTATTGCGGATTGGATGAACGTTCTCTTCATCCACTACGAGGTGGATCGCGAGCGACTCCAACCCTCCGTGCCATTCGGTTTGGACTGCATCGACGGCCGGGCCTACGTCAGCCTCGTCGCCTTTTCGATGCGGCGTCTTCGGCCGACTTTCGGGGGCTCCCTGACCGCGTTCCCATTCAAGGTTTTGGGCGAAACGCGATTCCTCAATGTCCGGACCTACGTGCGACATGACCACGAATCCGGGATCTATTTCATCAAGGAGTTCATGTCCAGCAGGCTCAGCGCGCCGCTGGGACCACTGACCTACGGACTGCCCTACCATTTCGCTCGGCTCGAGTATGATTGCCGCGATCGAAACTACGCCTTCGATGGTCGGATCAAACGAATCGAGGGGCGCGAACGCAGACTGCGATTCAGCGCGCGAATCAGGCCTCGGCTTCTCGGGGCTTCCTTCCCTGGCGCGGCATCACACGACGACGTCATTGAGTTCCTCACCGAGCAATACACGGCTTACACCTGCCACCGTGGGAAACGCCGGCTGTTCCGGATCTGGCACAAACCGTGGCCCTTGCATCCCGCGACCGTCACAATCGAAGACCAGGATCTGCTGAACACCACGGGCGACTGGCTGAAGGAGGCGCATTTCGTGGGCGCGCAGTATTCGCCCGGAGTTCGGAATGTCTGGATGGGACCGCCTCGCCGCGTCTCAACGCCCTTCCCGGGCGCCGGCCCCAAACATCGGCACACCGCCTTCCTCGAACTGCCGTGAAAGGTCATGAACACAGCCCAAAAATCAACCATCGTTCTTGCCGGAGGGAGCGGATTCCTTGGAACGGCCCTCGCCCGGTTTTTCAGCCAAGGCGGCCACGCAGTGAAAGTCTTGACGCGCCGCAGGATCCGCTCCAAGCCCGACATCGCGTTCGTCCCATGGGATGGCCGCTCGCCTGGAGCGTGGATCGATCACCTCGAAGGCGCCGCGGCGCTGATCAATCTTGCCGGCCAAAGCGTCGACTGTCGCTATCACGCGCGGAACCAGCGACTCATCCTGGATTCCCGGATCGACTCAACCCGGATTCTGGGGCGAGCCGTCGCCCAATGCCGCAAACCGCCTCCGATCTGGATAAACTCCAGCACAGCCACGATTTACCGGCACACCTTCGGCGACGCCTGGGGTGAGGCGGGCGAGATCGGGGAGACACCGGAAGCCAAGGACCAATTCTCAGTCGCAGTCGCCTCGGCATGGGAGGAGGAATTCTTCAAATCACAGGCGCCCGGCGTGCGAAAGATAGCGCTTCGCTCAGCCATGGTCCTCGGTGCCGGACGCAACAGTGTCTTCCCCGTTCTGCGGCGACTGACGCGACTCGGACTCGGCGGACCCATGGGGTCCGGGAGGCAGTTTGTATCCTGGATCCATGAAGCCGATTTCTGCCGAGCGATCGCGTGGCTGATCGCACGCCCGGACATTGACGGCCCCGTGAACCTCGCCGCTCCAAGCCCGTTGCCAAATCACGAGATGATGCGCGCCTTGCGCCGGATCTGCGGCGCGCCTTTCGGTTTCGGTCTGCCCGCACCTCAATGGCTGCTCGAACTCGGAGCGTTCCTGCTTCGCACAGAAACTGAACTCATCATCAAGAGCCGCAGGGTCAGGCCAGGACGACTCGCCGCGGGTGGCTTCCGATTCAGTTTCGATCGCTTCGAAGACGCAGCAATAGATCTCGAGTCCCAAGACGCGGCGAACAACCTGTGAATTGTCCGCCAATTGGCCCGCCTTTCTGTGGACAACATGTCCGCAATCTTGGATTTCCATTCCTCCGGATTGCTGTTGTCATGCCCCTCCCATGATTGATTCCTTTGATGACGCAGCCGGCGGGCCGGTGGAGCCTGATCTTAAGGCCGCCAAACCCCGAGGCAGAAAGTCCCAAAAGCAGGACTCGGACACCATTTCACTGGATGGCGTCGACCGCCTCCCGCCGCATTCCGTGGAGGCCGAACAGGGCGTCCTGGGCTGCATTCTGCTGTCGCCCGTGGATTGCATGGGCGAATGCCTGGAGAAGTTTCCCACCCTCTCCTCCGAGGACGACAAGCCGAAGCGCTTCAAGAAGGACGACCCGCTCGAGAAGATCGCCACCCCCCAGGCCGAGGTGTTCTACGACCTCCGTCACAAGACGATCTTCAGTATCCTCGCCAAGATGTACGACGAGAAGGACGCGATCGACATCATCACCCTGCGGCAGCGGC
>JAYPGD010000392.1:0-5781 GCA_038126655.1 Verrucomicrobiales bacterium
GGTTTGGGGGCGGGCGTCTTCCCTTCCAACAGCATGCGGAGCTCCTCCTCCCAGCCCGCTTTCGCGGCGGGTTTCGGTTGCCTCGGGTCGGGGTGGGAAGTCCGGGCTTCCGGCTCCTCCGGAAACCAGGGTTCGTTCTGTTGCGCCTCAGCGCCCTTCGCCTCTTTCTTCCGCTGTATCCAGGACGCAATCGCCCAGATGATGGCGATGACGAAGAGTTGCAGCGGATCCATGGCGCAGTTTGATCGATTATGGGCCGGGCTGTCGCGCGGGCCTACTTGGCGGGGCCGTCCTTGTCGCCGCCGGCAATGTTGTCGCGCATGGAGGTGTCAGCCTGGATGTTGCGCATCTTATAGTAATCCATGACGCCGAGGTTGCCGCTGCGGAAGGCCTCGGCCATGGCGAGCGGCACCTGGGCCTCGGCCTCGACCACGCGCGCCCGCATCTCGGAGACGCGGGCCTTCATCTCCTGCTCGGTGGCGACCGCTGCTGCGCGCCGGACCTCCGCCTGCGCCTGCGCCACCAGCTTGTTCGCCTCCGCCTGCTCGGCCTGCAGTTTGGCCCCGACGTTCGTTCCGACCGTCACGTCGGCAATGTCGATGGAAAGGATTTCAAAGGCGGTGTTGGCGTCGAGAGCCTTGCCCAGAACGGTCTTGGAGATGCGGTCCGGATTCTCTAGCACGTCCTTGTAGGAATCCGCCGAGCCGATCGTCGAGACGATGCCCTCGCCGACGCGGGCAATGATGGTCTCCTCCATGGCGCCGCCGACGAATCCCTCGAGGGCGGTGCGCACGGTGACGCGGGCCTTGGCCTTGACCGCAATGCCATCGCGGGCGACGGCCTCGATGTTCTGCACGCCGCTGGCGGGATTCGGGCAGTCGATGACCTTGGGATTGACCGAGGTCTTCACCGCTTCCAGCACCGTGCGGTTGGTGCCCTTCACCGCGAGGTCGATGGCGCAGGCGCGGTCGAAAATCAGCTCGATGCCGGCCTTCTGCGCGGCGATCAGCGCCTGGACGACCATGAAGATGTCGCCGCCCGCAAGATAGTGCGTGGAAAGCTGGTCGATGGAGACCGGCAGGCCCGACTTGACGCCGGTGATGCGGGTGTCGACGACCAGGGCCACGGGCACCTTCCGCAGCTTCAGGGCGACCAGTTCAATAAAGCCGACCTTGGCGCCGGAGAACAGGGCCCGGATGTAGATCCCGATGAAATTGAAGATGACGATGAAGACGACCAGCCCGATCAGGCCAAGAAAGCCAAAGCCAAGGATCGAGGGCAGCCCCCATTCGAGTGCGATAAGTGACGGATTGATTTGCATGAATTCGTTGGGTTAGGGGTCTTTGCTGTAGCGTTCTAGAATGGAAATCAATCGGCGGTCCGGACCACGACACGCAGCCCTTCGACCGCGATCACCTCGACGGGCGTGTCTTTGTCGATCATCTGCCCTTCGGTCACGACGTCAACGCGTTTTCCATCGATCTTTGCGATTCCCGAGGGGCGGAGGTCGGTCGCGGCGATCCCGGGTTGACCGACCAGGGCCTGCCGTTCGTCGGCGACGCCGCCGCCGCCGATGGCGCCATTGGAGATGAACTTTCCGGCGATCCGGGTCTCGGGAAAATACTTGAACCAGAGGACGGTTCCAATGCCCAGCCCGATCAGGGCGCCCAGGGAGACGACCATCCCGACGCTGGCGCCGAAGTAGACGAACGAAAGGATGACGCCGATTCCGATGCACGCCATGCCGATCGCCCCCGCGATCATCCCGGGAAGAAAGACCTCCGCGAACAACAGCAGGGCGCCGACGATCAGCAGGGTGGCGACTGTGGCTGTTTCCATCGCGCGCAATATAGAAACGCCCCCCGGCCTCCGCAAGGCGATTTGGGATTCCCCGGGCTTTGACAGGCGGATTTCCTGGGGACATACTCTGCCTCCGCCGGTTGAGGCCCAAGCAAGACAGGCCGATACAAAGAAGGCCGTTGTCATTCCGCCTGCCGCCATGAGTGATTCCGAAAGTTTGCCCAATTGCAACAACCTCGCCTTCGTGGAGGCGTTGTACGCGGATTACTTGGCGGATCGCAACGCGGTGCCCGAGGAATGGCGGAGCTACTTCGACGGGCGGGAGAACGGCGACAAGCCCCCCAATGGCGGCGGCTTCGGCCCCTCGTTCCGCCCGGCCAGCCTGTTCAATCCGCCTTCGGGTCCGCATTCCGGCAATGGTCGTATTGCCCCGCCAACCGCCGCTGGGTCGGGCGTCGCCAACATCGACGGCGAAGGCGCGAAGGTCGCGCTGCTGCATGACCGGGTGAACCAGCTTATCCGCAATTACCGGCTGCGCGGACATCGCATCGCCCGCATCGACCCGCTTGATCGCCCACGCATGATGCCGCGAGAGCTGGAGATGGACTACTTCCAGTTCTCGGAGGAGGATTACGGCCGCAAGGTGAACTGTTCGACCCTGCAGAACAAGGGGGAACGGACCATCGACGAAATCGTCGACCACCTGCGGAACACCTACTGCCGTTCCATCGGCGTGCAGTACATGCACATCGGCGACATCCAGGTGCGGCGTTGGCTGCAGCGCCGGATGGAAGGGACGGAGAATCGGCTCGACCTGGGGCGCGGCGAGCAGAAGCGCATCCTCAAGCGGTTGATCGACGCGGTCACTTTCGAGGAGTTCCTGCACAAGAAGTTCATCGGGGCGAAGAGCTTCTCGTTGGACGGCTGCGAGAGCCTGATTCCGTTGCTGGACCTGGCGATCGAGTACGCCGGCGGACAGGGAACGAAGGAGATCGTGCTCGGCATGGCGCATCGCGGCCGGCTGAATGTGCTGGCCAACATCATGGGCAAGAATCCGCGCGAGATCTTCCGGGAGTTCGCCGACGCCGATTCGGATCTCTACGAGGGGCGGGGGGATGTGAAGTATCATCTCGGCTCCAGCCACGACTGGACGACGGAGGGGGGCGAGGACGTGCACCTGTCGCTTTGCTTCAACCCCAGCCACCTGGAATTCGTCAACGCGGTGGCCATGGGCCGCGTGCGGGCCAAGCAGGATCGCGCGGGCGACGATTTTCAGGAATTGTGCCTGTGTCTGTTGATTCACGGCGACGCCGCCTTCGCGGGCGAAGGGATCATCCAGGAGACGCTGAACATGAGCCAGTTGCCGGGCTACGCCATCGGCGGCACGCTGCATGTGATCGTCAACAACCAGATCGGCTTCACCACCTCGCCCAAGGAACACCGTTCCTGCATCTATGCGACCGATGTCGCCCGGCTGTTGCAGATTCCGATCTTCCATGTGAACGGCGAGGACCCCGAGGCCGTGGCGCAGACCGTGCGTTTGGCGATGGATTTCCGAAAGGCCTTCAAGCGCGATGTGATCATCGACATGTATGGCTACCGTCGACTGGGGCACAACGAAACCGACGAACCGACCTTCACACAGCCGTTGCTCTACCGCGCGATCCGCAAGCGCAAGACCGTGCTGGAAGGCTATCTCGATCACCTGCTCAGGATGAAGGGGATCACGCGGGCGGAAGCGGACGAGTTGGTCGAGGAACGGCGCGAAAAGCTGGAGACCCACCTCGCGGAGTCGCGCAGCGAGGATTACCAACGACCGGCGGAAAAGACCCGCGGCATCTGGTCCCGCAGCAGCTTCGAGGGCGGCGAGGATCGCGACGCGGCCGCAACCGGCGTCCTGAAGGAGGTCACCGCGAAGACCCTGGATTCGCTGACGCGCTGGCCCGAGGATTTCACGCCGCATCCCAAGATTGTCAAACTGCTTGAAGTCCGGCGCGAAATGGCCGCAGGCAAGCGCCCCTTGGATTGGGCGGCGGCGGAGGCGTTGGCATTCGCCGCCTGCGCGTTGGAGGGCTACCGGGTCCGGCTGTCCGGACAGGATTGCCGCCGAGGCACCTTCAGTCACCGCCATGCCGTGCTCTACGATTACGAGGACGGGTTGACCTTCTGCCCCTTGGCCGAATTCTCACCGGACCAGAAACCGGTTGAAGTCTACAACAGCCCCCTGACCGAAACCGGGGTGTTGGGTTTTGATTACGGCTACAGCCTGGAATACCCGGACGGCCTGATCATCTGGGAGGCGCAGTTTGGCGACTTTGCCAACGTGGCCCAGGTGATCTTCGACCAGTTCATCTCCAGCGCCGAGGACAAGTGGAACCGTCTGTCCGGACTGGTGACCCTGTTGCCGCATGGCTTCGAGGGCATGGGGCCGGAGCATTCCAGCGCGCGGTTGGAGCGTTACCTTGACCTCGCCGCCGAGGACAACATGCGCGTCTGCAATCCGACCACGCCGGCGCAATACTTCCACCTGTTGCGCCGGCAGGTCGTGAGCCCCATCCGCAAGCCGCTGGTCGTGATGTCGCCCAAGAGCCTGTTGCGCCACCCCAAGGTCGCGTCGACCCTGGAGGACCTGGAGAGCGGCGCGTTTCAACCTCTGTTGCGCGACGAGCGGCCGTTGGACAAGAAGGGCGTGAAGCGGGTGTTGATCTGCTCCGGAAAGATCTTTTATGAACTCGACCAGATGCGCGAGGAGTTGGGCCGCGACGATGTCGCCATCCTGCGCTTGGAACAGCTCTACCCCCTGCGCGACAACACACTGACCTCGGCTCTTTGTGATTATCCGGCCGGCGTGCCGGTCATCTGGACCCAGGAGGAGCCGGAGAACATGGGAGCCTGGCGCTACCTGCGCGCGCGCTTTGGTTGCGACCTCTATGGCGAGCATCCGTTGATCTGTGTCAGTCGCCCCGAGTCCGCCAGCCCGGCCACCGGCTCCGCCAACAGTCACAAACGCGAACAGAAGCGCGTGCTCGAAGCCGCCTTCGGAATCAGTTGAAAGAAACGGAGCCAACGATGCGCCAGCCACCCGAACCCTGTAGCAGCGGCCGCCGGGGCGCGGAATTTATTCCGCTTCAACCTCCGGCAGGCCCATCGCCTCGGAACAATCCCGAAGCGCCCCGCCGTCCGGCGTCGAGGCGGAATGAATTCCGCGCCCCGTTTTCCGGCGACTCATGGAGCTTCGAACTTCTTCCTGATCCCGTTCGCAGCGAACCACTCGCGCCCTCTTTTCCGCGGCACACACAATCGAATTAACCGTCCCCCATCCCATGTCCATCGAACTCAAGGTCCCCACAGTCGGCGAATCCATCACCGAGGTCGAAATCGGCGAATGGCTGAAGAAGGAAGGCGACGCCGTCGGCAAGGATGAGCCGGTCGCCGTCCTGGAATCCGAGAAGGCGTCGGTGGAATTGCTGTCGCCCGAGGACGGCGTTCTGGGCCGGATCGTCAAGGCGTCCGGCGAAGTTTGCGCGATCGGCGCCGTGGTGGCGTTGATCGAGGCGGGCGGTGGAGGCGGAGCTGTCGCCAACGATGGCAGCAAGGATGTCGAGGACGAGAACGAGGCCGAGGACGATTTGACTGATGACTCGCGGGTCATGCCGTCGGCGGAGCTGGCCTTGGCCGAACATGGTCTGAAGGCTGAAGATGTCGAGGCCACGGGGCCCGGAGGCCGATTGCTCAAGGAAGATGTGCTGCGGCATATTGAGAACAACAAATCGGCTGCCGCCCCCGCCGCGCCCGAACCCGAACCTGAACCCGCAGCGCCGGCGCCAAACCCCGCGCCCGCGGCGCCGACGCCGGTAGAGACATCCGGCGCCAGACAGGAGGAAGCGGTCCGCATGAGCCGACTCCGCCGCACCGTGGCGCGCCGCCTCGTCGAGGCGCAGCAGTCCATGGCCATGCTCACCACCTTCAACGAGGCGGACA
>JAYPGD010000393.1:0-5779 GCA_038126655.1 Verrucomicrobiales bacterium
ACGCCGTCGACAAGCCCCGCAACATCTACGACCTCTGGGCCACCGTCCTCCACCAACTCGGCCTCGACCACGAAGCCCTCACCTTCCGCGCCGCCGACCGCAACATGCGCCTCACCGACGTCCACGGCGTGGTGCTGGATGACGTGTTGGGGTAGGGCTCGGTCTCCTTCAATCCGACCTTGACCGCGGCGTGAGCGGGCTCTGTTTCGCGACGTCCTTTTCTTAAGCGACCCAAGGTTCCGAGCATTCCAGTCCGTGCGCCTCGGCGACGGCCTGGCAGGTGAGTCTGCCGCCCACCGTATTGAGGCCGCCTTTCAGGGCCGGATGCCGGGCGCAGGCCTCGGCGACTCCATGGTCGGCCAGCAGTTCCGCGTAACGGAAGGTGACATTGGTCAGCGCCTGCGTGGCGGTGCGGGCGTAGGCGGCCGGCATGTTGGCCACACAGTAGTGCGTCACGCCTTCCTCCACGTAGACCGGATCGTGATGCGTCGTCGGGCGCGTCGATTCCGCGCAGCCGCCCTGATCGACGGCAATATCGACGAAGACGCTGCCGGGTCGCATTTTCTCCAACATCTCGCGGCGAATGAGCTTCGGCGCCCGGGCGCCCGGGACCAACACCGCGCCGATGAGCAGATCCACGCGCGGCAACTGCTCCATCAGATGCGCCTCGTTCGAATAGAGCGTGTGGGCGGTGTGGAGGGAGATGTCGAGGAAGTGCATCCGCTCGAGGTCGACCTCGAGAATGGTGACGTCGGCTCCGAGGCCGGTGGCCATGCGGGCCGCGTTGACGCCCGCCGTGCCGCCGCCCAACACGAGGACCTTGCCGGGCAGCACGCCGGGAACACCGCTCAGCAGACTGCCGCTGCCGCCGTGATATTTCCCGAGGAAGTAACCGCCCACCAACGCCGACATGCGCCCGGCAATCTCGCTCATCGGTTCCAGCAGGGGCAGGTGATGGTTCTCCTCGATCGTCTCGTAGGCGATTCCGGTCACGCCGGATTTCAACATGGCCTCCGTGAGCGACTTGTCCGCGGCAAGGTGCAGATAGGTGAAGAGCGTCAGGTCCGGTCGAAGCATTGGATACTCCGAAGGCTGCGGTTCCTTGACCTTCACCACTAGGTCCGCCTGCTCGAAGATCGCCGCATGTTCGTCGGCCAAGGTGGCGCCCGCCTGCTCGTAGTCGCTGTCCGGATAGCCGGCGCCGATCCCCGCGCCCTTCTCCACGACGACCCTGTGCCCGCGCTGCGTGAGTTGGTAGGCTCCCGAGGGCAGCATGCCCACGCGAAACTCGTCGTCCTTGATCTCAACCGGAATGCCAATGGTCATGGTGTTTTCCTTTGTCGCTTGATCTCGCTGATGCCAGACAGTTTCATGCCAGCCCATGAAGCGTTCTTCAATTCTCTTGTCGGTTCTGCTCGTTGTCGTCTCAACAACCTTCGCCGACGGCCCGAAGGACAACATTGCCGAGAATGTCCGGCGCATTCCCAAGCCGGGCGTGCCCGTGCCGGCGGAGGATCGCAAGGCGCTGGAGGACGGGATCGCCCTGCTGGGCGCGAAGCTCGACGGGTTGCGCCGGTCGCTGAAGGGAAAGCCGGAGCTTCTCGACCTGCTGCCCGATGTGGAGATCTATCATCGCGCGGTCTGGTCGGCGCTGACCTACAATGAGTTCTTCAAACCGAATGAAATCCAGACCGCCAAGGGATTGCTGCGCGACGGGATCGAACGGGCGGGACAACTTGAGGCCGGCAAGGCTCCCTGGTTGACGGCAAAGGGCCTGGTCGTGCGGGGCTATCGCTCGAAGATCGATCGTTCCGTCCAGCCTTATGGCATGGTTGTCCCCGAAACCTGGACGCCGGGCTCCGCGCCAAAGCATCGCCTGGACTTCTGGTTTCACGGTCGCGGCGAAACCCTGAGCGAGGTGAACTTCATCAACGGCCGCCAACGCTCGGTCGGGCAGTACGCGCCGGCCGACACGTTCGTCCTGCACCCCTATGCGCGCTACTCAAACGCCAACAAGTTCGCCGGCGAGATCGATCTGTTCGAGGCCTTGGAACACGCGAAGCGGCATTATCCCATCGATGAGGATCGGATTTCCGTGCGCGGTTTTTCGATGGGCGGCGCGGCGTGCTGGCAGTTCGCCGTGCATTATGCGGATCGTTGGTTCGCGGCGAATCCGGGCGCGGGCTTTTCCGAGACGCCGGAGTTTCTGCGCACCTTCCAGGGCGAGACGTTGAAACCGACGTGGTATGAGAAGAAACTCTGGCATCTCTACGATTGCACGGACTGGTCGGTGAACCTGTTTCACTGTCCGACGGTGGCCTACAGCGGCGAGATCGACCGCCAGAAACAGGCGGCCGACATCATGGAGAAATACCTTGCCGAGGAGGGCGTCGATCTGCTGCACATCATTGGTCCGGGCATGGGGCACAAGATTCATCCGGATTCGAAGATCGAGATCGAGGAGCGGCTCGCCAGCCTCGCCAGACACGGCCGCGACCGCGCGCCGGAGAGGATTCGCTTCACCACCTGGACCCTGCGCTACAATCGCATGCACTGGGTGACCGTCGATGGCCTGGAGGAGCATTGGGAACGCGCGCGCATTGACGCCGAGATCGGCCGCAACAACTTCGTCAGCGTGACCACAAAGAATGTCTCCGCCCTGACGCTCGACATGGCGGCCGGCGACTGCCCCATAGACAACACCCAACCCGTGAATCTCGCGATCGACGGCCAGCACATCGAGCACACGCCGCGCATCAAGTCGGACCGCTCGTGGAAGGTCCGGTTGCGGAAGAAGAAGGGCGGGTGGAAAGTCGCGGACGTCGGGCCGGACGGCCTCCGCAAACGCCACGGACTCCAAGGCCCGATCGACGACGCCTTCATGGATTCGTTCATCATTGTCCGCCCGACCGGCAAGCCGTGGTTCAAACCGGTGGCGACCTGGGCTCAGAAGGAACAGGAACACGCCATCGAGCATTGGCGTCGCCAATTCCGCGGCGAGGCGCGGGTGAAGGACGATGTCGATATCACCGACGCCGATATCGCCTCCAGCAACCTGATTCTTTTCGGCGATCCCTCGAGCAATCGGGTCCTGACCAAGATTCTTGATTCACTGCCCATTCGCTGGACGGGCAGCGGCGTGAAGGTCGGCGACAAGACCTACGAAGGGCCCGGGCATGCCCTGGCGATGATTCACCCGAATCCCCTGAATCCGGACCGCTACATCGTCCTGAACAGCGGCTTCACCTACCGGGAGTACGACTACCTGAACAACGCCCGCCAGGTCCCCAAGCTTCCGGACTGGGCTGTCGTCGACATCGCGAAGCCGATCACCTCGCGCGCGCCGGGAGGGATTGCGGACGCGGGTTTCTTCGGAGAACGGTGGGAGTTGAAGGCGACCGACGCGCCGCGATGACCCGGGGCGGTGAAATGCGGAAGGGCGGGATTGAAACCGGGATGAGGCAGGCTCGCATCCGGTGGACGTCGCGATGTTGGTTGAGGGGCCTCAATCACAATCTCCAAACGCCAGCAATCGGGGACCACGAGCATTTCAGGACCCGTGACGATCACGCACGGCGACCGCTTTTGAGATTTGGAACTTGGGACTTGTTCCGCCTTCGCACAGCTTCGTCGCGACAATTTGGGATTTGGAGTTTCCGCTGCTCCCCGGCCTTCTGTCAGGCCAGGAAGCATCTGTTCGCAGTCAAACTCATCCCAGTTTCAACTGCGCCCAATGCGAATGGCGCGGCCTTTGTCGCTTGTCATTCCGCCGGCTGCGTCTAACTTGATTCAATCCAATGAACGGTCCGACGATTTCAACCAACAAGTGGCTGTTGCCGCGGCGGCAGTTTCTGCGCGGCGCGGGGACGGCAATGGCCCTGCCCGTCCTGGACGCGATGCTGCCGGAGAATGCGGTTGGCGCGCAGGCAAAGGCGGCTTCCGCCATGCCCCGTCGCATGGCCTATGTCTACGTGCCCAATGGCGTGTATCTCGATCAATGGACGCCGCAGGGAACCGGTTCGCGCTTCCAGTTGCCCTATATTCTCCAACCCTTGGCCCCGTTTCAGAAGGACATCCAGTTTCTGAGCGGACTGACGCACGACAAGGCGCGCGCCAACGGGGACGGCCCCGGCGATCACGCGCGGGCCAACGCCACCTTCCTCACCGGGCGCCAGGCCTACAAGACCGCCGGCACGGACATCCGGATCGGCGTCTCCATCGATCAGATCGCCGCCCAGGCCTTCGGCGATCGGACGCGCCTGCCCTCGCTGGAATTAAGCTGCGATCGCGGACGCAAGGCGGGCAGTTGCGATTCCGGCTACAGTTGCGCCTACCAATACAGCATCTCTTGGCGCAGCGAATCCACGCCCATGCCGCCGGAGGTCAATCCTCGCCTGGTTTTCGAACGACTCTTTTCCGACGGCGCTTCGGAGGAGGATCAGGAGGCGAAGGCGCGCCGCCGCGAGAACGAGGCCAGCATCCTGGATTTCGTGTTGGAGGACGCCAAAAGGCTCCAGTCCAAACTCGGCTCCACGGACCGCCGCAAGCTGGATGAATACCTGACCTCCGTGCGCGAACTGGAGCAGCGCATGGAGCGCGCGGAAAAGGCCGGGCCGCCCAAGCCGAAATACCAGAAACCGGCGGGCATTCCCAAGGACTTCCAGTCCCACACGCGCCTGATGTTCGACATGATGGCGCTGGCGTTCCACACGGACACGACGCGGGTCGCCACCTTCATGATCGCCCACGACGGCAGCAACCGCTCCTATCCGATGGTCGGCGTGAACGAGGGCCACCACACCCTCTCGCATCACCAGGGCAAACAGGACAAGCTGGCCAAGATCGCGCGCATCAACCGCTTCCACGCCACGCAGTTCGCCTACTTCGTGAATCGACTGAAGTCGCTGGGCGAAGGCGGAGGCAGCCTGTTGGACAACAGCATGATCGTCTATGGCAGCGGCATCAGCGACGGCAACCGCCACAATAATGAGGACCTGCCCATCCTGCTCGCCGGCAAGGGCGGCGGCGCGGTGTCCACCGGCGTGCATGTCCGCCACCCGCGCAATACGCCGATGTGCAACCTGTTCCTCTCGGTGCTGGACCGCGTCGGCGTGCGCCTGCCGCGCTTCGGCGACAGCACGGGTCGCCTGCGTCTGGCATGAGGCGGGATCGCTGCCGCCCGGAATTGCGACAATCCGGAAAAAACTTGGACAACCCCATTGCCATGAAATAGGCCGACTGCTATGGTCCGGCCCATGAAAACGCGTGTTATGGAGAATTTGAAACGAGTTTTTGTCACTGCCATCCTCGCCGCCGGGTTGGGAGCCCTGACCATTGGCTGCGCTTCCACCAGCGGCCCCGCGGTCTCCGCCGAGAAGATGGCTGAGCTGGAAGCTCAGGCCAACAAGGGCGACGCCGACGCCATGCTCAAACTCGGTGACGCCCACAGCAAGAACAAGAACTACACCGAGGCCAAGGTCTGGTACGACAAGGCCAAGGCCGAGTTCGAGAAGATGAAAAAGTAATCTTCGCCCCGATCACAATTCCCAGCCGCGGTCGATGCTCTCGATCGCGGCTTTTTTGTGGGCGGAAACGCCTCAATTCCCCGACGGGACCGTGTTGGTGGGAAACGGCAGGACCTCGCCGGTCGTGTCCGGATCGGGTTGATAGAGTCCCGGTCCCAGTTCGGCCGCCGGATCGTAGGCCTTGCGCCGCTCCGCCTCCCGATATCCCCAGACGGCCAGCAGCGTAATGATCGCGATCACGCCCAGCGGCAGCA
>JAYPGD010000394.1:0-2665 GCA_038126655.1 Verrucomicrobiales bacterium
AACACCAGATCCTTCAGCCCCTCATCCGTTTGCGCGCGCAGGCAGCAGGAAGTAGGTCGCATTTTCCCAGTGTGTCTGCATGTCTTGAATGACTCCGATCGCGCGGCGAAACACCTTTGCCGCCTGTCACCTCATCGACACATTCCCAGGCCGACTTGAATGTGTTCGCCCCCCCCCTGGCGCAGGCGCACACGACGGCCTGAAAGCGCCAGTCCCGCAGGCCTGGGCTCCGCATGAGCTTCAATAGCAATCCCAAACGGCATGTTGTAGCGTGCTCTCTGTGAGAGCGGACGATCACTTTCGTATGCTTGTTCCGCTTTCCGGCTGACACAGCCGACTCTACATCCATGAAGTTGTTGCGAGCGCCGTTCAGCCCCATAGGCCCATTCCCGCGGGCGCCCACAGTTGCATCCCTCCACCATCCCTGTTAAGTCACGACCACAAACACCGCATGCTCATCCCCTTCGACAATTCCTTCGCCCGCCTCGGCGACGCCTTCTACGCGCGTTGCGACGCCCGCAAGGTCGGATCGCCCACGCTGATCCGCGTGAACCGCAAACTGGCGAAGGAACTGGGCATCGATCCCGACCGCCTCGAATCAGGCGAAGGACTCGCCGTTCTTTCGGGAAACGAACGGGCCGAAGGTTCCGAGCCGCTGGCCACGGTCTACGCCGGTCATCAGTTCGGCGGTTTCGCCGGTCAACTCGGCGATGGACGCGCGTTGCTGCTCGGCGAAGTCGTGGATTGCGACGGCGTCCGCCGCGACATCCAGTTGAAGGGCTCCGGACAGACGCCCTTCTCGCGCCGCGGCGACGGCAAGTCCGCGCTCGGCCCCGTGCTGCGCGAATACATCGTCTCCGAAGCCATGCATGCCCTCGGCATTCCGACCACCCGGGCGCTGGCCGCCGTGGCGACAGGAGAGCCTGTCCGTCGCGAAACCCTGGAACCGGGCGGCGTCTTCACCCGCGTGGCGCGCTCCCACATCCGGGTCGGAACCTTCGAATGGTTCGCCGCCCGACGCGACAACGACAGCCTCCGCGCCCTCGCAGACTACGTCATCGACCGCCATTACCCTGAAGCGCGCGAGGCCGACAACCCGTATCTCGCCATGCTCGCGGGCGTGATCGAACGGCAGGCGGAACTCATCGCGCACTGGATGCAACTCGGCTTCATCCACGGCGTGATGAACACCGACAACACCAACGTCTCCGGCGAGACCATCGACTTCGGCCCCTGCGCCTTCATGGACGCCTATCATCCCGAGAAGGTGTTCAGTTCCATCGACCACCAGGGTCGCTACGCCTTCAACAACCAGAGCCCCATCGCCCAATGGAATCTCGCCCGCCTGGCGGAAACCCTGTTGCCGCTGTTCGACGTAAACACGGAGAACGCCCTGACGCTCGCCCGCGAGGCCCTCGAGCGCTTTCCCCGAGTTCATCAAAAGGCGCTCATGAAACGCTTCGCCGCCAAGATCGGTCTCAAGGACGGGTCTCAGGAGGACTGGTCGCTCGCGCAGTCACTCTTGTCAGCCATGACGGACGGCCACGCCGATTTTACCCTGACCTTCCGGAGTCTCCCCTACGCGCTCGAAAGCGGCGCCGATTCCCCGGTGACGGAACTCTTCGACTGCCCCAAGGCCGTGGAGGCCTGGCTTGATACCTGGCGCGCGCGGCTGGAGAATGAGGATCGTGAATCCTCCATCGCCCTGATGCGCCGGGCCAACCCGGTCTTCATCCCGCGCAATCATCGCGTCGAAGAAGCCATCCAGGCCGCCTACCAAGGCGACTTCGCCCCGTTTCATCGCCTCGTAGAGATCCTGCAGCGCCCCTTCGAGAATCAACCGGAACACGCGGACTACGAAGCCGCGCCGCAACCTGACCAAGTCGTCCGCGCCACCTTTTGCGGCACGTAGCGCCCGGAGCGCCGAGCATTGCTCGGCATTGCCTGCCGATCCGCGCCCGGGCCGAGCAATGCTCGGCGCTCCGCCCCCCCCCTCAATCGTATTCAAATTCCACCGACGCCACGCAATCGACGTCACTCACCGCGCGGACCCAATAGGCGCTGAAGCCCTCGGGGAACCTGTGGTTCATCTGGACGCCGGCCTTCAGATCGAAGTTGCGATAAGGAATCCAAAGCCCGGTCCCATCCACATCCACTTCCAGCGAGATTCTCGCGGCCTTGTCCGAAACAAGCGTCACCCGTTTCCGATCGTAGCCCGTCATCAGGTAGGGATCGGAAGGCTCGCCCGCCTTGACCTGCGTTTCCTTCCACGGCCCGCCCTTGCCGCGCGGCTTGCCGAGCTTCCAAAGATCATCAACCACGCCCGCCCAGACCGCGGCCTTGCCGTCCTTGCTGCGAAAGATCCGATCTCCTTATGTTTCCGCGTCAATGCCGGTGAAGAGCAGCAGTCCGTTGTGGGAACAGAAGTCGTGGATCGCGAGATTGTGCGTGGCGACGGGGCGAACCTTGGCCAGCCCCTGGGCATTGCGCGCGGGAAGCTCGTAGAACGTCCCGCGCAGGTTCAACAGGTCACGCTCCGTGGCGACTTCGCGACAGACTCGAGCCAGTCCGTAATTCGCCGCGCCTGCCTCCGCGATCTCCGGCCGTTCTTGAAACACCGCTATCTCGTATACGCGGAAATAGTCCCCGGTCTCAGAGCGCACCC
>JAYPGD010000394.1:2675-5769 GCA_038126655.1 Verrucomicrobiales bacterium
CTGATGAACTGCGCCGTGATCGGCTCCTCCAGATTCACTTCACGCCGCGACTGCTTGTTTCCGTGAATCTCGCCGCCGGGGAGCGTCCGCCATTCGTCGTCAGTCTTAACCTGCACTTCGAACTGTTCTGCGACCGAGACCTCGCCGTTCTGCCAGCCGGTGACCACCCAGATGTTTCGAAACCGTTTCTCCGCGCCCAGGTCCAACTCGATCCAGTTCCCCTTCCGGCCGCGCGCGCCTATCCAGCGGGCCTTCTCATCCAGGCTGCCATCGACCGCGCGCCGCGCGGCGTAATCGCCATGGGTGGAACTGACCCTGACCTCGGCTCCGAGCGCGAGATTGGATTTCAAATGTTCCTCAAGCGCCCCCCCCCTCCGCATTCTGGCTTCGCTGTCAGGTTGCGAACCGTAACGACCGCTCTTTGGCAGTCGATACCTCTTTCCATCCGCCTCGATCACGACAGAGGCGGCGTCCACCGTGAACGCCTTGGCTGGCTGGGCAACATCGGCGACAAGCCGCGCTGCGGCTGCAGGATCCTCCTTCGGAACCAGCTCCATGCGTTGGTTGAGTTCGTAGTAACTCGCGTCGCTCCCGTCAGGCTGCGCCGCGGCGACCAACCCAAGCCGGTCATGCGCCAGGCTGCGCATCAAACCGTAACTCGCCGCCGCATTCCCGGGTTCAGCGATCCCCGCAAACTCTGCGCCATTCTCAACTCCGCGTGACTCGCGATTGCGATATTGGAAGTTGGCGGTGACAGACTTGGCGGGCTGTTTCGATTTCACACGAATCCAGGCGCCTCTCTCATCCGGGGCGAACAATCGGGAGACCGCGCCCCGGGCCCGGACCTTCAACTGGCGAAGCTCCGTCCATTCGCCCGTCCCTCTCCGGTCGACCTCGAGAACAAATTCCACATCGCTCCCGGACTTGTGGCTCAGGTGCAGATGCCGGTAATCGTAGCCTGAAAACAGGTAAGGATCGCTGGTCTCGCCGGCCCTCACATCGTCTCGCAACCAGACCGAACCTCGACCAATCGCGGGCCCCAGATCGTCCAACCGTTCCGGCTCCACAAACCAGAGATTGGAGTTCGACTGTTTGGGCGCGCCGCGCTTCGCCTTGAATGCGCGGGTGTTCATGAACTCCGCCCTGGCCGAATCGTCACAACCAAACACGATACGATCTCCCCACCGACAAAAATCACCGATGACCTTCAGGTAATTCGACCGCGGCGCGATGCCGGCGGAATGGCGTCGTGAGAATCCCGCGGGAAACCGCCAGAAGGTCCCGTGCATCGTGGCAAGGAGGTCCTTTTCACCGATCTCTCGAATGCGCGGCCACTCGGTGTTCCAACCGTGCGAGCCGTCATAGCTGTGACTGCCCTTGGGCAATCGATAGAAATGCCACTCCCCGTCCTCCAATAAACCGAGCACGACGGAATGCGCGTCCCAACCCATCGTCCAGACCGGATCCGACTCCGGATTCATACTGCCGTGCATGCCGCCCGGCCCGGTGATCTCGGTGAACTGATGCCGCCGCACCAGTTGCCAGTCGCCCTCCCCGAACCACTGCGCCAAAGCTCCGGACGGAATTGTCGGGTCGGTCGCGACCAATCGATGCCGCTCGCCATTGTTGGCGTATATCAGCCGACCCTGCCCCGAGTAGAGCCCCTTGCCATGGTAGCCGGGCAACTGCGACTTCAACCCGACCGCGGGCGCGCCGCCGTTGCCATCCCGGATCAGGCAGGTCACCGCCAGCGAATTCACATCCACCTCGTAAAGCCCCTCCTCCATGGTCGCGTAGTAGACCCTGTTCCCGGGATCGAAGAGATGCCGCGCATTGCCGGTCAGCCGGCCATACATCCTCTTCGGCGCAATCACGCGAATGTTCCGCTTTGCATCGATGACATAGGGGCCGATCAGCAGTTGCTGCGACTCGCGATGAATCATGCGGTTCGCGGGTGTTCCGCCGACGCTGCCGGGGAAGACGCTCTGCTCCAGATCCGGTGTGATCTCGTAAAGCTTGTCCGAAGAACCGCCCGGCTGATGCGGCGCATAGGTGATCGCCCGCAAGCGCCCCGCCCAGTCCGCAACCGCGCCCGTGCCGCATTCGTTCTCGTCGTTCCACATCGTGAGATGCGGATAAACGCCGGAGATATGGCTGCGAGCCGCCCCCGCAAACAAATCGTCGACAGGCAGGATCCCGCCCAAGGCGGTCAGGACAAGAAGGAGGATTGCAGGGCAACGGGAACGCGACATGGAATCGAACTTCGTTGGTGAGCCAATGCCATTCCGGAGGCGAGCGGGCGGTCCGTCCGAACCGCGCCACCGCGACGCTTTGCCCTTAGCGTGTGGCGCCTTCGCGAATCACAATGGGCTCGAGTCCCGCTGAAAGCTGTTCCAGCGCATCCACCTCGCCGCTGGGCCAACGCACCTCCAACCGGTCCACCCGATCCGCCGCCCCGACGCCGATCGTCAACTCCGCCGGCGCCTGGCCGCTGAAACCGTCCGCGGGAAACAGATCCCGGACGATCTTCCGGCCGCCCACCGTGAGCGTCACCCGGGAACCGATCCCTGTCCGGTTGCTCCGGGTCCCTTCCAACTGGAGGCGAATGGATTTCATTCCGGTCGAAAAGCGATTTCGGAACAGCCGCATCGAACCGCCGCCCACTGAACCGACCAACAGATCCACGGCTCCATCGCGATCAAAGTCGGCCGGAATCGCCGCGCGCGAATCGGAGTCGAGATCCGCGTTGGAGGCGAAGGAGGCGTTGATGAAATCGTTGCCGCCGATGTTGAGAAACAGGCAGTTGCGTTCGTAGGCGCTCAGGTTCTCCCCCATTTTGGGGATCATGAACGGATTGCCCACCCAGAATTCGCCGTTCTCGCGATCCACATCCCCCAACTCCGGGAGCGTGCATGCCCGATCGAGAGGCTGTGTCACGACAGCCCGCCAAAGACACGTTCAGCCGTCCGGCTTGTGGCGCTCGAAGCTCATGAATCCGGTGGTCGCGTAAAGGTCGAGCCAGCCGTCATTGTCGAGGTCCACCATCGCCGGCGCGTAAGCCCAACCCACGGCGTCGACGCCCATGCCCTCGCCC
>JAYPGD010000395.1:0-5758 GCA_038126655.1 Verrucomicrobiales bacterium
GATAGGAGGTTGAGCCGGCCTGGACGACGCCCTTGAGCAGGGGCGGTTTCCAATCGGAACTGAGAACCTTGCCGTCCCGCCAGTAGCTCCGGGCTCGTTTCATGGCTTCCCAACCGCCGATCTTGAGGAGCAGCTTTTCGGTCAGTTCGAGGTCGGCCATGGGGATGCTGGGCGCTGGGTTCTGGGGGGCACAAAAAAGGCGTCCCGCAAAAGCGGGACGCCTTGAAAGTCGCGGGTCGGGGTCAGGCGGCCGCGGAATTGGCCGCGTGGGCCAGCTTGGATTTCTGGCGCGAGGCGGTGTTCTTGTGGATGACGCCGTGTTTGGCGGCCTTGTCGAGGACGGAGGCCGCATTCTTGAGGGCCGCAGTCGCTTCATCCTTCTTGCCTTCGGCGGCAAGGGTTTTGACGGATTTGATTGCGCTGCGGACGCGCGTCTTCTCGGAGCGGTTGCGTTCCGTCTTCTTGACGGCGCTGCGCATGCGTTTTTGAGCCGATTTCGTGTTAGCCATAGGTAAATTCTGATTATGAAAGCGGAGGACTTTAGCGGATGCGGGCGGCTTGTCAACGGGTTGTTGGGATAAAAATTCTTCGTCGGACCTGCGCGCCCGGGTAAGCTCGGCGTGATGATTGCGAGATCTCTTTTCTGCATCCTGGCGGCGTTTCTTCTGTCCGGACAGGCGTCGCCTTCTCTGACGGCGGCGGACGCGAATCGGCTCACCTACCTCGATTCGAATGACCCGTTCCACGTCCATCGCGATTTTCCCAGATTGACCGCGCCGCAATGGGTGGGTGAAGAGGGCGTCGAGGCGGTGGTGACGCTGGGGATCGACGACATGCGCGGCGTCGGCAAGTACGAGGACTACCTGCGCCCGATCCTGGAGCGGTTGAAGCGGATCGACGGGCGCGCCCCGGTGAGCATCATGACGGTGCGGGTGAACCAGGACGAACCGCGGCTTCAGGCCTGGTTGAAGGAGGGGCTGAACATCGATGTCCACACCCTGACGCATCCGTGCCCGTTGCTGCAGAAGAGCAACTTCATGGCGGCGGCCAATGTGGTGCACGGCGGCGTCGATCTGCTCAGCGGCATTCCGGGCAATCAGCCGGTCGCCTTCCGCATGCCCTGCTGCGATTCCATGAACAGTCCGAGTCCTCGCTTCTATGCCGAGATTTTCAACCGGGTCAATCCGGCCGGGCAGTTTCTGTCGATCGACACCTCGGTGTTCAACATCACCTCGACCAATGATCCCGCCCTGCCGCGGGAACTGGTCGTGGATGCGGATGGGAGGGAGCGGTTTCGGAAATATCTGCCGCAGACCCCGCCGGGGCCGGGCAAGCGGGACATGTCCTCGTTTGCGACGACGATCGAGGATCATCCCTATCCCTATGTGATCGGAAAGCTCTGCTGGGAATTTCCGCCGATGGTTCCCAGCGACTGGGAGGCGTTCAATCTGCATGGCCGGACCAACGCGGTGACGGTCGCGGATTTCAAGGCCTCGCTCGATGTGGCCGTGGCGAAGCAGGGGACCTACAACCTTGTCTTCCATCCGCACGGCTGGATCCGCAACGACCAGATCGTTGATTTGATCGACCACGCGACCTCGCAACACGGAAAGAAGGTGAAGTTCCTGAACTTCCGCGAGGCGTTGGAGCGCTTGAACGCCAACCTGTTGAAGGGGAAGGCGCTGCGGGCCGAGAACGGTCAGGACTACGGGGCGCGCCTGCTGGACCTGGACGATGATGGCTACATGGATGTGGTGTTCGGCGACGGAACGGAGGCGTTCACGAGGATCTGGGAACCGGAGCGGAACGCGTGGCGGGACGTCCGATCGCCGCTGCAATTGGTGAAGGTCGGCACCGACGGAACACGGACGGAGGCCGGCGTGAGGTTTGGGATCGTGCGCAAGGACGGCCGCGTCACCGCATTGAGGCGCGACGAAGATGTATCCGAGGCCTGGACTTTCTCGGGGGATCGCTGGGAGGAGGATCCGGCGCTGTTGGCCGGATTGCGGATCGAAGGAAAGGCGGTTCTCACCTCGGAGGGCGGACGGGATCGGGGCGTTCGCTTCCGCGATGTGGATCACGACGGATGTTGTGAACTGATCGTGGGAAATGAGTCACAGAATGCGGTCTTTGCCTGGTCGGGGCAGGAGAAACGATGGAAGCCGCTCTCCTATGGATTGCCGCCGGGGACATCCATCGTTGATGAACTCGGGCGTGACAATGGCCTGCGTTTCGTTGATGTGAACAGGGACGGATTCGAGGACGTGGTCTTTTCGAATGAGCGGGCGTGGTCGTTGCATCTCTGGGTGGCAAAACCGGTTCCGCGACTTGGTTGGTTTGCCGGTTGGTCGCACAACTCCCGCTCCGGCTTGCGGGGCGAGCCGGGCGAGATTCCGATGATTGTGCGCAACGGCGACGCCCGGAACAACGGGGCCTGGTTTCACTCGGATCACATGTGGATCCAGAACGAGGATACGGCGCATCTGCCTGATGTGGTGGATCGCCGTTCATTCGAGGACCTGCTGAGCTTTCCGGTTCCCGCCGCAAGGTCCCCGGAAGAGGCCTTGAAGAGCTTCAGCGTCGCCGACGGCTTCGAAGTGCAGTTGGTCGCCGCGGAGCCCCTGGTGAAGGATCCAATCGCCTTCGATTGGGGCGCGGACGGACGACTCTGGGTCGTGGAGATGGGCGACTATCCGAACGGCGTCGACGGGAACCAGAAACCCGGCGGGGTGATTCGTTTTCTCACGGATTCGGACGGAGACGGCGGGTATGACAAGTCGACGGTGTTCATGGACGGCGTCAATTTTCCCACCGGGGTGATGGAATGGCGGAAAGGCGTCCTGGTGTCCGCGGCGCCGGAGATCTTCTACGCGGAGGACACGGACGGCGATGGGAAGGCGGATGTTCGCAAGACGCTGTTCAAGGGTTTCAAGGAAGGCAACCAGCAGCATCGTGTGAATGGTTTTCAATATGGCCTCGACAACTGGATCTACGGGGCCAACGGCGACAGCGGCGGCACGGTGACCCTGGTGGAGTCGTTGAACGGAACCAAGGGCGGCAAGCCGGTGAACATCAATGGCCGCGATTTCCGCTTCAATCCCGACACCGGCGAATTTCAGGCGATCGCGGGGCGGACACAGTTCGGGCGCAACCGTGACGACTGGGGCAACTGGTTCGGGAACAACAATCCGAACTGGCTGTGGCATTACCACCTCCCGGAGCGTTACCTGGCGCGCAATCCGCATCTGGCGGTGGGCTCGACCAAGGACATGTTGGCGGAGTATGCGGACGCCAAGCGTTGTTACCCGACCAGCAAGACCATCACGCGTTGGAATCAGCCGCACTCGGCGAACTACGTGACTTCCGGCTGCAGCCCGACGCCGTATCGGGGTGATTTGTTCGGGGAGGGTTCGGATCGCTGGGTGTTCATCAGCGAGCCTGTGCACAATCTGATTCACCGGGAAGTGATCGTTCCCCAAGGAACGGCCCTGACAAGTCGTCGTCATCCCGCGGACGACAAGCGGGAGTTCCTGGCCTCCAGCGACAACTGGTTCCGTCCTACCATGAGCAAGACCGGCCCCGACGGCGCGCTCTACTTTGCCGACATGTATCGCTTCGTCATCGAACACCCGGAATGGATTTCGCCCGAGGCGCAGGCGGCGGTGGATGTGCGCATGGGCGATGATTTGGGGCGGATTTATCGCATCGCGCCGAAGGGCGTTGAGTTGAAACCGTTCCGCGGATTGGACGCCAACGACGAAGCGGGATTGATCGCGGCTTTACAAAGCCCCAATGGATGGTTGCGCGACAAGGCCCAACAGTTGCTGGCGTCGCGGCAAGGACCGGAACTGGCCGGCAAGCTCGAACGGGCCATGACGACAAGCCAATCGCCGAAGGGGCGGATGCAACTTCTCGGAGCCCTGCAAGGGATTGAAGCATTGAGTCCCGAGATCCTCGTCGCCTCCGTGGCCGATTCCGCGCCGGAAGTGCGGAAACTCGCGATCGAGTTCAGCGAAACCTCGCTGGCTAAAGGCTCAGAAACGCTCTTGGCCGCGCTGCTCCGCCTGGAGCGAGATCCCTCGCTGGCGGTCAGGCAGCAGTTGGCCTTCTCGCTCGAAGAGTCCGGTGACAGACGCGCAGGGCAGACCCTGGGCAGGATGGCTCTCGCCGCGGAGAGCGACACCAACCTGACGACCGCCATTCTCAGTTCCGCGTTGCCGCACCTGGAGGCGTTGATCGAGACGACGGTCGCTTCCAACAGTTCGCGGAAACCCACGGGTGATTTGATGGAGAAACTCCTCGGTATGGCCGTGGCCGCCCAACGCCACCTGGCGGTTCGTGCGGCGTTGAAAGTAGTCGCCAATCCCGACGTGGTTTATCCGGAATGGAAGCTGAAGGCTGCGGCGGGGTTTGTGAAGGCGTTGGAATCGCGAAACCTGACAGTCGCCGAATTCAAGGATCGCTTGGGGGATGATCAACGTTTGCATAGCGCGGTCGCTGATCTGGATTTCCTTTTTGGTTACGCGTCTGGTCTCGCGAAGGACGAAGGCGCCGCGTTAAAGGAACGTCTCGCGGCGGTCGGATTGCTGGGACGCGGCAGAACGGGGATGGAGGACGCGCTCAAGACTCTGTCGCAACTGCTCGACGCCCGCCACTCGATCGATCTGCAGCGGGGCGCCCTTCGCAGCCTGCGGGGCATCCGGTCCGCGAAGGTCCCGGACATCCTGCTTGCGGGCTGGAGCCGCTACAGCCCGGTCATTCGCGGCGAAGTTCTCGATGTCCTGATGGGACGCGGCGATTGGTTGGGCAGGTTGTTGGATGCGATTGAGGCGGGGCGAATCCCCGCCGCGCAGATCGGCGTCGCGCATCGCCAGAAACTGACCGGACATCGCAATGGTAAAGTTCGGGAGCGCTCGGGCAAACTCTTTGCCTCGATCGGCTCAGACCGGGCGGCGGTGATTCGCATGTATGAACCG
Organism: Verrucomicrobiales bacterium; assembly: GCA_038126655.1. Classification (GTDB taxonomy): domain Bacteria; phylum Verrucomicrobiota; class Verrucomicrobiia; order Limisphaerales; family JAYPEY01; genus JAYPEY01. The sequence goes on from JAYPGD010000395.1 coordinate 4,977, forward strand.
GTGAACCGTCTGGTTGGCGATCCGAAGCGAGGTTTGGACATGTTCCGCATCGCCTGCGCCGTCTGTCATCGTCACGGCAACGAGGGCAATGAAATCGGGCCGGACCTGGCCTCGGTGAGCGGCAAGTCCGTGCCGGAACTGTTGACCGCCATTCTGGATCCCAATGCGGCGGTCGAGGACAAGTTCGTGGGCTACGCGGCGACCTTGACGGGCGGGCGTGAAGTGGCGGGGATCATTGCGTCGGAATCGCCGACGACGCTGGTGTTCAAGACCGCGGCGGGCTCGACGGAAACCGTCCTGCGCAAGGATCTACAGGAACTGCGGGCGACCGGATTGTCCCTGATGCCTGAGGGCTTTGAGGCCGCGCTCACGCCACAGGCCATGGCCGACCTGATCTCCTATGTCGCAGGCGGAACGGCGCAGTGACGGCGTGAGCGAGCAGGTTGCTTTGAACGCCGGGAACCGCGTAAACGCGGAATTCCAAACGTTCGCGCTCGATGCCATGGGGACGATTCGTCCAGGGGGAGGTGTTGGCGACCTTGCGGCAGGGGAAAAGCCGCATGGACAGCAATCGCCGCCGTCGGGCTATTCCCGTTCGCGATCCAAGGATTGCGAGATGATGCTGGCGTGGGAGCTTGTCCGTGATTTTCTCAGCGCGACGTAGGCGATGATGCCTGCGGTCAAGAGGAGCGCCAAGGCCATGAAGATCAAGCGCTCGGGGTTGCCGGGGTCTTCCATCGGAGTCGCCAAAGCCGCTGGCGTGGGAGCGGGGGCGGGTGGCG
>JAYPGD010000396.1:0-5737 GCA_038126655.1 Verrucomicrobiales bacterium
TGCGTCCCCCCCCCCCAATGTCCCCGCAACTCGGGGGCTTTGGCCCCCGGGCCCCGGCGCGCCTCCCTTGGCTGGGATTGGGCGCCCGCGGGGGACTCCTGCCGAGCAATGCTCGGCGCTCCGAGGATCACACTGGTGACAGGCTCAAGATCGAGGGCATCGCGTCGATCTTGGGGGAAGGCATTGGATGGCTTGGGCGCGCCGCGCGAAGCGCCTTGGACTGCGGCGGCTTGACGCCGCCTTTTCCTGAGGCATGGCGCAGCGCCCGAGGAAAGAGGCTCCTCTGGGAAAGGCTTGGATCCGGCAAGGAGGGATCGCGCTCTCAAAAAGACCGGAGCCGCTTGTTTTGAGGGCGTCGGACCGTCACAATGCGGTCATGACACGCAGCTTTCCACGCTCCGCCGCCCTGGCGGCCATCGCCATGGTCACCGCCATGACCTTGATCCAACCCGCTCCCGCGGTGGCGGCCGCCGTCCAGAACGGAATCGACGCGCTTGCCGCGCGCGACTTCAAGGAGCTCCGCGGCCAGCGCGTCGGCCTCATCACGAATCACACGGGCGTGGACGCGCGCCGCAATCCGACCATCGATCTGCTGCACGAGGCGCCGCAGGTGAAGCTGGTCGCGTTGTTCAGCCCCGAACACGGCATCCGGGGCAAGCTCGATCAGTCGCGCATCGACGACGGAACGGACAGCAAGACCGGGCTGCCCATCTACAGCCTCTACGGCAACACCCGTGTGCCGTTGCCCCATCAAATGAAGGGACTCGACGCCCTTGTCTTTGACATCCAGGACATCGGCTGTCGGTTCTACACCTATATCTCGACGATGGGCGGCGCGATGGAGGCCGCCGCGAAGGCGGGATTGAAGTTCATCGTGCTCGATCGCGTGAATCCGATCGGCGGCGCGGTGGTCGAGGGGCCGGTGATGACCAGCAAGCGGGACTTTGTCGGTTGGCATCCGGTACCGGTGCGCCATGGCATGACCGTCGGCGAGCTGGCGCAGATGTTCCACACCGAGCTGAAGATCGGCGGGGAGCTGGCGGTGATCGCTGTCCGGGGTTGGAGGCGCGAGATGTGGTTCGACGAGACCGGCCTGCCCTGGATCAATCCCTCGCCCAACATGCGCAGTCTTGCGCAGGCGACGCTCTACCCCGGCGTCGGGCTGGTCGAGACCACCAATGTCTCCGTCGGCCGCGGCACGGATACGCCCTTCGAGGTGGTCGGCGCGCCCTGGATTGACGACATCGAATTCGCGGCGGAGCTGAATCGCGCGGGCATTCCCGGCGTGCGATTCGTCCCGATCCGTTTCACCCCCGACGCCAGCAGGTTCAAGAACGAGGAATGCCGCGGCGTGAACATCTTCCTCACCAACCGCGACGCCTGCCCTGCCGTCGACATCGGCGTCACCCTCGCCCTCGCCCTGCGCCGGCTCTACCCGGAAGAATGGCAGGTCGACAAGTTCCACCGCCTCCTCAAACACGACGCCACGCTCGAAGCCGTGAAGCGCGGCGATTCTTTGAAGGCCGTCAAGGCGTCATGGGAGAAGGATCAGAAGGCGTTCGAGAAACGAAGGAAGGCGTTCCTGATGTATCGATAGGTCGGTTGGGTTTCACTCGTTTGACGCGGCTCATCACCGGCAAGACAAGAGTGGGCTTCGGAGTCCGGCCCCTCACACATCACACAGCTTCATCGCCTCGTAGAGTCCCTTGTTGGGGTCGCGGGTGGGGATGAATTCCTGGCCGACATAGCCGTCGTAACCGATTTCGAGGAGCTTGCGCATGATGGGCGGGTAGTTGATCTCCTGCTGGTCGTCGAGTTCGCCGCGGCCGGGATTGCCGGCGGTGTGGATGTGGCCGATGACGTCCTTGCATTCCTCGATGCGGCGGATGACGTCGCCGTTCATGATCTGCACGTGGTAGACATCGAAGAGCATCTTCACATTGGGCGAGCCGACCTCGCGGAGGAAGTTGGCGACGTAGTCGACGTCGTCGCCCTGGTAGCCGGGATGGCCCTTCATTGGGTGGGAGTCGTCGCGGGTGTTGAGGTGCTCGAGGCAGATGGTGACGCCCTTCTTTTCGGCGTAGGGGGCGATCTTCTTCAGGCCCTTGACGCAGTTCTCGGCGCCCTCGTCGTTGGAGATCTCACCGCTGTTCGGATCCTCGGCGTTCTTCCAGCGGTAGCCGGTGAAGGCGATGACGCGCTTGAAGCCGAAATCGGCGCAGGCGTCGATGACCTTCTTCGTCCGCTCGATCACTTCGGGCTGGTAGGCGGGGTTGTTGAAACCCTTCATGAAGGGCGCGCCCGGCATGCCATTGGAGGCGATGGCGCATTGCAGGCCGTGCTTCTTGAGCGTGGGGAAATCCTCGGTTCCGATCAGCTCGACGGACTTGCCGCCCAGCGCGCGGGTCTTGCGGCAGGTTGTGTCGAGGTCCCATTCCTCGCCGGCCAAGTTGAAACACCAGAAGACGACCGATTGGTTGATGCGCTGGTTGGTTGCGGCGGGACCCAGGGGCGCCTGCGCGGTGGCGCAGCCGGATCCGGCGGCCAGCGCGGCGGCGGCGGTGGTCTGCATCATTTCGCGACGGGAGAGGGAGTTGGAGGAGGGCTTCTTCATGGGATCGTGGACGGTTGAATCGGCGCATCGAAATCCGGCGTTCGACGCTTCATGGCGATTGTGCCGAAGGCGCCGCAAAAGGCAATCGAAGAGAAAGGCAGGAAGGCGAGCGTTCGCCGACAAGCGCCCCGGGCGTCACTTCCCGACCACGTTCCTGAGATACGCGTAGAGATCGGCGAGCTGGGCGTCGGTCAAACCCTCGAGCAATCCGGCGGGCATGAGGGAAGTCGCGGACATCGATTCCGACGCGAATTCGGCCGCGGTGACGCGCACGGTGGTGTCGGCCGAGGTCTGGATGAGTTTCGCGGCCGGCGAGTCGTAGATCATCACGCCCGTGTAGGACTCCCCGGTCCTGGTCGTGACGTTCTTGGTGTGATAGGCGGGCGAGACATCGCGATTCGGATCGACGATGGCGAGAAACAGGTCGCGCGGCGAGAAGCGCGCGGCGACGCCCTTCAGACTGGGGCCAAGGCGGCTGGAGCCGCTGTGGCAGGCGGCGCAGCTTCGTTGTTCGAAGACGGTCTGTCCTCGCGCCGCGTCGCCGCCGGTCAGGGTCAGGCCCTGAAGCCGTTTCTCCCAATCCTGGAGATTGCCTCCGTCGCCCGCGGCAAGCCGTTTCGCCTGCTCCGGGCGCTCGGCTTTGAACCAGTCGAACCAGGGTTGATAATCCGCTCCCGGGTTGTCCGATTCCTTGATCTCGATCGCCTGTCCCGACCAGGCCTGAAGCAGCTTCGCGAGGGCGGCGCGCGTTTTCGTTTCCTTCCTGTTCAGCGTCTGACGGCGCAGCGATCGGAACGCCGCCAACAGTTCGTCGTCATCGGCCTTTCCTTCCATTCCGGTCAACGCGCCGGCCGCGCGCTCCACGACCTCCGGTTGCAGGGAAGCCAACGACTCGACGAGGCGCGGGCGATCCGCTGGATCGGCGTGGGCCGAAAGGGTCGTGGCGATGGCGTCACGCAGCGCGGGCTTGGATTCCCAGAGCTGTCGCAGCGGGGGCAGGGCCTCCGCGGCCGGAAGATCCCGCAGCGCGGAAACCAATCCGGCGGTCCAGCGACGCTCCTTGAACGGATTGGGACGCAGCGTCCGGGTCAGGATCCTGCGCAGTCCGGCGACCTTCTTTTCCTCGGGCATGCGCCCGGTGAAGAGGCTGTGCTCCGGAAGGCCGAAGGCGGGATCGTCGATCAGCGCGTCCGCGAGTCCGGTGTCCTTTGCCTGCAGTTCACGGTAGGCGTCGGCAATCCGCGCGGGCCAGAAGCGGCTCGTGTCGCGCTTCTCATGGTTCATCTTGTGATGGAGCAGCGCCAAGGCGCGCGCGCTTTTGACGGTGAAGAAATCGGGGCGTTCGCCGGGCATGCGAACCGCGGCGAGTAGAAGATGGATGTCGTCCTCCAGCGAGGCGCCGTCGGACCATTGGGCGGCCACGCGGGTCAACAGGCGGCTCCCGCCGGCGTTCAGCATGGCCAGCGCCCTGAGCAGCTCGCGATCGGCGTCCGGATGCCCGGTCGGAAAGATCTCAGTGAGCTGGTCGACCGTGTCGCGGCGCGGGTCGAGAGCGATCCGCTCCGGCGCGGCGGCGATGTAGCCGTCCCCGACGTCCGCCTTGTCCTGGACCAGTTTCACATCGCCGAGCGCCTGCTGGATGAGCCGGGCGGCCTCGAGGCGGGTCTCTCCCGTCACGGCGTCCCGAATGATCCGAACGCATTCCTTGAAGAAATGGGCGGTCCAATCCTGGTCGGACGGAAAACTGTCCGGTCCGGAGAATGGACCGAAGACTCTGAGAAAGCCGACGCGCTGTCGGTGGGTGGTCGCATTCCCGCCCTGTTTCGCCACGTTTTCGAAACTGATGATGCCCGGGCCGCGCGCGGCGAGCACGGCGGACGCGCGGACGCGCCGGTCCTGACTGTTCAGGCCGCCGAACCAGTCGGGTTCTGGGTTGAGCTGGACCATGTGGTTGGGCAGCGCGGCGATGGCCTCAAAGGCGGCGCGCTTGACGAGCGGGCTCGCATGCCGTGTGGCATCCGCGAAGAGCTGATGGGCCGCTGGTTCGAGTCGCTGGTCGAGGCTGCGGGAGAGGGCCCAGACGGCGCGGGCGGAAAGTTCGGGTTCGGTGGTGAGCAGGCAGTCGCGCGCGGTCCTGGGAGTGACGCCGCCATAGACATCCACGAGGATTTCCAGCGCCCGGAAGCGTTCGCGGCGGGTGATCTCCAACTGCGCCTTGGCGGCGGCTTTCTCAAGGTCCTCCCGTTTCAACGCGGCGGTCAGGGGCTCCCAGGTTGCCCGCGACCAGCTGGCCAGGGGCTGGTCCGCCCCCAGCACGCGGCGCAGCAGATCGTCCCGTCCGGGTTGCTCCCTCAGGCTGTCCTTGTAACGCACGCGGAAAACCCCGCCGCGCGTGCCCCGTCCGCCGATCGCCACAAACATGTCGCCGCCCGGGCCGATCTCCATGTCCACCGGCGCGAATCCCGTCTCGCCTGTCGTCTCAAGAAAGATCTCCCGTTCGGCGGTGTAGCTCGAATCCTCCTGTTCGAGGGGGAAGAAATAGATCCGGCCGAAGGTCCAACACATGCTGAACACGCCGCGCGTGTAGCGTTCCGGAAAGGAGCGATGACGATAGACCAGCATCCCGGTCGGCGATCCGCGGCCGATCTCATTCAGACGCGGCGCGACATCGGGCCAGTAGCCGGGGCGGTTCCAGGCGTGGATCCAGCCCTGCAACACCCAGCCGTGATGCATGCCGGGCGCAATGTCGAACAGCCGGTTCGGCGAATACCAGGGAAGATGCCGGTCGCGCTCCCCGTCCGCATCCACGGTGAACAGATGACCGTCGGGATTGAAGGCCAGATCGTAAGGATTCCGCAATCCGTCCGCGACCACTTCGGAAAAGCGCCCGTCCGGGGAAAAGCGGACGATCGCCCCTGCGTTTACCCGCTTGACCGGCGAACCGGGCAGCACGGCATGGGATTCGTTGATGTCGGCGTCGTTGCCGCAGGCCAGGTAGAACCAGCCGTCCGGACCGCGGACGACGCCGTTGGCGGAATGCCCGCGCTGCAGCGTTCCCTTCAGCAAGGCCCGGGGCTCGCCGTCCGCCCGTCCGTCGCCGTCGGTGTCGCTCAGGCTCCAGAC
>JAYPGD010000397.1:0-5737 GCA_038126655.1 Verrucomicrobiales bacterium
CTTTGCCACGTCCATGTTGCTGCCGCCGCCGACGCCGATGATGATGTCCGGCGGGTAGCTTTGGACATCGACATGCCGGGCGCATTTCAGGGCGATCTCGATGGATGGTTCAGCCGCGCCTTCGTCGAAGATGTCGCACTTGACTCCGGATTCGATCAGGGGCTGCGTGACCCGGTCCACGACTCCGGCCGTCACCAGGTTCTGGTCAGTGACGATCAGCGCCTGAATCGGCAGATGAGAAACGTTGATTGAACGATTGTGAACCAAGTCGGTGGCAATCCGCCCGATTTCCTTGATCGAATCAGGGCCGAAAGCGAGCTGGCCGGCCGACGCAAATGTCCAGAAAGGTCTCATGCAATGAGGGATTGAAAGGGCGGAAAGTGTTGAAGCGCGGGCCCTATGGCAATGGAAAAGTGGGGCGGTTCCCGGTCACTCCACCACCGAATCCGGCGTCCAGAGTCGGCCGACGCCGATCGCGTCGGGTTGCGCGTCGGTTCTCCGCGCCTTGAGTTTGACGTAGGGCGGGGCGAAGCAGTAGCGGTGGGCCGCCGTTCCGCGCTGCGCCTGTGGGTTGTAGTGCTCGGGTTCGGCGAGATCCTCGATAACGTAGCCCGCGCGGCAGAGATCCCCGACCAATTGGCTCCAGCGGTGGATGAACTCCATGGTCCCCGCCTCGCGGTGCATGAGGCCTTCGGTTGCGGCGGGCAGGGCTTCGGCGCGGTAGTAGGATTCTGAAATGAGATAGCCTTCCGGTGAAGGCATGGCGGCAGTCTGCAGGCTGACGGGTTGCTTGTGCTGGCTGATGTAAAGCCCGCCGGCTGATTGCAATCTCGCAACCTGGTGATAGACCAGCGAGACGTGCGGCACATAGCACGTGCTGACCGGTTGGATGATGATGTCGAACTTCGCGTCGCCCAGCGCGGAGAGGTCGTCCATGGAGGCGCGCACGGGATTCACCTGCACGCCGCGCTCGGCCGCGATGGCGCGATCCAGTTCCAGCATCTCGTCGCTGAGATCGACGACAGTGACGACGCCTCCGGCGGCCGCGTAGAGGATGCTCTGCAATCCGCCGCCGGCGGCGAGGCAGAGGACGCGTTTGCCGCGGATGTCGCCGCCGAGCCAGCCGTCGGGATCCACGGCGCGGAGGGGATCGGTCAGTTCCTTGTCAGTGACCGTCCGGGTGTGGCGTCCGCGTGCGCGGACGCGGTCATTCCACGCCTGTCGGTTGTGCTCGAGGATCGGATGCATCCGCGCATGGAAGAGGGTTTGGCGGCGGGCGGCAAGAATTCAGTAGTCAGAAGTCAGAGATGAGGGATGAGAGATGAGAGATGAGAGATGAGAGGTCAGTGATCGGTAATCAGAGGGCAGTTCTGATCAGACCGATCACTGAATACTGAATACCGATTACTGAACACTGATCACTGAACACTGCATTCTCCGGCATTGGTCGGTTGACGCGAATATCATGGAGCAATGCGCGATTGGCGCTTTTGATCGTTTTGGGATGGCGTTAGCATGTCGGCATGCCTTCTTCACTCGAACCTCCTGATTCCCATGTTTTTTCCGCGGCGTGCGGATGGTTGGAACTGGGCAATCTGAAGGAGGCGGAGCTGGAATTGAAGAAGCTCGCCGAATCGGCGCGAAGGCACCCGGATGTTCTGGAGTTCCTGTGGGCGATCCATTCGCGCAAGGATGAGTGGGACGATGCGTCCAGGGTGGCGGAGGAATTGAAGAGGAAGGCGCCGGATCGGGCGTCGGGTTGGCTGCATCATTCCTACGCGTTGCGGCGGTCGACCGGCGGCGGCTTGGCGGCGTCGCGCGATGCGTTGCGGCCGGCGTATGAGTTGTTCCCGGATGAGCCGGTCGTTCCCTATAACCTTGCGTGCTACGCCTGTCAGTTGGATTGCCTGGACGAGGCGCGCGAGTGGTTTTCGAAGGCGTTGAAGGCGGAGGAGAAGCAGACGGCCAGGACGGTGGGGCTGTTGATGGAGAGCGTGAAGCCCGACTCGCGGGTCACCTCGGTGTCCGGCATCAAGAAGATGGCGCTGCGGGATGAGGACCTGAAACCGCTCTGGTCGGAGATTGAGAAGTTGTGAGCGATCTGCCGGGATTCCTGAACGATGGTCCTGGTGGCGCGCGACTTGCGTTGAAAGTCACTCCCCGGGCCAAGCGCAACGAGATTGGCGCGACCGAGGGGGATGTCCTGAAGATCAGAGTGACGGCGCCGCCGGTGGATTCGGCGGCGAATGAAGCGGTGATCAAGTTGTTGGCGAAACGGATGGGGGCGTCGAAGAGAGCGCTTCGCATCGTGCGCGGCGGGACGTCGCGCGCCAAGTTGGTGGAAGTCGCGGGGATGACGGCGCAGGAGGTTCTGGCGGCGTTGACGGACATCCCGTAGCCGCGATCTTCAGGATGCGATTCGAGTCCGGTCGGACGAGCAGTGAAACACAGCGTTCCGAGCGGTTCTCGCTCGAGCGGCGCTCGGGGCGAAACTTGGAGATCGCGGTTACGGGCGTTCCGGGCCGGGGAGGGGCGGGGGTTCTTTGGCGGCGTTGGACTTGGCTTTCAAGCGCTGCGCTTCGCGCCAGATGGAGACGCTGGTGAAAAGGCTCCAGAGCCAGGATGCGGCGAAGGCCAGGAGGCCGTAGATTCCCATTGTTCCGTAGCCGCCGAAGTCATCAGGGTATTCTCCCAGGCGCCAGGTTTCCGTGATCAGGCCGTAAAAGAATCCGCAGATCAGGAGGAACCCGGCGGAGGCGAGCGCGAGTTGCGGGTAACCGACCCGACGGCCTCCCATCAGCGAGCCGGCGCCGGGGGTGACCAGTTGGTTGATCAGGAGGAAGGTCCCGGCCTTGGCGGGGTCGAGTTCTTTGTTCAATCTTGGAACGAGGGGGCGTGTCACGGCGCCAGATGGGTGAACGGTGAAACGGGAATGTTGCGAAGGATGCCGAAAAGAAAGAACGCGGCGAGAAACACCCAGACGAGCTTCGGGACGCCGGGGCGGGGCAGTCGGGGCGGCAGGCTCCTCCAACGGCGATGGATCTCGGCGATTCCCAACCAGGCGCCGATGCCCAGCGCGAGGACGAACATCAGGTTGTTCCTCGCGGCGCCGGCGAGATCGCCGTTGAGCAGGGCGTGGACCGCGCGCTGGCCGCCGCAGCCGGGGCAATGCAGTCCGGTGGCGGAATGCAGCCAGCAGCGGGGAAAGAATCCGTGCCGCGCCGGGTCGAATTGATGGAAGATGGCGAGGCCGCTCCCGGCGACGATGAGAATCGCCGCCAGCAGCAGGACCCGCCTGGGTGAAGGCGTGGAGAGACCGGTTGATCGGCTTTCTCGCATGTCCGTTTTGCCATTCATGGACGACGGTTGTCAGCCTGCATGGAAGGGCGGGGGGATTCAAGCGCTCCGCCGAAGCGTTCGATTCCGCATTGGCGTCTCCGGGGACTCCGGTTAAGGTCCCGGCCCTTTGGAGCCGGCGGTTGCGTCCGGTTCTTGCGTTTCCAATCAACATCAGCAGACATCATGAGCGAACAGATTTGTCGTTGGGGCATCTTGAGCACGGCGGGCATCGCCCGGAAGAACTGGCAGGCCATCCGCAATTCCGGCAACGCGGTCGTCAGGGCCGTGGCCAGTCGCAGCGTGGAGAAGGCGCAGGCCTTCATTGACGAATGCCAGACCCAGGTCGCCTTTCCGGAGAAGCCGGAGGCGGTCGGGAGCTACGATGAACTGCTCGGGCGCGACGACATTGACGCCGTCTACATTCCGCTGCCAACCGGGCTGCGCAAGGAATGGGTGATCAAGGCGGCGCAGGCGGGCAAGCACGTGATGTGCGAGAAGCCCTGCGCGGACACGGTCGCGGATCTGGAGGCGATGGTCGGAGCCTGCCGCGACAACAACGTGCAGTTCATGGACGGCATCATGTTCATGCACAGTGAGCGGCTGCCGGCCATGCGCGCCGTGTTGGACGACGGCGAGACGGTCGGGCAGATCAAGCGCATCAGCACGCAGTTCAGTTTCTGCGCGCCGGACGAATTTCTGACGGGCAACATCCGGGTGAACAGCGCATTGGAATCCATGGGCTGCCTTGGCGACCTGGGCTGGTACACCTGCCGCATGGCCTTGTGGGCGATGAAATACGAGATGCCGGAGAAGGTCGTCGGACGCCTGCTTGCCACGCGCCAGAATGACGACAGCCCGGAGGCGGTTCCGATGGAATTCTCCGGGGAACTTTTCTTTGCCAACGGCGTGTCGGCCTCGTTCTACAATTCCTTCCTCACCGAGAACATGCAGCTCGTGAACATCAGCGGCACGAAGGGCTACCTGAGCCTGGACGATTTCGTGCTGCCCTATTTCGGCAATCAACTGGAGTTCGGGACAAACAGCGCCCGCTTCAATCAGGATTGCTGTGATTTTCATATGGAGCGTCACAGCCGCGTCCACAGGATCTCCGAATACAGCGACAGCAAGCCCGACGCGCAGGAAACCAACCTGTTCCGCAATTTCTCCGCCCTTGTGAACAAGGGCGAGGCGGACGCGTTCTGGCCGGAGGTCGCCTTGAAGACGCAGCGGCTGCTCAACGCCTGCCTCGAGTCCGCGCGCAACGGAGGCGGGGAAGTCGCGCCGTGATCAATCGGCCCGTCTGAATGGGCGGATGCCCGGGCTGCGGTCGAGGTCCTTGGGCGACAGGAAGAAGGCGGCCTGATGTCGGGGCGGCGGCGCGCCGACGACCGGGGCGTTCGTCTGAAAGGAGAATTGGAGGTTCACCTTCCAGACGGGCTCGTTGGTGGAAAATCGCTGCGAGTTGATGCCCGCGCTGCCTTCAAGGGAATAGGTCCGCGCCACCTGGTCGTTCAGGTTCTTGCCGTCCTGGCTGAAATGGAAGTCCAGGTGGAGCACGGAGTGGCCTTCAAAGGGGCGCAGGTAGGCGTCGCGTATTTCCACGTCGTAGCCGGCGACCGATTTCTTCCACGGTTTCGGATCCGGTTTGTACGGGGACAAGGTTGCGGGATCGATCGGGTTCTTGACCGTGAATTCGTGTTCCTCGTCGTCGATGTCGACACGGACCTTCAGCGTCGGTTCGCGCAGAGGAAGGCTGTCGAACTTGAACAGGACCCAGGCTTCCTGGTTCATTGCTCCCGTCGTTGAATATTGCCCCTGGCTCGGAAAAGTCTCACCCGTGCTGGTGACGATCCGGGCCTTCCAGTCTGAGTCGAACGCGTCCGGTGCGATCTCCGTGACGTTGTCGGTCTTGTTGGTGATCAGGAAATACGAAGGGCGGATCAACACGGTCAGTCCGGGCCTGCGTTCAATTCTGGAGAAGTTGTCCGGCCTGGGGAGGATGCGGCGCGAGATGCCGGCGGGCAGGCGCTTCCTCAGGCTGGCGACGAGTCTGGAGTCGGTGGAGTAGCTGTGGTTTGTGCCGTAGTTCGCGCGGATGATCTCCACCTTGCGTCCGGTCGAGGTGGTGAATGAGGGATGCCTTGAACGGGAAGGGGCGCAGGATGCTGGCCGAAGGGCGGCGAGAATCGCCATGGCCAGGAACCATCCACCCAGCGTCAGCAGGAAGCGCTTGTCATGAAGGCGCGTCTGCATGGCTTGAATGGCGCGCTTGAGATCGCGCCTATTTTCCGGAGGCCCTGGTCTTCAGATGCTGGTCGAACCAGCCGGCCATCAGGGCCATCTCCTTTTCCATGCCCGGCCAGCCGTGGCCTTTGCCTTCGCGGCGGATCAGCATGGT
>JAYPGD010000398.1:0-5731 GCA_038126655.1 Verrucomicrobiales bacterium
GTCAGTCGGAAATCCCTTCCGCCGTAGTTGAAGGTGAGGCGTTTGTGGTCGAGGCCGAGGAGGTGGAGGATGGTGGCGTGCCAGTCGTGGATGTGGACGGGCTTGTCCACGGCCTTGTAGCCGAACTCGTCGGTTGAGCCGTGGGCGTGGCCGGGCTTTACGCCGCCGCCGGCCATCCAGGTGGTGTAGCCCTTGTTGTTGTGGTCGCGCCCGTCGCCGCTCTGGACGTAGGGGCTGCGTCCAAATTCCCCCGCCCAGACCAAGAGGGTGTCCTTGAGCAGGCCGCGTTGTTTCAGGTCGGTGAGCAATCCGGCTATGGGTTGATCTACCGCGGCGCAGCTGGAGGCCAGGCGTTCGCGCAGGAGGCGGTGGTGATCCCATTCGGTGGGCGCGGTGATTTCCACGAAGCGGACGCCGGCCTCGGTGAGGCGACGCGCGAGCAGGCATTGCCGGCCAAAACGATCCGAGTCCTTTCCCTGGCCTATGCCGTAGAGCTCGCGGGTCTTTTCGGATTCGCCGCTCATGTCGAGGACGTTGGGCACCTCGTCCTGCATGCGGAACGCGAGTTCGAAGGATTCGATGGCGCCCTCGATCTCCGGATGATTCCGATCCCGCTCCAGCTTGCGTTGGTTCATGCCGCGCACGAGGTCGAGCTGCGCGCGCTGGAGGTCGCGGGAGAGATGCTCGTTGTGAATGTTCTTCAAAGGCGGGCCGGGCTCGCGATCCTTCTTGAGGAAGGCGGCATAGATCGCCGGGATCTGGCCGCCGCCGATCTTGGCCCCCTGGTTGATGGCGGGGAGAAAGGCGCTCCCATAGTTGCGCGCGCCGCCGAAGTCGGCCGGCGGATTGAGGGTGATGAATCCGGGGAGATTTTCGTTCTGACTGCCAAGGCCGTAGAGCGTCCAGGCGCCGAGCGAGGGGCGGATCAACTGGAAGCTGCCGGTGTGCATCTGGGCGAAGGCCTGCGGATGGTTCGGCAGGTCCGTGTGCATGCTGTGCAGGAGGCACAGGTCGTCCGCGTGGCGGGACAACTGCGGCCAGAGCTCGGACATCCACTGACCCGACGCGCCATGCTGCTTGAACTTGAAGGGCGAGCCGAGCAATTGCGCGCCGCCGCGTTCCTTGCCGATCTCCGTGGGCTTGCCGGTTTGCCGCGTCAGCTCGGGTTTGTGATCGAAGAGGTCGAGGTGCGAAGGGCCGCCCTTCATGCACAGGAAGATGACGCGTTTGGCCCGGGGCTTGAAGTGGGGTTCCCGCCGGGCGAGGCCGTTCCTTGCGGCGGCCTCATTCGCGAGGCTGGCGAAGGCGAGGTAGCCGAACCCGGAGGCGGCGGTCTTCAGCGCCTCGCGGCGGGTGAGTTGGGTGAAACCGGTGGAAATCATGGATTCAATCCAGGTTGCGGAATTCGGCGGTGGCCAGCAATGCCTGGCAATAGGTTTGCCACGCCTTGTCGGGAGCTTCCTTGGCGGCAGGCGTGGCGAAGAATCTCTTCGCCAATTCCAGTTCGGCCTTGTCCGGGGTCCGGGTGAAGCAGAGGGCGATGGCGAGTTTCACGCGGCTGTCCGTTGAATCGGCCTCGGCGGTCACGCGTTGCGCGAGGCGTTCGGACTGCCTGTGGACGAAGGGGCCGTTCATCAGGTAGAGCGCCTGGAGCGGGACATTGGTTGTCTCCCGGTCGCCGGTCACGAGGCTGGGCTCCGCGAAGTCGAACAGTTCAAACACATCGGGCAGGCGGTCGCGCACGACGGGTAGATAGACCGAGCGATGGTTGGAGCCGTCGAGATCGGAGGGAACGCCCTTGGCAAAGGCCAGCAACGAAACGGGACGGTGTCCGAGATTGCCGATCAACGAGGCGATGGGGCGGTTGAAGTCATTGGAGCCGGAGACGGCGAGCATCGCGTCGCGAATGGACTCGGCGTCCATGCGGCGCTTGCTGACGCGCCAGAGCAGGCGGTTGTCCGGATCCGCAAGGAAGGCGTCTTCGCGATGGACGGAGGACTGACGATAGGTTCGAGACAACGCGATCTCCCGGACGAGGGCCTTTACGGACCAGTCGCCATCCACAAACTTCAGCGCCAGGTGGTCCAGCAAAGCCGGGTGGCTCGGGCGTTCGCCGTTGAAACCGAAGTTGTCCATGGTTGCGACGATTCCCGTGCCGAGCAGGTGCCGCCAGACGCGGTTCGCCATGACGCGCGCGGTCAGCGGATGATCCGGATCGGACAGCCAATGGGCGAGTTCGAGCCGGCCGCTTTGGTCGGAACCAATCTTCCGTTTCGACGGCAGCTCCATGGCCTCTGGGAAGCCGCGAGGAATGCGCCCCGCGGGTCGCTTGATCTCGCCGCGTTCAAGCAAGGGGGCATCCTGAATCTTCCTGCCCTCGGTCACGCCCATCGCCAGCGGCAGCGCGCGGCCTTCGTCGTCCACGGTCTTGAGTTGGCCTTCGATGGAGCCGCGTCGCCAGATGATCCGGAGCGCCTTCTGCAGGCTGAAGAACTTCATGGGGTCGCGGCCTTCCAGACGCGCCTTGATTGCGGCCGCCTTGCTCTCCTTTTCGTCGCGGTTCAGTTCGGCGAGATCGGCCTTGAGCTTGTCGACCTTCTTCTTCGGCATCGACTTGTTGGGAATCACCTGGCCCTCGCGACGGGGCAGTTCGATGAGGTCGCCGCCGCGCTGGTTGTTCGGCGCCACGCGCGTGCCGAAGTAGGTCTTGGAGCTGCCGAAGATCCCTGCCAATCCGTAGTAGTCCTCCATGGTGAAGGGATCGTACTTGTGATCGTGACAACGGGCGCAGGCGACCGATGTCGCGGTGATCGCCCGGGTCACAGAATCGATCTGCTCGTCGATCAGGTCGGCGCGGAACTGGGCCGGGTTCATCTCGTTCAATCCCTTGGGGCCGATGGCGAGGAAGCCTGTGGCGATCAACAGTCGTTCGCGCGTCTCCGGATCGGATACGGGCAACAGATCGCCGGCGATCTGCTCGGTGATGAAGCGGTCGAAGCGCTTGTCCTGGTTGAAGGCGTCGATGACGTAGTTCCGATACCGCCAGGCGTGCGGAAAGGTGAAGTTGCTGTCCTTGCCGCTGGACTCCGCGTAGCGGGCGACGTCCAGCCAATGACGCCCCCAACGTTCGCCAAAGCGTTCGGAGGCAAGCAGCGTATCGACCTCCAGCGCCAAGGCCCGCTCGATGCCGTTCGATTCGATACGCGCCAGGAAGCGTTGATTGTCAGCCGGCGCCGGCGGCAGGCCCACGAGGTCGAAGTGCAATCGCCGCAGCAGTGTTTCGGGGGCTGCGTCGGGCGAGGGATTCAGGCCCGCGGCTTCGAGTTTGGCCAGGACGTGGTTGTCCAGGGGGCGGCGCGCCCACTTTGGATCGGCGGTCGTTGGCGGCGCGGACCGGACGGGTTTCTTGAAGGCCCAGAAGTCGCGCCCGGCCTTGGCCTTGGAATCGGTTGAAAGGCCGTCGCTGCTTCGAGGATCGGGCGCGCCGATTTTAATCCAATTCCGGAAATTCGCGATGACTGCGTCGGGAAGCTTCGCCTTGTTGGGCGGCATCTCCAGATCCGGATCGGCGTGGGAAATGGCGGTCAACAGCAGGCTCTTGGCGGGCTTGCCGGGGATTATGGCGGGTCCGCTGTCGCCGCCTTTGAGAACGCCTGCCCGGGTGTCCAACGTCAGCCCGCCCTTGGACTTGCCGGCTTCGGCGGAATGGCATTTGTAGCAGTGATCGACGAGGGCCGGCCGGATGCGTGACTCGAAGAGCCTGAGTTGATCGGGGGTGAATTTGGACTCCGCGGCGAGGCTTGTTGACGCCCATGGCGCCAGGATCGCAAGCGCGAGGAAAAGACCGGTCTGCCGCATCGCACGGTGATGCATTGCGGCGTTCCGATTTGCAACGGGATTCTGGGGCGACCGATTGACCGGCAATCGAAACAGCTTCACCGATGTAGCGTCGGCTGTGTCAGCGGAACAACGGAACAATCATGCGACAGTCGGCGTCTGCGCTGACACAACGCACGCTGCAACATGCTTTTGGGGATCGCTCTTTGATTCCAGCGAAAGCGCTGCCCGGGAACGAGGCCCGCGTGGGAATGGGAGCGGGAAAGCAACGAAGTCTTGGGATCACCCGCCGGTCAATGCCGCAAACCGCGCCGTGGCGGACCTCCATTCGTCCGCGTCCTCCGGCTGGCAGGTTTCCGGCTTGAACGAATCCGCCACGATCTTGCGCGCTTCCGTCAGCGAGGCCACGTGCCCCAGCGCCACGGCCTGCAGGAGCGCATTCCCGGCGGCGGTCGCCTCGGCCGGGCCGGCGACGGTCGTGACGCCCACGGCATTGGCGGTCAGCTGATTCAAAAGCCGGTTTCTCGTTCCGCCGCCGACGATGTGCAACCGGTCGATGGGGCGTTCGATCAGGGTCTCGATCTGGCGCAGCGTGCGACCGTACAACAGGGCCAGGCTCTCCAGGGCGCAGCGGATCACCGCGCCGGGCTCCTCCGGCTCCGGTTGGCCGGTTTCCCGACAGTATTCCCGGATTCGGCCCGGCATGTCGCCCGGCGCGACGAAGCGCGCGTCGGTCGGATCGATCAGGGACCCAAAGGGTTCGCTTGCTTCGGCCAGGGTCGTCAGTCCGGCATAGTCGAACTCGCGTCCCTCGCGAGCCCATTGGCGACGACACTCCTGGATCAGCCACAATCCAATGATGTTCTTCAGCAGCCGCACGGAACCGCCGTGGCCGATCTCGTTGGTGAAGTTCAAATCCCGGCACGCGTCGGTGACGATGGGCGAGTCCAGCTCCGTCCCCATCAACGACCAGGTGCCCGAACTGATGTAGGCCCACGAGCCGCCATCGACCGCCGGAGCCGCCGCCACGGCCGCGCCGGTGTCGTGTGTGCAGCCGGCGATCACCTCCACGCCCGACAGCCCGCTTTCCTCCGCAAGGGCGGGAAGCAGCGGGCCAAGACGGCTGCCCGACGGCGTGATCTTTGGGAATATGCGCCCCGGCAGCCCCAGGGTTTCAATCAGCTTCCCTGACCAGTCGCGCGACCGAGGGTTGTAGAGCTGGAAGGTGCTGGCCATCGATTCCTCAATCATCCGGCTGCCCGACAACAGGAAGTGAATCCCATCGCCCACGCCCAGGAGGAGGGCCGCGCGCTCGAGGCGTTCCGGCGATTCGGCCATCAGCTGGAACAGGGTGTTCAGGGGCATGAACTGAATGCCCGTCTCCTCAAAGATCGTCTCCCAGTCCGTCTTCCCGTAGGCCGCCTCCACGCCGCGCTTCGTGCGTGGATCGCGATAGCAGAAGGTGGGCGACATCAGCTTGCCGGCTTCGTCGAACAACACGTAGTCCACGCCCCAGGAGTCCACGCTGAAGCCCGCGATCTCGAGGCTCATTGCGCCGGCCTTCTTCAGGCCCGCCTTCACCTCGGCCGCCAGTTCCGGGATGTTCCAATGCAGCGAGCCGTTGTCGGTCTGGATCAGGTTGTTGGAGAAGCGGTGGATCTGCTCGAGCGTGAGTTTGCCCCGGTCGAGCGTCGCCAGCATCAGGCGGCCGCTTTCCGCGCCAAGGTCACAGGCAAGATAGCGTGCGGTCATGGCAGGCCTGTATAGTCGCTTTGTCGACTCCGCGCGAGCGGGTAGTTGCCGATGGGCGCGTCATGAAGAGGGGGGAACATCACCCGTGGGCGCAGTTCAGAAAATAGACATGTGCGACAGACCGCCATGCTCGGCGCCCCGA
>JAYPGD010000399.1:0-5724 GCA_038126655.1 Verrucomicrobiales bacterium
ACGGTCGTTTCACTCATGGGGCGCAAAAGCTACGGATTCCGCCCCCCGATGGAAGAAAAAACTTTGTTCAGGCGCGCTCCGCCTTCTCCGCGCAGACCACGCAATTGATCGCAAAGGGCAAGGCCTGCATTCGCCCCGCTCCAATCAATTGGCCGCAATCCCGACAGATTCCATAACGCCCGGCCTCCAGATCCTTCAGCGCATGATCGATCTGGGCCAGTTCCCGACGCCCGGCTTCGTCCAACGCATCCATGGTCTCGTCATTCTCCAGTTGCACCGCCTGCTCTTGGGAGTCCATTTCCAAGGCCCCGTCCTTGCGATGGATGTCTCCATCAATTTTCGCCAAACGTCGGACAATGCCCTCCCGCATCTCCAGCAGCCGCCTTTTCGGATCATCGATTTGCGCGCTCATGGAATTCCTTTCTCTTGGATTCCTCTTGCGACTCCATGATGAGCAAACGACCGGCTCCCGCCTCGCCCCTTGTTGACCAGCCCGGGGCCAAAATTGTGGAAGGCCGCCGAACGGATTCATTCCATCTGCCGCGCACACGAAACACCAACCCACGTCCAAAACCTCAGGCGGTTGTAGTTCCTCTCCCATCCGGAGCGCTTTCACCCCGCGCCGCGGACCGCAGCCATCATCGCCGCCGCGCGTTCCCGGATGACATCAAACCTTCCCGCCGCGATCTCCTCCGGCGCAAACAGACTGTTTACGAAACCGACCGCAAAGGAGCCAACCTTCAGATAGTCCGCCGCGTTCTCGATATCGACGCCGCTGGTCGGCACGATGTTGAGAAACGGCAACGGCCCCAAAGTCTGCTTCACCCACATCGGTCCGGCCGCCTGCCCCGGAAACAACTTCTGTAACTGGGCGCCCAAGCGATGCGCCTGCAACATTTCGGTCGGCGTCGCACAGCCCGGCATCATCGCGACGCCCAATTCGCCGGCCGCCTTGATGACTTCTCCATCCACCACCGGCGACACCAGGAAACTCGCGCCCGCCTCGGCCGCCTGCACCGCCTCCTCCCGCGTCACCACCGTGCCCGCCCCGACGATCAATCCCTCGCGTCCGGAAAACTCCCGGATCAACTCCAGGACATTGGGAATGGAATAGGTGAACTCAACGATCCGGAAACCGCCCTCGACCGCGGCGTCCATTGCCTTGCGGGCGTTGTCCGTGTCGTTCGTGCGCAGGATCGCGGAAGCGCGCTCCGCTTTGAATTCGGCAAGAAAGTCGGCTGGGTTCATGGGGAGAGAGCGTAGCTCCAATCGACTCAATTCGAAAATCTCCAAGTGAAATCAATTCTTTGCATCGGCGCCCGAATCGTTCACCACCCGAATCTTCACACCGGCGTCGAGAAGCGCCTGCACGGCCCGATCGGATTCAGATTCCAGAACATGGAAGGCAACGCCATCATAGGAACCGAAGATAAAACTGAACGCCGTCTCGTATTTCTCCGCCTGAATCGAGTAATCCAACCCCGCATCGTCCAACGCGCGTTGCACACGCTGCGCCTCCTTCACATTGCCGGCGATGAAGATCGGGACGGCGGCGTCCTCCGGCCAAGTCTCATGGTCGATCATCGGCATGCCGGATTCACTCCCCCTTCAATTCCTCCAACATCCCCAGCGCCGCCTTGCGGATCTTCGGCTCGGCCTGGATTTCGAGGCAGCTTGAGCGCGCGGGCCAGGTCTCGTAGCCGCCCCACTCGTGCTGCTGCGGCGTCGGCAGGTAGCCGTAAAAGCCATTGGCCAGTTCGATGGTGAAGGTCGCCTTCATCGGGCTCTTCTCCTTGATGCCAAGGCCGGTCTCGGCAAACACTTCGCAGGGTATCGAGGTGATTCCGAGGCCGCCGATCCGAATGGCCTGCAACTTGATCTTCACAACATCCGGATAGTCTTTCAATTGCATCGCCTCGCGGGCGTAGACCTCGGGCCGCGTCAATCGCTTGCCGGCGTCGAACTTCGCCTGCCCACTGGCGTAGAGCGGCTTCGCCCAATCGAGGCGCGCGGCGTCCGGCTTGCGGATGCGCAAGGGCAATTCCACCTCCCGCATACCCAGGCTCAGGTCGCTGCGATGCTCAATCTTCCGATAAACTTCAAATGCCGCCGCCGCCGTGGCTCGTCCCACCTTTGTCATCCGTTCATACGGTTTGAAGCGTTTGCGGGCAGCCGTGAAATCGATGGCATTGATGTCGCCGCTGGTTCCGTTTGACATGATCCCCACAAACGGCGGCTCCTGCCGGTCAGCCTTGAGCAATTCCTGGATCCGATCGGCAAACACGCCGAAGTAATCCGCGCTGACATGACCGCTCGGAATGCCGCCGATGTAGTGAAGTCCGTAGTTCGCCAACAACGCCATGGGGCGACCGTCGGCGTGCCGGACGGATAGCACGAACAACTCCTTGTCCACCGGGCCGGCCGGTTTGATCAGCTTGCCCCGCCCGGGATTCATCCGCACGGTCTCGCCCTTTTCGCCAAACGGATTGGGCGTCTTTTCATTCCCCTCCACGAACCAACGACGGTTGTGCACGAAATCCGGAACCTCCGTCCCGCCCCAGCCGATCTCGGCCGGCGCCAGGTTGTTGATCGCGCGTTGCACGCCGTCCGCGATGCGCCGCGCCATGAACTTCAGGTAGGCCCGGTCCTCGGGTTCATCGCTGATGCCGATCGCCCTCGGCGCGCTGTGGGTGTGCGTGGCCGAGATCAACACGCGGTTGGACGGAAGCCCCGAACGCTCCTCGATGATCGCCTTGGCGTCATCCATCACGAATTGCGCGATCATCGTGTTGTCGCAGACCACGATGGCGAACCGCTCCTTCCCGTCGTCCAGGACGAGGCAGCGGGCGTGAAGTTCGTCGTGAATCCCCTTGGCGGGGCCGATCTGCATGATCGTGCCGTCCAGGCGCACGCCCATGGACGGCGTGATGTTGCTCCTGGCCGCCCCGGCGCGCAGGGCGGCCTCGACGGAGGCGCAGAAGAACATGGCAGTCGCAGCCAGGATTGCAAACCGCGCCCGCCAACCCTCACTCCTCGGAGCGCCGAGCATTGCTCGGCATGAGCTTCCAGTCCCGCCGCAACTGCCGAGCCATGCTCGGCGCTCCGAAACAGATGACTCCCCAAGGGAGCCACTGTTCGAAACTCCAGTTCTCTTGCATCCCTCCATCACGCCTCCTCCTTCAACTCGGGAAGTTCCACCTCGATCAGGCACCTGGCCAGACTCGCATCGTCCCCATCAAACCGCTTCCGGAACATGGCGACCTCATCCAGACTCTGCTTTCCCCCGCCGATCCGCACAAGCACATCGATGTATCCGATGAATTCCTCCGACTCGTCGCCGTAGTTCTGGCCGACGATGATCTGCTTGTCGACCGGGAACGTCCCCGCCTCGGATGTCAGCGCGAGACTGGCCGAAATCCCCACCGTCTTCATCCCCAACTCCGTCGCCACCTCATACGCGATCTTGGGCACGCCCAGGTTGGTCAATCCGCTGACCACCTCAATCCGAGCCGGCTCCGCCTCACGCGTCTCCATCTCCTCATAGAAGATCCGGCTCAACTCAGCTCGCGCAATCGCTCCATCAAACTTTCGCGCGCTGTAGCCGACCACGCCGATCCGCAACGCTTCATGGGACTGATTATAGGACATGGCCGGACCATAGGTCGACGATCCAAATACCGCGATCCACAAATCTTGGCTTCAATCCTTCGGCACGCGGTTGATCGTCATGTAGAACTCTTCCCGGAACTCGCCGCCGGCGGCGGCTTTCAAATCCAGCTTCGCCAGAATCTGGTTCACGGGTTGGATTCCCGGTATCGCAAGGAACACCCGCTTGCCCGACGGCGCCACCAGGACCTTGTCGATCTTAACATCATCGCGCCCCTGCTTGTCCGGGTTCTGCACGGACCATTGATCCGAACCGTAACGCTGCAGCCACTTGTAGTTCCACTGTTGCAGCTTGTAGGACGAAGCTTCCGCCGCGGACTTCGGATCGAGCTTGAAGTTGAAGGTCAGTTCGATGCCGCCCGGCTTCACCTGCACGTCGGTCACCAACTTCACCTCGGCTCCGGTGTAACGCGCGCGCTGGATGCCGCCCTCGATGAGCCCCTTGCGACCGCCGCCGTTCCAGCCGTTCAACCCGACAGTGTAGACCTGTCCGTCCTTCGGATTCACCCGGGCGCGATGAATGCCGGTCACGAAGTCCAAAGGCAACTTCACGATCGCGGACTGCGATACATCGCCCACATCCTGCAGCATGAAGTAATACAACCACCCCTTGCCGAAGCTGGTGTGCAACAGCTTCCCGGACAACGGCCCCCAGCGCGGATCGTCCACGTAGAGCTGCCCTCCGCTGGAGTTGTCGAAGTCCTGCGGCATCCAGATGATTGGTTGATCGAAGGTCTTCGGCGGAATCACCTTCGACACATCGATGCGTCCGCCATCGGGCGCCCAGTTGGGATTCTTCACGTTGTTCACATAGCCGTAGAAACCGCCCTGCTTCACGATGCTGACCTTCGAAGCCGGCATCCAGGTGCCCTGGTTGTCGCTCACAGAGAGGCGTCCATCCGGCAGCATGCCCATGCCATTGGGCGTGCGGAATCCGGTGCAGTAGACCTCACGCTTCCTCCCGTCCGGCGAGATCTTGATCACCGCGCCAGGCAAGGCGTGATCCGTGTATTGCCCGGCCTTGGCGTAATAGAAGTTGCCCTCCGCGTCCGTCTGGAGATCGAAGTTGAAGGCGTGGAAGAAGATCGAGACATCCGTATCCGAACTGAAATTCTCGTAGAAGTCGGCCTCGCCGTCGCCATTGCGGTCGTGCAACCGGACAATCCGATCCTTGCAGGTCACGTAGACTTTTCCGTCCACCACCTTCACGCCAAAGGGCTCATAAAGTCCCGCGGCGAATCGCTTCCATTTCAGGTTGCCCAGCCCCTTGTCGATTCCGGAAATGATCCAGACATCGCCGCCGTGCGTGGTGACGACCATCCGGCCGTCCTTAAAGAAATCCAACGCCGCCGTGCGCAACCAGGCGTTCCAGGGATTCGAGTCCGGCAGGGTCAGCGTGTCGATGGTATAGGCCTGCGCGTCGGAGCCCAGTTCTCCGGATGATGTCAGCGTCTCCGGCCAATTGGCGGGCCCGCCTTGGGTCATTCCGGCAAGATTCGGAAGATCGCCCTTCCCCTGCCGGTGACGAGCCATGCCGAGAAAGGACTGCAACCCTGGCGCGCCCCGCCCCGCATGGCGCGCCACCTGGATCGTCCTTTTCCGCGAACCGGCCGGGATGTCCAGAACCATCCGGTAACTCGAATCCACCGACAGCTTCAGCCCCTTCACATCGCCGGACAACGCGGCCACATTGAACCTGCCCAACACGCCATCCAGACTTTCGCCGCCCAGCAAGGCATTCCCCGACGCATCGCCCGACCTCCGGGCAATCCTCAACTCGGCGCTGTCGAAGGGGACCAAGCCGACAATGTCATCCTCATACTGCTCCGCCTGTCCCACGCAGAGTTTCAACGCGTTCTCGCCCGGCGCGATTTCCAAAGTGTGAATCAGGGCGTCGAATCCCCTCTGTGTGCCCGGCAGTTCCAGAACGTCGCGTCCGTCGATCGAATAGGAGAACACCAGTTCCTTTCCATGCACATGACGCCCCTTGTAGTCCAACCACTTCGCAGGCAAGGGACCGCGCGGCAGAAGATCTTCCTTGGGATAGTCCAGCGTCCC
>JAYPGD010000400.1:0-5713 GCA_038126655.1 Verrucomicrobiales bacterium
AACGTTCGTTGGCGGGCCAGACCCCGGCGAAGCGGCCGTCCTTCACCGTGACGCCTTCCTTGGTTCCCGGGTTGCACATGACGGGCACGCCCAACGCGGCCTTCGGCAGTTCATGCGACTTGATGGTTTCCCGCTTGGGATCCGGCTCCAGAAAGGGCACGCCCGAGCGCAGCCAGGCCGCGGCCACCCGCTCCGGGTGAAGCATGACCATCCCGCCCGCCCAATGCCCGCCGCCGCTATGCCCCCATAAGGCCCAGGGGACGGTCGCCAGTTCAGGATGTCCGCATTGGCGGCCCAGATCGGCGAGCGCCCGCTGAAACTTGTCGCTGGAGCCATTGCGCGGATCGCACCACATCTGGCAGTTCGCCGACTGCGGTTGCTCGTAGGAAGGCGCCAGCAACGCGCAGTCGTGCTTCTTCGCCAGGGCCTGCCAATGCAGATCGAAGGCGCCGGTCTGCCCGGATTTGCAGGAACCCTCGCCGCAACCGTGTTGATGCACGACCACGCCGCGCAGCGTCTTTACGCCCTGGGGAATCCAGACCGTGTATTGGACCGGGAAGATCAGTTCACCGGGCTTGTCGGACGCCGGGTAGCGGACACGGTAATATGGCGCCTCCACCGCCGGCGGATTGTTGTAGGGCGGTTGTTGGGCGGCAGCGACCGAGGCAAGAATGAAGAGACAAAGAAGGATTTGACGCATGTCATAATGAAGGGTCCGCGGCGCAGAAAGGTCGAGACAATTCCGGACGGAGCGCTTCAACTCGGACGCAGTCAGGGGGCGGCGTTTGGAAGGAGCTTTAGCTGGATGCTTGCGCTTGAGTTTCGCAGGCGACGGGTCGATTGTTTCGCCATGGTAGCTGTTGAAGCGGACAAACATCAAATTCGACTGACCATCCCCACCGAGGGGATGCCCCCGGAGGACGTGGACCGTTTTGTAGCGTGGATTCGAGCCGAAGCGGTTGCGCGCCAAAGCCGGCTTTCAGATGACGATGCCATGCGGCTTGCGGAAGAGGTGAATGAGGGCTGGTGGCAGAAGAACAAGGCCCGCTTCGATTCTTCGGAAGGTGACTGATTCCGTTGTCATCGACACCAACCTCGCGCAAAAGCGCCCGCGTCACCACCCGGGCGCGATTGCGCGAGGTCATGTTCGCGGAAAAACGTCTCCGTTTGTTTGCGCCGCGATTCCTCTTTGTCGAATTGTTCAAACACAAGGAACGCATTATTCAGGCGTCCCGTCTGCCCGAGGAGGAGTTGTTGGATTTCCTGAATGTGATCATGACGCGTCTGGATCTCGTTGAAGAAGGCGCCATACCGATGGGTGTTTGGATGGAAGCTCGGCGACTCTGTGCGAACACGGATGAGAACGACACCCCGTTCGTCGCCCTCGCGTTGCATCTAAATGTCCCATTGTGGACCAGCGATGTGGAGCTGAAGTCCGGCTTGCGAAAAGCGGGTTTCGACAGGTTGTTCGATCCGGCCTGAAGGCCCGAGATTCCCTCCTATCTCCAATACGCCCGCCGTTCCTCCCGCGCCTGAAACGTCCAGGCCACGATCCGGCTTCTCTTTTGCCCGAGGCTGATCTCAATGGTCCGGGATTCCAATGCCTTCACTTTCTTCAGCGTCTTTTCAATCCCGGGCAGGTTTTCGCGCTTGGAAACCATCGTGCTGAACCAGGCGGCGGCCTCCGGCAACCTGGTGCTTTCCCGGATCATGCCATTCAGAAACCCGGCCTCGCCGCCGTCACACCAAAGCTCGGTGTCGCTGCCGCCGAAATTGAGGGTCGCCTCGGATGGCCGTTTTCCTTCGAGGTTCTTCAACTTCCTCAAGGTTCCCTCCGTCGCCGCTTCCTTCGATTCGTGAAAGGGCGGATTGCAGAGCGTCAGCGCAAACCGCTCCTTGGGCTTGACGACGCCCTTGAAGAAATTGGCGGGGTTCTTCTGCAGGCGGCTTTCGACATTGTTCTTCAACCGCGGGTTTGCGGTCGCCAGCTCCTTCACCCATTTCACTGAAACCGGATCGATGTCCGCGCCGACGAACTTCCACCCGTATTCCGCTGCGCCGATGATGGGGAACACACAATTCGCTCCGACGCCGATCTCCAGGACCTTCACCTTTCGCCCCCGCGGGACTTCCGACTCATTGTCCCCGGCGAGCAGGTCCGCCAGATGATGCAGGCATTCCGCCCGACCCGGAATCGCCGGACAAAGATAACCCGCGGGAATATCCCAAAGCGCGACTTCGTAATGATGAAGGAGCAGGGCGCGGTTGAGCGCCTTGACCGCAGCCGGTTCGGCAAAATCAATCGTGTCCCCGCCGGCGGGATTGGATTTCACGAAGCCCTGCAATTCCGGGCACGACCGCGTCAACGCCGCAAAATCATAGCGCTCCCCATGCCGGTTCCGCGGATGCAGCGCCTGGGTTCGTTGATGGAGTGGTTTGGGATTCCGGCTCACGGATCGGAAATTGAGTGTAGTGAGGAACCGCCGGCGAGTCGAATTTCAGTTGAGTTTGACGATGCCCTCGCAGTAGTTGGCGGGCTTTTTCTGCGCCCGGCCTCCGTTTCCGGTCTCCTTGACATCCCTCCAGCCT
This sequence comes from Verrucomicrobiales bacterium, assembly GCA_038126655.1. Taxonomy (GTDB): domain Bacteria; phylum Verrucomicrobiota; class Verrucomicrobiia; order Limisphaerales; family JAYPEY01; genus JAYPEY01. Next base: position 2,590 of record JAYPGD010000400.1, read on the forward strand.
TGAGCAAACACTCCCCGCCCTATGTCGGACAAGCATGACAACGCATTGATGGAAAAGATCGTCTCGCTGTGCAAGCGGCGCGGCTTCATTTTCCAATCGTCGGAGATTTACGGGGGCATCAACGGCTTCTGGGACTACGGCCCCCTCGGCGCCGAACTGAAGCGCAACGTCAAGGACACCTGGTGGAATGACATGGTCCACAAGCGCGAGGACATCGCCGGCCTCGACGCCACCATCATCATGCACCCGGACATCTGGAAGGCCAGCGGCCACGTCGGCACCTTCAGCGACCCCATGGTGGACTGCAAGACCTGCAAAGGCCGCTTCCGCGCCGATCAACTCGAGGAAACCGCCTGCCCCCAGAAGCCCAGCAAGTGCGTCCAAGACTGCGACGGCGAAAAGACCGAGCCGCGCGATTTCAACCTGATGTTCAAGACCTACGTCGGTCCGGTCGAGCACGAGGACAACGTCGCCTACCTCCGCCCTGAGACCGCGCAGGCCATTTTTGCGCAGTTCAAGAATGTGGTGGACTCCTCGCGCCAGAAGGTGCCCTTCGGCATCGCTCAGGTCGGCAAGGCCTTCCGCAACGAGATCAACCCCCGCAACTACACCTTCCGCTCCCGTGAATTCGAGCAGATGGAGATCGAGTTCTTCATCCGGCCGGACGAGGTCGTCGGGGCGATCTGCGGCGCCGTGCAGGAACCCGGGGCAGACGACAAGTGCGCCGATCCGGCCAGGGAATGGGGCTGGAACGCCTGGCACAAGCACTGGTTCGAGGCCCGCCTCGACTGGTACGAAAGCATCGGCCTTCCCGCGGAGAAACTGCACATTCGTTGGCAGACCGCGGACGAGCTCGCGCATTACGCCAAGGCCACCGCCGATGTGGAGTTCGATTTCCCCTTCGGCCAGCAGGAGCTGGAAGGCATCGCCGCCCGCGGCAATTATGACCTCTCCAAGCATCAGGCCTGCTCCGGCAAGCCCCAGATCTACTTCGACGACGAATTCCAGGCGGCGATCAAGAAACTCGACGAAGCCAAGGCGAAGGAACTCGCCGAATCCTACAAGGCCGCCCGCATCAAATACTTCCGCGCGGCCATCGAGGACTCCATGACCGACGAGGAGAAGGCCGGGATCGAGGCCCACGCCGAGAAGGTCACCGAGAAGGACGTCGAGCAGTTCCTCAAGGGCAACTACATCCCCCACGTCATCGAACCCAGCGCCGGCGCCGACCGCCTCGTGCTGGCGTTGCTTTGCAGCGCCTACGACGAGGAGACCGTCGCCGACGCCAAGGGCAAGGAAGAGACGCGGGTCGTCATGCGCTTCAGTCCGCGCGTCGCCCCGATCAAGGTCGGCGTGCTGCCGCTCCTGAAGAACAAGCCCGAACTCGTCGCCAAGGCGAAGGAGATCAAGGCCATGCTCCAGCCGCTCATGACCGTCTTCTACGATGAGACCGGAGCCATCGGTCGTCGCTACCGCCGCCAGGACGAGGCCGGTACGCCGTTTTGCGTCACCATTGATTTTGACACGCTCGGCGACGGCGAGGACAAGAGCCTCGAGGGCACGGTCACGCTGCGTCACCGCGATTCCATGGAGCAGGAACGGGTGAAGATCGAAGACCTGATCGGCCTCCTCGCCCCGCAGGTCCGTTGAACCATGACCCCGGCCGAAGCCAACGAACTGCTCGCAAAGCTCCAGGCCGGGGAGATTGAATCATCCGACGTCCTCCGCGCCTTCCAGGCCGAACCCATCGCTGACCTCGGTTTCGCCCAGGTCGACCGGCAACGCGAGCTTCGCTGCGGTTTTCCCGAGGTCGTCTTCGGAACCGGCAAGACCGCCGAGCAGATTGCCGAGATCGGCCTCTCCATTCTCGACAAGGCCGGCCAGCTCCTCGTCACCCGCATCGATCCCACGGCGGCCGCATTCGTCTGCAAGCGGCTGCCCGACGCCGTGCATCACGAGGCCGCGCGTTGCGTGACCGTTGAAAAGGAGCCCTTGCCCAAACGCGCGGGAACGATTGCCGTGCTCAGCGCCGGAACCAGCGACATGCCCGTCGCCGAAGAGGCCGCCGTCACCGCCGAGATCATGGGCAACCATGTGAAGCGCATCTACGACGTCGGCATCGCCGGCCTGCATCGCCTGCTGGCCCGGGCGGACGAACTGCGCAAGGCGCACGTCATTGTCGCCGTCGCCGGCATGGAGGGCGCGCTGCCCAGCGCGGTGGCGGGTCTGGTGGACAAACCGGTCATCGCCGTCCCGACCAGCATCGGCTACGGGGCCAACCTCGGCGGCATCGCCGCCCTCCTCGGCATGCTCAACAGCTGCGGCAGCGGCGTCACCGTGGTGAATATCGACAACGGTTTCGGCGCGGCCTATGCCGCCAGCCAGATCAACGCCCTGGCGGGCTGACCTCCAACCACGGATGAACACCGATGAACACGGATGTTCAAACCGGCGCCTGACCACGCCACGGTCCCGCCGCCATTTCGGAGCGCGGAATTCATTCCGCATCAACCTCCGGATACCCACTGCCTCCGGCAACACACAAGCCTCGGTCAGGCCAGCGTTGAAGCGGAATGAATTCCGCGCTCCCGTCAATAGCTCCGCCTCTATTCGAGCCCGCTCCCAATGGCCCGGCTGCCCAGGCACATCCCTCCTTCATCAAATCCGTGTTCATCCGTGTTCATCCGTGGTTGAATCCCCTTCGCGGAATCCATGAAGACCCTCTACCTCGACATCTTCAGCGGCATCAGCGGCGACATGTTTCTCGGCGCCATGATCGACCTCGGCGTGGACTTTGCCGCGCTGGAGGCGGAGCTCAAGAAACTCAAGGTCGACGGCTATCGCCTCCACGCCGCCCGAAAGCAGAAGGCCAACATCGACGGCGTGAAATTCGACGTGGAGCTGCTCTTGATGCCGGTCAGCAGTCCGACAGCCGGCCTCGGCCCAACTGTCGGCCATTCGCACGAGCACGCCCGCGACTTCTCCCAGATCAAGGAACTCATCCAGACCAGCGGTCTCTCCGACTGGGTGAAGGAGAAATCCATCGCCGTCTTCCAACGTGTCGCCGAGGCCGAGGGCAAGGTCCACGGCATGCCGCCGGAGGAGGTCCACTTCCACGAGGTCG
>JAYPGD010000401.1:0-5709 GCA_038126655.1 Verrucomicrobiales bacterium
TTTTCCCGGAAAATCATCTCATTCGCAATGGGCCAGTTCGCGGGGGCCCAATCAAATCGTTCATGCAATTCAACGGCTGCGACCGCCTGCGCGTGCATCGAACTTCGCCGAAGCGGATCAAACCGGCGTTGCAGGCGTTAATTCAAGACGACGGGGCGGGGCGGGGGTAGTTCGAACGGGTCGTGGCAGCCGACGTCAGGATTGCCCTGCTAAGCATCTCGGTACGGAATTGCATTCCCGCGGCAGCGCCAACACAGTGCCCGTCATGCGAACCGCCGAAAGAACAGGTCTGTTTGCGCTGGCCCTTTGGTGTGGATTCGTCTGGTCGGCGAGCGCGCAGTCGCCGACGCATCACTGGCGATTCGGCAGGCCGACGGGCGATCTGAAGGTCGTTCCGGACATTGCGGGAACGAGCCCGGCGCGGATTGTTGGCGAAGGAGAGTTTCTGGACTCGCCCCCGGCGTTGCGGATTGTCGGGAGGGACAATCACCTGGAAATCACGGCCAAGGGCGAGCAAACGATCCTGCCTTCGAAGGCGATCACCGTGGAGGCCTGGGCGGCGCTGGAGAAGCAGACCAAGTACAGCAACATTGCAGGTTACATCCAGGACAATGGCAACTTTGAGAAAGGCTGGCTGCTCGGGGGACACGAGACGCGTTTTCAATTCGCGATCGGCACGGACCGGCTGACCTATCTGCGCAGCAAGACCGAGTTCGAACCGGGCCGGTGGCATCACATTGTCGGGACCTATGACGGCGAGGTCATGCGGCTCTACATCGACGGTGAACTGGACACGACCTCCACCCAGCGCGAGGGGCCGATCCAGTATGCGGACTCCTGGTTTCGGCTCGCTGGCTACAAGGATGACAACGAGGTCTATCCCTTTCACGGCCGGCTTCATGAGATTTTCATCCATGGCGAGGCGTTGAATCCGGACCAGATTCGCGCGCGCTATCAGGCCTCCAAGGACGTGTTTCCGCCGCCCCCATTGGAACCGGAGGTTTTTCTCTCGTTGGGGCCGTATCTGCAGTTCGAAACGCCTTCGACGGCGACGGTACGCTGGCACACCCGCGAACCGCAGGCAGGCCGGCTACAGTTCCGGATGCCGGGCGGGGATTGGCGGAACGCCGATGTCGCCGCCGGTTCGCGCACGAATCATTCGGTTCGGTTGAGCGGGTTGCCGCACCGGGCTGTGTTTCACTATCGGATACAAGGTCGGGCCGGCGCGCGCGTGGGGCAGACGGAGGATATCGCCGTCAACACCGCCTTCAACTTTACGACGCCCGCCGTCCCGGAAGCGACGGGTCCGTTTCCTCGCGACGAGCTGACGGACCGCTATTCCGCCGCCGCGGAACGAATCCTGGCGGAGTCGGGAATCTCCGAGGGCTACTGTCTCGACTTCGGATGCGGGGACGGTCGCCTCGCCTACGAGTTGGCGCGGCGGTCGAATCTTATCGTGGTGGGCGCGAGCGATGACGCCGAAGCCGTCCGGAGAGCGCGTAAACGGTTTCTCGACGCCGGGGTCTACGGACAAAGGTTGACCCTGCATCATGCGCCGGAAGGCAGGCTCCCGTTTCCCGACTACTGCTTCAACCTGGTGGTCTCGGATCACTTCGTCGCAACCGGCAAGCTGCCCCGTCACGCGGTCCAGCTTGGGCGTCACGCGCGTCCCAATGGCGGCGTCATGATGGTCGGTAAGAAGCGGCTCGTTCGACCGGCGCTTGAGGGCGCGGGTTCCTGGACTCACATGTATGGCGACGCCGGGCAGACCTCCAACAGTCACGACCAACTCATCTCCGGCAAGACTGGGGACAACATCGAAGTGCAATGGTTCGGCCTGCCCGGCCCCGACGCGATGATCGATCGCCTTGGCCGCAATCAGGGGCCGCTCAGTCACAAGGGGCGGCTCTTTACCCAGGGCGACAACCGCCTGATCGTGCAGGACTCCTACAACGGCCGCATTCTCTGGTCGCTCGAGATTCCGGGGCTGCGCCGCACCAACGTCAAGGTCGACACCAGCAACAGTTGCCTTGATGACGAGGCGGTCTACCTGGCAATTCGCGACCGCTGCTGGAAGGTCGACGCCGCCACCGGCCGCCTGCTTCATGCCTATGCCATCACGGAAACCGGATCGGATGAACGGCCGCTCGACTGGGGATTCGTTGCATCTGAAGGCCGCCTGTTGTTCGGCAGCGCTGTCGCGCGCGACGCCAGCTTCTCGGATTTTCATGGGGCCGATAAATGGTATGACAAGCCCACCGGCGAAGGGACGGAGAAGGTCTGCAGCGACGTCTTGTTTGCGATCGACAAGCAAACCGGTGAACGGGTCTGGACCTACGCGGGCGGCGTGTCGCTCAACCCCACCATCTCCATGGGCGATGGGCGGGTCTATTTCCTTGAGTCCCGCCACCCCAAGATCCTGAACGGGTCGCGGGGAAGAATCGGCGCCCCCGAACTTTACGCGGATCTCCACCTGGTGGCGCTTGACCGGGAATCCGGCTCGGTCGTCTGGGAGAAGCCGGTGGACCACGGGAAACAGCCGACCGTGCTCTACCTGTGTCATTGGGACGGCGCGCTGGTCGTTCAGAGTTCCATGCCCGAGGACAAGACCTACAATCTCTTTGTCTACGAATCCAAGGACGGTTCCGAATTGTGGAAACACAAGTATCCCTGGCGCCGATCGGATCACGGACACCACGTGCAGCACCCGGTCATCGCCGGCGACAAGCTGATCGCGCAGCCGGAGTTCTTCGAACTGCGCACGGGCAGAAAACTGGGCGACACGCCCGAGCGGAAGAAGTGCTCCACCATGACCGGCGCGGCCAACCTGCTGCACTACCGTGATTTCTACGACGAGGTCTGGGATCTGACGACCGGCGAAACCTCCGAATGGAAGGGCCTGCGCTCGGGTTGCTGGCTCGGCATTGTCTCTGCCGATGGCATGATCCTCTCCTCGGAATCCGGCGGCGGCTGCAGTTGCAATTTCCCGATTCAACTGTCCATCGGTTACCGGACCAAGAACGACTACTGAGCCCATGCGTCGCCTGCAGAATCACCAACGCCGAAGTCGCCCGGCCCATGCCGGCGTCCGCATGGCGCTGTGTGCGGTCCTGTTGGTGGGCGGCGTTGGAAACCTCCTCGCGGAGAACTGGCCGACCTATCGGCACGATCATCGTCGCAGCGGCGTCACGGGCGAGCAGTTGGACGCGGCGAAACTCACGAAGCAATGGGTTTATCGCTCCGCCTTCGTTCCGCAGATGGCTTTTTCCGGTCCGGCCCCGCGCGACTTCTACAACGCCCCGGACAAGGACCTGAAGCCGCGCATGGATTTCGACCGGGTGTTCAATGTCGCGGTCGCCGACGGACGCGTCTATTTCGGATCTTCCGTGGAGGACGCGATCCTCTGCCTGGACGCCGGCACCGGCGAACGGGAATGGGCGCATATCACGGACGGCCCGGTCAGGTTGGCCCCGACCTGGCATGACGGCCGCGTCTACGCCGGCTCCGACGACGGCCACGTGTATTGCGTCAATGCGAAGGAGGGCTCGCTGATCTGGAGGAAGCGGATTGCGGAAACGGATTATCGCGTTCCCTCCGACGGCAAGTTCATCTCGCTCTGGCCGGTCCGCAGCGGGGTCGTGATCGTGGATGGCATCGCCTATTGCGGCGCCGGGTTTCTTCCGTCGGAATCCGCCTACGTCGCCGCCCTCGACGCCGCGACCGGGGAGACGGGCGGGCCGGGCACATGGAAGCATGCGCGTTCGGGCGAACTTTCGCTTCAGGGTTTTCTGCTCACGGCGAACGACAAACTCTACGTTCCGGCCGGCCGTTCGCCCCCCTACATCTTCAGTCGCGCCACCGGAAAGCTCGAAGGGCAGATCAAGGGCGGCGGCGGCACCTACTGCCTGCTCGATGATCAAAGCCAGCTCATCTACGGCCCTAGCCGCAGCGGCGGCCTCGAACTCAGCAACGCCGAAGCCAGGAACACCGTGATCACCTTCGACGGGAATCACATCCTCGTCTCCAAGGGCCGCTCCTACCTGCATACGGACACGCAACTTCACGCGCTGGACCGTCAACGATACAACGAGCTGACAGCGCTGAAGATCCAGGCCGACAACCGCCGAAGGAACCTGTCTCGCGAGATCAAGGCGTTCGGCAAGAACCTCTCAAGCGACAAGGCGAAGGCGGCGATCGCGAAGATGCGTCAGGCCCAACTCGACAGCGCGCGGGCGTCGAAGCAACTTCCGTCCACCGTGCTCTGGCGCGCCGACTGCGGGCATCCACATGACCTGATCCTGGCGGGCGACACCCTGTTTGTCGGGGGAGTCAATGAAGTCGCGGCCCATTCGGCCAAGGATGGGAAAGTCTTGTGGCGGGCGCCCGTTTCCGGCAACGCATTCGGCCTCGCCGCGGCGGATGGAAGACTCTTCGTCAGCACGGACAACGGCGCCATTCACGCCTTTGGGCATTGATGGGGGGCGTCAGGATCGTTGTCAAAAGCCAATCGCGATACCCGCGAGAATTCTGATCCAGGGCTTCGACTTGGCTTGTGAATGTACGTAGGCTGTGCCGAGTCTGTCGGTCAATTCACGAACCACGAACCGGCAGTGACCTGTTTTACCGTTTTCAATCTGACAATATGAATGACTTTGTGTGGCCGTTGATTGGCGGCATTTTGATTGGTCTGGGCAGTCTTCTCGCCATGGCGGCCTCGGGCAGGACGCCCGGAATCTCCGGCATCACAGCGCGAATTCTGCACTGGACCCCGGGCGACACCGCCTGGCGCATCGTGTTTCTTGTCGGGTTGATTGGCGGCGCGGGCCTGGCCTTCGCGTTGAATCTGGGGTGGACTGAGTTCACCATCCCCGGCGGCCGGAATCTGGCGGTCTACGGTGTCGCCGGGTTGCTGGTCGGGTTCGGAGCCCGAGTCGGCGGCGGTTGCACGTCGGGCCATGGAGTCTGCGGTCTGGGATCGGGCGCCAGGGACGCTCTGCTCTACACGGTCGTCTTCATGGCCATCGCCGCGATCACCGTGTTCGTCTGGAACCGGGTCGCATAGGAAATTCCGGGCGTATGAAGCTGGTTTCAATTCTCGTGGCCGGGATCCTGTTTGGAGCAGGGTTGGTCGTCTCCGGCATGACCGATCCCGCCCGCGTGATTGGATTTCTTGATTTCACCGGCGACTGGGATCCGGCGTTGCCCTTTGTGATGGCCGGAGCGGTGACTGTCTTCGGATTGGGACAACTCATCCTGCGGAAGCGCAAGATCCGTCTGTTCTCGACCGATCTGCCGGACACGGCATCCATGCCGATTTCAGGACGGCGCGTGTTCGGCTCGGTGATTTTTGGAATTGGCTGGGGACTGGGCGGGTTCTGTCCCGGGCCGGCCTTGGCGAATCTGTCCCGGTTGTCGGGCCAGGCGTTGGTCTTTGTTCCGTTGATGCTGGTGGGGATCGTTCTGGCGCAGCGCTTGTTGGGCATGGATCGTTGAGCCTTCGCGATCAAGTCGTCAGAACCGGCGCCGCGCCGAAGCGCGTGTTGAGGCGGCAACCGGGGAAGGGGACTTGTCCTTGGAACGTTCTGTGCATCGTGTTCCGGGACAGCCCCGTTTCCTTCAACCGGAGAGCATGTCGGAAACCGGGTTGATGATCGTCTTGCGCGAGGCGCGGGAAGGAAGCGAGGTGAGAAGCACGAGGGAGCGGTCGGT
>JAYPGD010000402.1:0-527 GCA_038126655.1 Verrucomicrobiales bacterium
GTCCAACAATCTCGCCAAGGCGCCAGAACTGACCTCTCGATCCCTCACGTAGGCGCCCAGGGCCTTGTAGAAGGACGTGTCAAAACGTTCAGCCGTAATCCGCATGAAATGATCGGCCGAGGGCAACTCGCCATCGAACAGTGACTCGCTCATGGTCGGATGTTTCTTGTTTAACGCGGTGATCGCGGCATGGAGAGCATTCTGATTGATCGGCGCAAACTTGTAATCGTGTGCTTCCGTGAACTTCTCCAACTCCTTGAAAACCGAAAGCGGCGAAATACCGAACCTCTCCGCCGTATCACAAAGAACTGAGATGCGTTTCTTGTCGCTCCTGGCGGAACGATAATCGGGGAACGCTTTCTTGGCCGCTGCTTCAGGGAAGATCAGAGCGCCGGCAAAGGCATCGGCGAAATCCTCCGCTTCATCCAATGGTCCGTCTTCCAACAAATCTACGCTCAGCACATGACCGAGTTCGTGCGCCATCCAGAACTTGAAGTCATGCTTCTCGCTGTCGAGGTTCAGATAGA
>JAYPGD010000402.1:537-5697 GCA_038126655.1 Verrucomicrobiales bacterium
GGTCGGGATGATGACCGCCTGATGCTTGTTGAACTTGTGAATCAAATTCTTGATTCCGATCGGTTCACGGTCCGAAAGGCCCATTTCCTGGCGGAGCTTGATCGCCAACTGCTGGAGGTAGCAGTACTCCCGGCTCGGTCGCTTGAGGCGCCTGGGAGCCATGAATGGATCGAAATCCAGATGTTCCACCAAAGGTTCAAGGAAGCGGCCCATCTTGCGGGCGCGGGTCATGTGCGCCTCGGTGGTCTTGGTGGAGGCCCGTTTGCGAAAGGCCACCAAGGGCTCGCGGCGGGCAGCGACCTCCTCGACCAATTCGCGGTATTTCAATCCCAAGATTTTTCCGATCTTGAGCAGTTCAGCCGGGCGAGGGAACGAGTCGCCCTTCATCCACTTGGACACGGCAGCCCGGGTTTTGCCGACCTGCCTGGCCAGCTCCGTCTGAGTAAGGCCAAGCTCCGTGAGCCTGCCTTGAATGGTTGATGTGTGGAGACGTTTGTCCATGGCTCGGAACTGGAAGGCAGACAACTACAATACTGTCAACTTTTGTCAACTATCATATTGCCGTAAGCTCTGCGCGATTTCCCGGGCTTGCAAGCCGGAGGCGGGATGTGGATCATGTTTGTTTGCCTGTTCCCGTTCGTGATGTCCGGGATGCGGCAGATCGATTCAATTCAATTCGATGCCGACAGAGGAAGAAAAAGATGGCGGATGGAAATCCGGGCTGATCGCGCTGGTTGTCGTGGCCGTCGCGACCGGCGGGGGCTGGCTGCTGCTCAATTCCGGGCCCCAGACCCAGCCCGCCGAAGAAGTCCGCGCGCCCAAGATCGTCAAGGCGGCGGCGTTCAAGCCGGAGTCGCATCGGATCACGGTTGCGGCGCATGGCAGCGTGATCGCCGCTCGCGAGCTGGTCATTGAGCCGGAGGTGAGCGGTCTCGTCGTGCGTCTGCACGAGTCGCTGGTTCCGGGCGGCGTGGTGAAGGCGGGGGAGGAACTGCTCGCGATCGACACGACCCTGGCGAAGTTGGCGTTGACGGAGGCCGAGGCCGCGGTGGCGCGGTCGGAGGCTGAGTTGAAGGAGGCCCGTCGCAAGCGCGACGAGGCCCGCAAGCTCGCCGACGAGACCCTGCTCTCGAAGACCGAGTTGGCGGCGCTGGAAGCCGACCTGGAAACCGAGCAGGCAGACCTGCGACGGCTCAAGGCCGTTCAGGCACGCGCCGAGGAACTGCTCCGCCGCCACGTCATCAAGGCCCCGTTCAATGCGTTGATCCTGGAGGAATCGCTGGAGGTCGGCCAGCGCGTCGATCCCGGCCTTGCCGCCGCCACTCTGGCGGGCACGGATGAGTTCTGGGTCCGCGCGGCGCTGCCCATCGACCGCCTGCCCCATGTCCGGCTGCCCAAGGGCGACCAGCCGGGCGCGGCGGTGAAGGTCGAACTCGAGACCGGCGACGGAAAACAGGCGACGCGCGCGGGGCGGGTCGTCCGTCTGCTCGGTGAAATGGAGCGCACCGGCCGCATGGCCCGGGTCCTGGTCAGCGTCGACGATCCGTTGGGTTTGAAACCGGGAAGCGACGCGACGCCCTTTCTGATCGGCAGTTACGTGCGGACGGAGATCGACGCGGGCGTTCTGGAGAACGTTATTTCGATTGATCGTTCGGCCCTGCGCGACAGCAATCGAATCTGGGTCGCTGATGAGAAGAATGAGCTGCAGATCAAGGACGCCGAGGTTCTTTGGCGCGAGGATGAGACCCTCTTCATCAGGTCCGCGTTGGGCTCCGGCGAACGGCTGATCGTCAGCCCGCTCAAGGTCGCGTTGCCCGGAATGAAACTGGACGTCCAGGAGGCCGCCGCTGCGGCCGGGGGCGAATCGGATTCCGGAGGATGAGCGGGCGATCCCCAGCGCCGGCGCCGTCCGGCATCCTGACCTGGTTCGCGCGCAATCATGTCGCCGCGAACCTGCTCATGTTCGCAGTCGTGGCGGTCGGGCTCATCGTCGCGCGCGGCATCCGCCAGGAGATCTACCCCACCTTCACCCTCGATGTCGTCGAGATCGAGATGGAGTATCCCGGCGCGAGTCCGGAGGAGGTGGAGCAGTCCATCATCCTGCCCATCGAGGCGGAACTGCGCAGTCTGGATCTGATCCGCAAGGTCACCTCGATCGCCCGCGAGGGGGACGCGGACATCCGGGCCGAACTGGCGCCGGGCGTGGATCGCAACCGCGGCCTGCAGGAGATCACGGCCGCGGTGCAGCGGATACGGTTGTTTCCGGCCGAGGCCGAGGCGCCGGAGGTCTCGCTCGATGGCGGTTGGCGGCGCGGGGTGTTGTATGTGTCGATCTACGGCGATCTCGACGAGCAGGGGCTGGTCAAGTTCGCCCGGCAGATCGAGGCGGGGCTGCTTTCGGAGCCGGAGGTTTCCTCGGTCGAGGTCCGGGGCATGCGGCGTCCGGAGATTCACGTGGTGATCCCCCGCGACAAGCTCCGCTCATTGGGGCTGCGTCTGGACGACATTGCGGAAGCCATTGACGAATCGGCCCTTGATGTGCCGGCCGGGTCCATCAAGAGCCCGAGCGGCGATGTGTTGTTGAAGACCTCCGAGCGCAAGAGCTTCGCCCGCGAGTTCGACGAGATCGCCGTCATCAGCCGGACGGACGGATCGAAGGTCCTGTTGCGCGACATCGCCGAGGTGAAGGACGGCTTTGAGGAGGCGCAACGGGAGAACTACTTCGACGGGCGCCCTTCGATCTGGCTCGCCGTCTACAGCACCGAGACGCAATCCCCGATCACCGTCGCCAACGCGGTGGAGAAGTTCATTCAACGGGAGCAGGCGAACCTGCCGCCGAGCGTGGGGATGAAGATCACCTACAACCGGACGAACTCCTACAAGGAGCGGATTGACATGTTGATGACGAACGGCGCGATCGGCCTGATGCTGGTGATCCTGGCCCTGGGGCTCTTCCTCGAACTGCGCGTCGCCTTCTGGACAGCGGCCGGGATCCCGGTCTCGATCCTGGGGTCGCTCTTCCTGCTGCCGGCGATGGACGCGAGCATCAACATGATCTCGTTGTTCGGATTCATTGTGACCCTGGGCATCGTGGTCGATGACGCGGTGGTGGTGGGCGAGGACATCTTTCACAAGATGTCCGAGGGCATGAGCCGGCTGGAGGCCGCGATCGCGGGCGCCAGGGCGATGTCGGTGCCGGTGGTGTTCGCGGTCTCGACCAACATCATCGCCTTCCTGCCCCTGTTGTTCGTGCCGGGCGAGACGGGACGCTTCTTCTACGTGCTGCCCGCGGTGGTGATCGCGGTGTTCACGGTCTCCTTGATCGAGTGCCTGCTCATTCTCCCGGCGCACCTGGCGTACCAAAGCAAGGCGAAGTGGCTGCGTTTCTTCGATCCCTTCCAGCGCTGGCAGACGCGGCTGCGCGTCAAGATCGACGACGCGATCGACCGTTGGTACAGCCCGGTCGTGCACGGGGCCGTGCGCTATCGCTGGTTGACGGTCGGCGTGTTCGCGGGCGTCCTGCTCCTGGCCTGCGGCTACATCTTCAGCGGACGAATCAATTTCGCGTTCCGTCCCTCGATCGAAACCCCCTTCGTCCAGGCGGAGATCGAACTGCCCTCGGGCACCCCGGTGAACCGCACGCGCGAAGTGGCCTTTGAGATTGAACGCGCGGCGCGGCGGGCGCTCGAGAAGACCGGGGAGAAGGATATCCTCGTCGGCATCTCGACCTCGGTGGCGGAGAGCAGTTCCAGCGATTGCGAGGTGTCGGTGCGGCTGGTCTCCCAGAGCCAACGCCAGATCACCGGGGCGCAATTTGCCGATGTATGGCGCCAGGAGATTCCGGACATTCCGGACCTGGAATCGGTTTTCTTCGACTACCTGATCGGCCCCGGCGGCTCCGCTGAGATTGACATCCAGATTTCGCACCCCGAGGTGGAGACGCTGCGGAAGGCGGCGACCGAGGTGGCCGAAGCCATCGGGAAGTACCCCGGTGTGGAGGACGTTCGAAAAGGCTTCGGCCGCGAGATGCCGCAGTTCAATTTCGAAATCACGCCGGAGGGGCGCAGCCTGGGCCTGACCGCGCGCGAGTTGGGCCGGCAGATTCGCCATGCCTTCGTCGGGGCCGAGGCCCTGCGCCAACCGCGTGAACGCGATGAACTGCGGGTGATGGTCCAGTTTCCCGAACACGAACGCCGTTCCCGCGGCAGCCTGGAGGACATGTTGATCCGCGTGCCGGGCGGCGGTGAAATCCCGCTGCGCCAGGCGGCGCGGGTGATTCCGACTTCGGCGCCCACGCGCATCGAGCGGTTGGACGGTTCCCGCGTTCACAATGTCACCGCCAATGTCATCCCCGGCCAGACAACGGGGAACAAGGTCCTGTCCGCCTTCAGTCGCGCGGAGATGCCGGCCATCCTGCAGAAGTATCCGGCGTTGCGTTTCCGCTTTGAAGGCGAGCAACGGGAACAACGCGAATCGCTGGTCAATCTGTCTTGGGGGCTGCTGGGGTCGCTCTTTGCGGTCTACGCGTTGATGGCTTCGTTGCTGCGCAGCTATCTGCAGGCATTGGTGGTCCTGCTGATGATTCCATGGAGCCTGGCCGGCGCGGTCATGGGCCATGTGTTGATGGGCTTCAACCTCAGCGTGTTCAGCATCTTCGGCATGATCGCGCTCTGCGGCATGGTGGTGAACGGCGCCTTTGTCCTCGCCGTCACCCGGAATGATTACCTGCGCGAGGGCGTGCCGGCACGGGATGCCATCATCCGCGCGGCGCAACGACGCTTCCGGCCCATTCTCCTGACCGCGATCACCACTTTTCTCGGCCTGCTTCCGATGATCTTCGAGACCAGCATCCAGGCCCAGTTCCTGGCGCCCATGGCCATTTCCCTGGGGATGGGCACGGTGGTTTCGGCGGTCGTGGTCATGACCTTCATTCCCGCGCTGATGGTGATCGTCGCCGAGTTGAAACTGGAGGCCTTGGAGGAACGGCTTCAGGCTGAGGCCCAACCGGCGTGATCCGTCGCGGCAGCGCCTGGCGTAAGCGACGTTTTGGGAGTGTTCTCCGTGCGGTTCATGTCCCGCCCCTTCAGGGCTCGTCCTTCTTTCCGCTCATCAACCCAGGGCTTCACCCTGGGCTCTGTTGTCCCGGCCCTTCAGGCCTGA
>JAYPGD010000403.1:0-5667 GCA_038126655.1 Verrucomicrobiales bacterium
GTATATGACAGAATCGACGCCACAAGCGGATGGCGCGCCAGCGCCGCAAAAGAACTCCAAAACGCGGAGCAGTTGGTGGTTTGCCCTAGTAAGCACGCTCACCTCAGTCGTAGGTCTTCGAATCGCACTGCCATTCAACAGTCCCACTGCGATTGGCTACGTTCAGTTGCCGGGCGTTATCATCGCAGTGATTGCCGCAATCGTCTGCGTGGTTTGTTTCATCCGCAGCCCACGCCTGCCGATCGCCCCCAAACTCATCATGGGAATCCTGTGCGTGCCGACTCTGTTCTGCGCGCTGGACTTTACTGCCTACTACTGGCTACACGTGAGCATTTTCGATTAGCCTCATGTCCGCGCCTGACACAACACCGGTGAACCTCCACGCCCTGCTGAAGGAGAATTTCGGTTATGAATCCTTCCGCCCGTTGCAGGAGGAGATCATCCAGGATTCCCTCGGCGGTCGGGATGTCTTCGCTTTGCTGCCTACCGGCGGCGGCAAGTCGCTTTGCTATCAACTCCCGGCCCTCGCCAAGGAGGGATTGACCGTCGTGGTGTCGCCCTTGATCGCCTTGATGAAGGATCAGGTGGACGGTCTGACCGCCAACGGCATCCCGGCGACCTATCTCAATTCCTCCCTCGCCCAGGGCGAATCGCGCCCCCGCCTCCGCGGCCTGCACAATGGCGAGTTCCGCCTGCTCTACGTCGCGCCCGAGCGATTGATGCTCTCCGGTTTCCTGGAGGATCTCCAACGCTGGAACGTCAATCTCATCGCCATCGACGAGGCGCACTGCATCAGCGAATGGGGCCACGACTTCCGTCCGGAGTATCGCCAACTCGCGGAGCTCCGCAACCTCCTGCCCGGCATCCCCATCATGGCCCTGACCGCCACCGCCACCGAGCGCGTGCGGGGCGACATCGTCAACCAGCTCAAGCTCCGCGACCCGGCGGAATACGTCGCCAGTTTCAACCGCCCCAATCTCACCTACCGCGTCATTCCGCGAAACCGCGCCTACGATCAGGCCTTTGATTTCATCCAATCCCGCGCCAACGAAAGCGGGATTGTCTACTGCTCCAGCCGCAAGGCCACCGAGACCCTGGCCTCGCGCCTGAATGCCGACGGACTGAACGCCCGCCCCTACCACGCCGGCCTGACCAAGGACGAACGCGCCGGCAACCAGGAGGCCTTCATCCGCGATGAGGTCAAGATCATCTGCGCGACCATCGCCTTCGGCATGGGCATCGACAAACCGAACGTCCGGTTCGTCATGCATTACGACCTGCCCAAGAACGTGGAGGGCTATTACCAGGAAACCGGACGCGCCGGGCGCGACGGCCTGCCCAGCGAATGCCTCCTGCTCTTCAGCCCCGGCGATGTCGTCAAGCACACGCGCTTCATCGATGAGAAACCCGATCCGCGCGAACAGGAGATCGCCCGCGAACAACTGCAGCAGATCGTCCACTACGCCGAAAGCTCCAAGTGCCGCCGCATCGAACTGCTCGGCTACTTCGGCGAATCGTTTGAAGAGGACAACTGCGGCGCCTGCGACAATTGCGTTTCCCCCCGCGAGACCTTCGACGGCACGATCGCCGCGCAGAAATTTCTCTCCTGCGTCGTGCGCATCTACCGGCACGGGAATTTCAGCGTCGGACTGAATCACGTCGTCGATGTCCTGGTCGGCGCGAACACCGAGAAGATCCGCAAGTGGGGCCACGAACAGCTCAGCACCTACGGGATCGGCGGCGAACACAAGAAGGCCGAATGGGCGGCCATCGGACGCGAACTGGCCCGCCTCGGTTTGGTTGCGCAAACGACCGGCAAGTTCAGCGTCATCCAGATCACCCAGCAGGGCGCCGACGCCCTTTCCGATCGCCGCCCCATCGAGCTCACCCGCCCCGCCACGGCGCCGGAACGCAAACGCAGACAGGTCGGCGACATCGCCTGCGACGAGGCCCTGTTCGAGTCGTTGCGCGGTCTTCGCCGCCGCATCGCGGACGAACTGAATGTGGCGCCCTACATCGTCTTCTCCGATGTGTCGCTTCGTTGGATGGCCCGCGAATACCCGACCAATGGACGCGAATTCTCCCGCATCAGCGGCGTCGGCGCCCGCAAGCTGAGTGAATTCGGCTCCCCCTTCATGGCCGAGATCGCGCGCCACCTGCAGAGCAACCCGCGCCAGGCCTTTGCCGACGATTCGGTCGAAGTCCCAGCCTTGCGCGAACCCAAACGCCGCGTCGGCGACACCGTGCACGAAACGCTGAAGTTGTTCCGCGCCGGGAAATCAGTCGACGAAATCGCCGCCGAACGAGGTCTCAAGGAAGGCACGGTCTGGAGCCATCTTACGGAAGGCGTCCTCAATGGCGAATCGCTGGACGCGGACCGGTTGCTCCCCGCGGATGTCCGCCAGGAAATTGAGACAGCCTTCAACGAAGCGGGACGGAACCCGCCCCTCGGTCGCGTATTCGACGCTCTCGGAGGCCGGCACAATTACGACATTCTCCGAATCGTGCGGGCGCTGCGCCAACAAGAGAAGAAGGGATCTGTGGGTCAGTGATCAGTGGTCAGTGATCTGTAATCAGTGGTCGGTGGTCGGATTGTGCCAGGGGGACGACTCGGGAAACGAAGGTGGGTGATCTGCGATCAGCAAGCCGACTGGCTCGAGAGCTCCCCAAACCGCCGCGCGCAAGCGCCATGGCATGACAAAGAAAGGCGGCTTCAAACCACGCACCACGCAAGCGCCCACGTTCCGCAAAGCCGGAACTTCGTCGTGACAAGCCACGCACCCTACATCACCCCGCGCGAAACCGGCGTGACCGTCACCGAATAACGCTCCCCTGTCCGCTTCAACTTCACCGTCGAGGCGAAGGCGTCGCTCAGGACCTTGGAATTCAACACCTCCTTCTTCGTCCCCGCTGCGGAGACGCCCCCGTCCTTCAGGATCAGGGCGTGTGAGAAGATCGGCATGATCTCCTCGACGTGATGGGTGACGAGGACCAGCGTCGGGGCATTGCGCTTCCTTCCCATCGATTCGACGAATTGCAGGAAATGCTCGCGGGCGGCGGGATCGAGCCCGGCGCAGGGTTCATCCAATATGAGCAGCCTGGGCTTGGCCATCAGCGCGCGACCGATCAACACCCGCTGCCGTTCTCCCTGGGAAAGATACGCCCACGGCCGGTCCGCAAGGTGGGCGCATTCAATCTGCCGAAGAATCCGCATGCCCGCCCTGCGATCTTCCGGGGAGACTTCGCCCCAGTGATCGACCATCGCGTATTTCCCGGTGACGACCGCGTCCAGGGCCGGCTCCGAATCCGACATCAGTTCGCGCACGGCCGAACTGACCAAGCCGATCCTCTTCCGTAATTCGCGCCAATCGGAATCGCCGTAGACCTCGCCCAGCAGTCGGATCTCGCCCTCCGTCGGCATCAGGTAACCGGTCAGGGCCCGCAGCAAGGACGTCTTGCCCGAACCGTTGGCTCCGAGGACCACCCAATGTTCATCCGCATTGACACGCCAGGAGATATCGTGAATCAGCGTCGTCACGCCGCGCTCGATCCGCAGATCTTCGACCTCGAGCACAACGCGGTTTTTCTTGTTCTTGGGAGAATGCGCCATAACCGGCGCGGAGCTTGGTGGGCGGCGCGGCGCGCGTCAATCAATCCGGAAGCAGTGGCAAAGGAAATCCCCCCACGTCGAAGAACGCCGCCCGATCCTATCAATCCCGCCCGCCGCCCTTAACCGCCTTCGCCGCCGTCGCTTCTTCCTCCAGCCGCTCCAGCCCCGAATACTTGATGATCGCGGCGCCGACGATGGTTCCCAGGATCGGCGTCGGCACAGCCGTGATCACGCCGGCAAAGAAGGCCTTGGCCAGTGCGGCTCCGAAACCGTCGTCATCCAGGAACTTCTGGGCCAGGAACACCCCGAAGGAACTCAGGCCAAACGCGCCGGCAATCACCCAGGGCGTCGAAAGCCCCGCCGTAAGCGCATTCGCGCCGAAACAGACGAAATCAATCAGCAGCATCAGGCCGCCGCTGAAGGGATGCCAGCGCAGACTGCGCGCCCGACGCCCACGCCCGCCGGGCTCAGGTTCCGCAATCCTCGGCGGCTTCCGATCCTCAATAACCGGCGGCAATTTGACGACTTTACTCACAGGGACAGCTTAGGACAAAGCCATCACCGGCGCAACCGGACGCAAGGATTCGCTTTTCGTCCCTGAAAACCGGGTTTAATCTCCCGCGCTGAAGCCAGTTGAGAATGGCCATCGAATTCAAAGACTATTACGAGATCCTCGGCGTCGATCGCGACGCCGACCAGGCCGAGGTGCGCCGCGCCTTCCGACGTCTGGCGCGCAAGTATCACCCCGATGTCGCCCGCGACGATCCCAAGGCAGAGGAGCAGTTCAAGGAGATCAACGAGGCCAACGCCGTGCTCGGCGATCCGGACAAGCGCCGCCGATACGACAAACTCGGCGCGGACTGGGAGGACAAGGAGTCCTTCGCCCCGTTCTCCGGCATGGGCGACGACTTCGAATTCCACTTCGCCGGCACCGGCTTCAGCGACTTCTTCGAGAAGTTTTTTGCCGCGGAAGAGCGGGAACAGGGCTCCAATGCCAGAACCTCCGAAGGCTCCGGACGCCCCGACAGTAGAAGACGTTCGGATAGGCCCCAAGGCGCCGCTTCATCACCCCAGCCGGACGCCCCCAAGAAACAGGCCCTCACCGAGAATGACGTCGAGGCGGATCTCATGGTCACCCTTGAAGAGGCCATTCACGGAGCCGCCCGTCCCATCACCGTCCGACTGAAGCTCCCCTGCAACGCCTGTGACGGCGAAGGCAATCGCTGTCTCGTCTGCAAGGGGCAGGGTTACGTTGTCAAGTCGGTGTACCACCAGGCGCGCATCCCTCCCGGTGTCAAGGAAGGCCAGCGCCTCCGCCTCAAGGGCAAGGGCTACAAGGGCCCGCACGGCGGCGCCGCCGGCGATCTCTACCTCACCGTAAAACTCGCCGGCGATCCCGACCTCCGGATGGACGAAGGCGAACTCATCCACGACCTGAACCTCTCCCCCCAGGAGGCCGTGCTGGGCACGGAGGTCGAAATCGCCTCTCCGCGCGGACGCGTCCGGATCAAGATCCCCTCCGGCATCCAGTCCGAAGCCCGACTCAAACTGCCCGGCCACGGCGTCATCAACGAACACGGCGAACATGGCGACCTCACCATCGTCGCCCACGTCCGCATCCCCACCCGGATGACCAAGGACGAATACGCCCTCTGGAAGGAACTCGCCAAGAAATCCCACTTCGATCCGCGGGAGGAATAGCCCGCGCGGCACGGCTTCCTCAGGGCTCACGTATGAGTCGATCCGGGAACCAACGGGAAGCGTTTTCAGCTCAGGTAGGCAAGCCCCCCGGAAATCGTCGATCACAACAGGCCGCTCCCCAACGGGGAACCGGCGGGGCGGACGTTTCTGCGACGCCCTTCGGGTTGGAAGCGCTTTTTGGCTCTATCCCGGGGGGGGTGGCGCGGACTTACCCCAGGCTACTTTGGTTTTGAACCCTTCGGGTTGGAATACCGATCAGCGCGATTTCAACAACTCCTGTGACTCATGCGCCCGTAAGCCCTGACGGGTATGATCGCAACCGGGATAAGGAGCGCGGAATTCATTACGCTTCAGCA
>JAYPGD010000404.1:0-5057 GCA_038126655.1 Verrucomicrobiales bacterium
ACCACCGGTTTCCGAAGGTTGAAGCGGAATGAATTCCGCGCCCCGCCGACGGCTTCGGCGTCCTGTGGCCTTTGCGTCTCATCACAGTTTCAATCACGCCCAGCCCTGTTGCCCCCCTTCAGGGCATACGCATGAACAGCAATCGCAACAGCTTCACAGATGTAGCGTCGGCTGTGTCAGCCGAAAAACGAAACAATCATGCGACAGCCGTTGAATGCGCTGACACAGCGCACGCTACAACATGCTTATGGGGATTGTTCTTGCAGCTCATGCGAAGGCCCTGCGCCCCCCTTCCCAAAGCTTGATTCCGTCAGCCGGATTTGCCACCGTCGTCGCATGACTGGACAAACCTCCGTTTCCCGCCGCCGTTTTCTGAAATCCTCCGCCGTCGCCACGGGCGCCATCGCCGCCTCCCCCCTGCTGGCCAATCGCGCGCTCGCCGACGTCGATCTCAACGGTCGCATCTACAAGACGCTCAAGATCGGCATGATCCGCGTCAAGGGCTCGTTGACCGACAAGTTCAAGGCGGCCAAGGAAGCGGGATTCGCCGGCGTGGAACTGAACGCCCCCGGCGTGAATGTCGCCGAGACGCGCAAGGCCATCGCCGACTCGGGACTGCCCGTCGACGGCTCGGTCAATTCCGGTCACTGGGGGGTTCGTCACACCGATCCCGATCCCGAAGTTCGCGCCAAGGCCCTGGAGGCGCTCAAGGAAGGCCTGCGCCAGACCCGCGCGGTGGGCGGCCACTCCTGCCTCCTGGTGGTCGGCCACGGCAAGGACGGCCCCGAGAACGAAATCTGGCCGCGCTCCATCGAGAACATCGCCAAGGCCGTCCCCCTCGCCGCCGAACTCGGCGTCAGCATCGCCATCGAAAACGTCTGGAACCACTTCTGCTACGACCACGACAACGTCGGCGACCGCGCGCAAGGCGCGGAGAAATTCGCGAAGTATGTCGATGAGTTCAACTCCCCCTGGGTCGGTATGCAGTACGACCTCGGCAACCACTGGAAATACGGCCCCACCGGCGACCATGTCCGCACCCTCGGCAAACGGATCGTCAAACTCGACATCAAAGGCTTCTCCCGCGCCAAGGATCGCTTCACCAAGATCGGCGAAGGCGACGTGGATTGGGCCGACGTCCGCAAGGCCCTCCATGAAATCAACTACCACGGCTGGTGCGCCGCCGAAGTCGGCGGCGGCGACCTGAACCGCCTCAAGGAAGTCTCCGCCAACATGGACAAGGTGTTCGGGCTGAAAGGGTGACGGAGGAGATTCGAATTTCGAAACCCGAAATCCGAACCAGGGCCGAATCGACAAATTCCAAACTGACAAGCTTCCCGCTCGTTGGCAGCACCCGGCAAAAACGCCGCGGTTTCAGATTCTGATCATTTCGAATTCGAATTTCGGGATTCCGCATTCCCGGAGGGAAGCGGCGATTACTCCAGGTTCGCCTCGGCCTCCGGCTCCACCGCCGCCTTGCGCCCCAGCGCGCACTGCACCGATCCTCCGACGACCAGAGCCGCGCCCAGCCAACCGATCGCATTCAGGTCTTCGGCTTCAGAGATCCGCGGCATGAACCTCCCGCACAATTCCATGAACACAAGCGTCACCAAGGGCACCAAGGCCAGGGTGGCGCTGACGCGCGACGCCTCCCAATGCGCCATCGCCTCCGTGAAACAGCCGTAGGCAATGATCACGTTGGCCCCGCAGAACAACAGCAGGAAGATCTCGAACCCGCCCAACTCCACAACGGACATCGGACTCGCGGTCGGCGTGTAGACCAACACCGCCGTCGCGTAGAGCAGCAACAGGATCTGACTCGAGCTGTAGGTGTGCAGCAGTTGCTTCTGCGCCAGCGCGTAGCAACTCCAGGCGCCCGCGGCCGCCACGATCAGCAGCGCCCCAATGCCATAATCACTGCCGCCGGAGAAAAGCTCGCCCAACCGCTGATTGAAAAACAGCGCCATCCCGCAGACGAAGACCGCCACCCCGATTCCCTGCTGTCGGGAAAACGGCTCGCGAAATACGACCAATCCGCCCAACAGCAGAAACAACGGCCCCAATTGGATCACGACCTGCGCCGACGCCGCGCCCATCCGCTCCAGCCCCAGCAGGAACAGGACGTAGTTTCCGCACAGGCCGGCAGCGGCGATGAGGAACAGGCCAAGTTGCGCCTTCGTCACTTTCCGCAGGCTCGGCAGTTTTCGAGTGCGCAGCAGCAAACCCGCCGTAAACCCGCCGGCCATCATGAAGCGATACCAGGTGATCGTTCCGAGATCCAACGACTCCATCAACAGGCGCAGAAACACCGGCAGCACGCCCCAGGTCGCCACCGTGATCAACGACAACGCCAATCCCAGTCGCCAACGCCCCGATGTCTTGTGAAGTCCGTCTGACATGATTCAAAGCCCGGGAAGGTCGGGGTTTCCATTCCTGATTCAAAGCTTCAAATCTCCAAGAACCGGTCCGAACCAACGCGGTCGGAGCGCCGAGCATTGCTCGGCATGGGCTGTCGATCCACGCCTTGACCGAGCATTGCTCGGCGCACCGATGGAAACGGACTCGCTGCGGGATCGATCGTCGCTCGCGGCGGGACGCCGCGCGAACGGACAGCTGCGCCACGTTGCAGTTTGGGCGCCCCCGCCCCTCATTTTGCCCGCGCATGACCATCTTTTGATTTGTCATCGGGCGGAATGTGTGACTTATTGGCCGCATGAAACCGATGTTGGGTCCCTGTTCCGAGTGCGGCGAAGAAATCGAATTTGACGATTACATGCTTGGTCGCGAAGCCGAATGCCCTTTCTGCCACGGCGTCACCATCTGCGATGGCAAGATCGCCGGCGGATTTCCCACCAAGATCGTCGCCATCACGGCGGCATCGCTGTTGGTCGTCTCCGGCGGCGTCGCCGCGGTCGCCATGAAGAAAGGCGGCGGCGAAGAGGGCGAGACTCAGATGGCACAGGCCAGCGGCGAATCCCTCCCCGCAAACCCCTTCAGCTCCTCCGCCGGAGGCGGTGATGGGGACGGTTCCTCCGGCGCCCCCGCCGGCGGCGGCGAAGGCGGCGGCATGGGAATGGACATGGGCATGAGCATGGACATGGGCGGCAGTATGGATATGGCCATGGACCCCTCCATGGACATGGCCATGGCGAGCACGTCCTCCGGCGGCAGCGGCTACGACGCCATCAAGGGCTTCCTCATCGAAAAGTGCGGCAACTGCCACGGCGCCGAGAAACAACGCGGCGACTACCGCCTCGACACCCTCCAGGGCGCCATGACCGCGGTCACCGCCGGACAGGCCAGCCGCAGCCCGCTCTACACCCGCATCAGCCTCCCCGCCGATCACGACGACATCATGCCTCCCCGCGGCGGCAAGCTCAGCAACGCCCAGATCGCGGCCGTCAAAGCCTGGATCGACGGCGGCGCCAAGTAGATCGAATCCTTTTCAGGAATCCGCGGACGTTGCGTCCGCGGATTTTTTTTGGAACGACATGACGCCGGATCGCGAAAGCCACTCGCACGATCACGCGTTCACCAGCCTGAACGGGCGCGCGCGCGAAGGCCTAGCGCTCTTCAGCCGACGCGGCATGCTCAAGGCCAGCCTCGCCGGGCTGGCCGGTTTGTCCGTCCCCGACCTGCTTCGCCACCGTGCGCAGGCCGCGCAGGCTGGCCGTTCCATGAGCGGCTCCAAGTCTGTCATCCTCCTCTGGATGGCCGGCGGCCCCAGCCACATCGACACTTGGGATCCCAAGCCGGACGCGCCCTACGAGATCCGCGGCCCCTTCTCCACGATCCCCACGAAGATACCCGGCGTCCGCATCTGCGAGCATCTGCCGAAACAGGCGGCGATGCTGGACAAGTTCACGATCCTGCGTTCGGTCAACGCCCGCGGCAGCAACCATCAACCCAACACCGTCTTCCAGACCGGCAATGTCCTGGCCGCGCCCCGCAAGAACGCCAAGGGGAAACTCTACCCCTCGATCAGTTCGCTTGTGGCCAAATTCCGCGGCGCGAACGATCCGGCCATGCCGCCCTCCGTCCATCTGAACGTCCTCGACAAGACCCACTTCGCCTGGGGCGGCTACCTCGGCAAGAAATACGATCCTTTCGTCGGCGACAATGTGGACAAGATCTTCCGACTCCCCGGCGGCCTCACCATGGACCGCTTCCGCGAACGCCATTCCTTGAACCGGCAGATGGACCGGCTTCGAGGCGACCTCGACGCCGACGGTTCGCTCGAAGCCCTCGACGCCTTCAAGCAGAAGGCCTTCGACATGGTCGCCGGCGCCAAGGCCCAGGCCGCGTTCAATCTCGACCTTGAGCCGCAGAAGGTTCGAGACCGCTACGGCAGCCACAAGTGGTGCCAGAAGGCGCTGCTCGCGCGCCGCCTCGTCGAATCCGGCGTCAGCTTCGTCACCCTGGACCTGAGCAACCACCGCAACTCCGGCACCTGGGACAACCACGGCATCCCCGGCGGCGTCTACGGCGGCATTTCCGAAGGCCTCCAGCCCCTGCTCCCCGTCTTCGATCACCTGATCACCACGCTCGTTTCCGATCTGGAGGAACGCGGCATGCTGGACGACACCCTGGTCATTGCCATGGGCGAATTCGGACGCACTCCGACCATCGGCACGCAGGGCAGCAAGGACGGACGCAACCACTGGCCCAATGTCATGTCCATGTGCCTCGCCGGCGGCGGATTTCGACACGGCCAGGTCATCGGCGCCAGCGAATGGGACGGCGGCGACATCAAGGAACGCCCCGTCACCCCCGGCGACCTCGCCGCCACCATCTACCATCACATGGGCGTCCCTCTGAACGCGCATTACGAGGATTTCCAGACACGGCCCATTCCAATCGTGGACAACGGACGGCCGATCGCGGAGTTGTTGTAGGGGCGTTTCCTCGTCTGGGTCCTGACGACCTTGGTCACTGTCCTGCTCGGATGACACTCCGCCTTCCCCTTTCCGCATTCCGCACTCCGAATTCCCCATTGAATCCCCCCGCGCGGTCGTGTATCCAGATCGCTCCGAAATCGAATTCGCCCGACGTATTGA
>JAYPGD010000404.1:5067-5665 GCA_038126655.1 Verrucomicrobiales bacterium
ACGTTCCCTTGAATGCGCACTACGAGGACTTCCAGACGCGCCCGATTCCGATCGTCGACAACGGAAAACCGATTGTGGAACTGCTTTAGAGACGTTGCGCCGAAGGAGACATTGCCCTCCCTCAGATTCCAAGCTCCCCATGCGCAACTTCTTTCGCAATCTGTTCAACACATTCGACGCGATTGACGTCGCAGTCCCGGCCATTCTTGCGGCCGTGCTGATGATTGTCGGACCGATCTGCGCCTGCGTCCACTTCCTCCGAGTCGGACACAAGTTCGGCGCAGGAGCGACCGCTGTCCTTTACGGAGCCGCCCTGATCTCTTGCTTGCGGGACTATCGGAAAAAGGAAATCAGCAATGGCAGTCTCGCCATCATTGTCCTCTGGCTCGGCATCACAGCCTGGATCTGGATTTCGATTCAGTAAACCGCCGGCTGCCAGGCGCTTGCACGCACTCCGCTGCCTTGTTTTTTTGGGGGGCGGCGGGGTGATTGAAACTGGAATGAGTTCAGCTGGGAACAGAAACTCCCTGGCCTGATTGAAGATCGCGCCGGCGGTCGAAGTTCCAGATCCCAAGCTCCAAATCTCAATTGGGCTTTA
>JAYPGD010000405.1:0-5642 GCA_038126655.1 Verrucomicrobiales bacterium
TCCTCAAGAACAACAAGGAAGCCTACCTGTTCATCCTGTTGATCGACGAACGTCCGGAGGAAGTCACGGACATGGTCCGCACCTGCCGCGGCGCCGAGGTGATCAGCTCGACCTTCGACGAGCCGCCGGAGCGCCACGTCCAGGTCGCCGAAATGGTGATCGAGAAGGCGCGCCGCATGGTCGAGCACAAGAAGGACGTTGTCATCCTGCTCGATTCCATCACCCGACTCGCCCGCGCCTACAACACCATCCAGCCCCACTCCGGCAAGATCCTGTCCGGCGGTGTGGACGCCAATGCGCTGCACAAACCGAAGCGCTTCTTCGGCGCGGCCCGCAACATCGAGGAGGGCGGCTCCCTGACCATCATGGCCACGGCCCTGATCGACACCGGCTCCCGCATGGACGAGGTCATCTTCGAGGAGTTCAAGGGCACCGGCAACATGGAGGTCCACCTGGACCGCCACCTCGTCGAGCGCCGCATCTTCCCGTCGATCAATGTCGGCCTGTCCGGCACGCGCAAAGAGGAACTGCTCTACCACCCGCAGGAACACGACAAGGTCGTGCTGCTCCGCCGCGCGCTCACCGGCGTGCCGCCCGTCGAGGCCATGGAACTGCTCCTCAGCAAACTCAAGAACACCGGCAACAATGTCGAATTCCTGCTCTCGCTGGATCTGGGGTGAGGCCGGGAAAATCGAACGTCAAACGTTCAACTCTAAACTCCAAACATCCAACGAAAGAGCCATCGCGCACTGCGCGCAAACACGAGTTTGAAGTTGAGCGTTCAACGCTGAATGTTGAACGTTCGTCTTCGCCGGCCTCGCGCACGCCCACACTCGGCCCATTTCCCCCGAAATTCCCGCCTTTCCCCGCCTGCGGATTTTGAATAAGGATGGGGACGGCCTTGTCCAAATCAGCCACGCCTCAATGCACAATTTGTTCAACAAAATGCCACATTCCGCAGGAAAGTCGAAATTCCGTCGAATTTCGGCGTTTGCCGCCATAGCCGCCGCCGGCCTGCTGGTCGGTTGCGAGGATCCGGGCATTCAAAGCTACAGCATTCCAGCGGAATCCCACACCTCGACCGCTCCGACCGCGCCCCTGGTCTCCTGGGTGACGCCTGAGGGTTGGGTCGAAATGGCGTCCGGCAGCGCCATGCGCTACGCGACCTTCTCGATCAAGGGCCTGCACGGCCACGACGTGGATGTCTCGATCACGCCGCTGCCCGCCATGCAGGGCGGCGAGCTGGAAAACGTCAACCGCTGGCGCGGGCAGGTCGGCCTCGATCCGATCGATCAGGAGGAACTCGACAAGCAGGCGGAAAAGGTCTCGATCGGCGGGGAGGAAGCCCGGCTGTTCGATATGACCAGCAAGGAAGCCACGATCCACGGGGAGCATCACCAACGCATCCTGGCGGTCACGCATTCCATGCCCGGCAAGATCTGGTTTTTCAAGATGATGGGCGTCGCCGAGACAGTCGGCGAACAGAAGGAGGCGTTCCAGGCATTCCTGAAATCCATCGCCATAGAGGAGCCGGAAACGCCGGCCATGCCGCCATCGATGGCGGGAATGATGGGCTCGCCCCATGGCGGCGGCGCCTCCGCCCCGCCGCCGCCGAGGCAGGATCAACCGGACTGGGAAGTCCCCGAGGGCTGGACCGCGGCCGAGGGCAGCTCCATGCGCATCGCCACCTTCCAGGTCGGCGGCGAGGACTCCGGCTTCGCCGAAATCGCGGTGACGAAGTTCCCTGGTTCAGTCGGAACACTGCAGGGCAACATCGACCGTTGGCGCGGCCAGGCCGGACTCGGCCCCATCCAACCCGACCAGATCGATCGCTATTCGCGCAAACTGGACTGGGAGGGCGTCGACGCCACCCTGGTCGACACCAGCGGCGTCAAGGAAGGCGCGCGCGATGAAGCATCCCAGCGGCTCCTGACCGTGATCGTCAACAAGGACGGCTTCAAGTGGTTCTTCAAGATGAGCGGCAGCGCCGAGCTGGTCGGCCAACAGGAGGAGAACCTCATCAAGTTCGCGAAGTCGGCGCAATAACGAGCCATGAACAAACTCATCGATTTCCTGACCGGGCTCAAGCTGACGGTGATCTGTCTGGCCGCCGGCTTCGTGCTGGTGTTCATCGGCACGCTCGCGCAGGTCAATGTCGGCCTCTACGACGTGCAGACCGAGTATTTCCGGCAGTACGTCCTGGTCCGCCCGCTGAGCGATCTGCACGCCTCCTGGCCGGAATTCAAATACATCTTTCCCGGCGGCTACCTGATCGGCTGGGTCCTGTTCGCGAACCTCGTCGCCGCGCATTTCAAGCGCTTCAAGCTCAGCTGGCAGAAGTCCGGCATCTTCCTGACGCACATCGGCATCATCATGCTGCTGCTCGGCCAGTTCATGACCGAGATGTTCCAGGTCGAGGGCAGCATGCGCATCGAGGAGGGCGGCAGCAAAAACTACAGCAACAGCCACCTCGACAACGAGTTGGTCCTGATCGAGAAGGGCGAGAAGGAGGACCTGGTCCACTCCATTCCCGAAGGCATGGTCGCCAACAAGTCTGAGATCGCCCTGCCCGAAACCGCCTTCACCATCAGCGTGAAAAAGTATTTCAAGAACACCGATCCCGAGCTGCTCTTCTATGCGCGGATGCAGGAGGAAGATGGAGCCATGTCATTCGAGGATCTGCAGAAGCTGGTCCAGGACAAGATGTCCGCCCCGAACGGCATCGGCCGTCGTCTGACCGTCGTCAAGAAACCTCCCACCGCCAAGATGGACGACCGCAACATCCCGGCCGCGCTGATCGAGATCAAGGCCGGCGGCGAATCCGAGGGCGAATGGCTCGTCACCAACTGGGCCGCGGACGACGCCATGGCCGCCTTCGCCCACCGCGTATCCGGCAACCGCTACGCCAATCTCGACGCCCCCCAGACCTTCGAGCACGACGGCAAGACCTACGAGATCGCCATGCGCTCCGTCCGGCAATACAAGCCCTACACCATCGAGCTGGTCGACTTCGCCCATGACAAATACCAGGGCACCGAGATCGCCAAGAACTTCTCCAGCACGGTCCACCTCACCAATCATGAGACCGGCGAGGAGCGGAAGAACATCCTCATAAAGATGAATGAGCCTTTGCGCTACGGCGGGGAGACCTATTACCAGAGCAGCTTTGAACCGGGCGACCGGGTCACCATCCTCCAGGTCGTGCGCAATCCCGCCGACTGGGTCCCCTACGTTTCCTGCACGATCGTCGGCGTCGGCTTGACCGTGCAATTCCTCCTGAGCCTGGGTCGCTTCGGCAAGCGCCGGCGCAAGAAGGAGTCGGACAACGAAACGCCCGGCAGGAAGAAGGACAACAAGAACGCCGGTCAGGGCCGCCGCCGCGCGGCCAAGTCATTGGCCAAAAAGCCGACCAAGGAACCGGAACCGGCCGCCGTTCCCAAGACCGCAACCGGAGAAAGCCCGTCATGAAAAAGGAAGACGCCAGGTCCGCCCCGCTCAAACCGTTCTACAAGACGCCCGCCGGCATTGTGGTCGGCATTTTCTTTCTCTGGCTTCTCGGCGGGCTGTTCCGCTCGGAGAAGCCGATCGACGGCTTTGAAGTGAAGGAGTTCGGCTCCCTGCCGGTGTTGCTGAACGGGCGCATCCAGCCGTTGCAATCGGTGGGCCGCAACAGTCTGCTGATGATCCGCGGCAAGAGCAGTCTCCGCTTCGAGGAGAACGACGAGAAGAAGAAGATCAAGGCGACGCAGTGGCTCATGGAGGTCGTCTTCAGGCAGGAAATCGCCGACGACCGCCCGCTGTTTCTCGTGCATCACCCCGAAGTGAAGAGCGAGCTGGGGCTGGACGGGATGAAGGACTCCAAGGGCAAGGAGCGGAAGTATTTCTCCTACAACGAAATCACGAAGGAGACCACGGAGCAGACCGATCCGCATACGGGCCAGAACAGCAGCGAGCCCAAGAACTTCATCAACCTGCGCCAACAGGCCGCGCGCATCGGCGAGATTGAAGATCAACTCCGCACGCCCTTGGACAAGCAGTTCTGGGCCCTGCATACCTCCCTGGGCATGTATCTCTCACTGAAAGCGAGCCTGCGGCCGCCGGATTCGCCGGACTTCGTGCAGGAGTTGAACACCTACAACGAGACCATCCCGGCGGCGATGGCCATGTCGCAGAACCTGTCCAACCTCACGCCGCAGCAACAGCAGGACCTGCGCTTGTTGTCCATGTTCTTCAACCGCTACCAGAATCTCGACCGCCTCGCCCACATCCTCGCCATGCCGCCGACCGGCGCCGAGGGAACGACGGAGGAATGGACCAAGATCGGCAAGGCGCTGATGGAATCCATGCGCGCCGGCGAGGTGCATCCGGCGGCGATGGCCTATGCGAAGATGGGCGAGGCCTTCCGGGCCGGCAACGCGGCGACCTTCAATCAGGAAGTCGCCAACTACCGGAACTGGCTCAGTGGAAAGAACTTCGTCGAGCAACAGAAGAAGGGTCGCACCGAGTTCTTCTTCAACACCTACGAGCCCTTCTACAAGAGCATGGTGGTCTATGTGGTTGCGCTGCTGCTCGGTGTATTCTACTGGCTGAATTTCACGCCTTGGGTGCGGCAGGCCGGTTTCTGGTTGTTGGCCCTCGCCCTGGTCGTGCATAGCGCCGGCCTGATCTTCCGCATGGTCCTGGAGGATCGCCCGCCGGTCACCAACCTCTATTCCTCGGCGGTGTTCGTCGGCTGGGGCGCGGTGGGCCTGTGTTTGATTCTCGAACGGATCTTCAAGGACGGCATCGGCACGGTCGTGGCCTCGATGGTCGGCTTCTCAACGCTCATCATCGCGCATCACCTCTCACTCAGCGGCGACACCATGCAGATGATGCAGGCCGTTCTCGACACCAACTTCTGGCTCGCGACACACGTGGTCGTCATCACCATCGGCTACTCGGCCATGTTCGTCGCCGGATTCCTGGCGATCGTCTACATCCTGCGCGGCTTCTTCACCACAGGGCTCGACAAGGATACGGCCATGGCCTTGAAGCGCATGGTCTACGGCATCGTCTGCTTCGCCACCCTGTTCAGCTTCGTGGGAACGATCCTCGGCGGCATCTGGGCGGACCAGTCCTGGGGACGCTTCTGGGGCTGGGATCCGAAGGAAAACGGGGCGTTGTTGATCGTGCTCTGGTGCGCGATCACCCTGCACGCGCGCTGGGGCGGCATGATCAAGGAACGGGGCCTCATGGGCATGGCGGTTGCTGGAAACATCGTCACCGCCTTCTCCTGGTTCGGGGTGAACATGCTCGGCGTCGGCCTGCACTCCTACGGCTTCATGGACAAGGCCATGTTCTGGCTGATGGCCTTCATCATCAGCCAGGTCGCCATAATCGGCGTCTGCGCCCTGCCGCCTCACCTGTGGAAGAGCTTTCCCGACGCGAAGACGCCCGACGATCACCTGGCCGGACCCGACGCGTCCGCAGCCTCGATCGGGTCGAGTTGACGGAAGTCGCCCGTCGTTCCTCCGACCCTGTCAGACCCGCAGTTTCTTCGAATCCGGCGGGCGTTGGAATAATCTCCCCCACGGCTTGGGGTCGGATCCAGGGCATACGCATGAACAGCAATCGCAACAGCTTCACAGATGTAGCGTCGGCTG
>JAYPGD010000406.1:0-1370 GCA_038126655.1 Verrucomicrobiales bacterium
GGTCTGGATGTTCGACAACGGCGGCAAGGCCGCCGTCGCCGGCCCCAACAACGTCCACCAGGACGTCCACAACGACGGGGCCAATTTCCTCTTCCTCGACGGCCATGTCGCGCGCTTCAACAACAACGAATACTGGGACTTCTCCAAGGACCGCGGCCGCACCAACAACCGCGAACTGATCTGGTTCCCCCTGCGCGGCGGCTATTGAACAAACCCGCCCACGCCGCGCCGGGTTCTCAAAGCCTCTCCGGCGCGTTCATCAACTCGGCGACGCGGGCCAACAATCGTCCCGCCGCGCCGCCATCCAGGACGCGATGATCGAAGCTCAACGTCAGGTTGGCCTCAGTCTGCGGGACGAAGCTCTCCTTCTCCTCGTCCCACCGCGGCATCTTGCGTCCGGCTCCCATGCCCAGGACCAACGTTTGTTCGGGCAGCGGAATCGGCGTAGCCCAAATCAGACCGAAGGTGCCGAAATTGGTCACCGTGGCGATGGAGCCGCCGGTCGCCTCAGGCGGCAGCCTCCTTTCACGCGCGAGTGAAACCAGCTCCGCGTAGCGTTCCGCCAGTTCCGACAACGGCTTCCGGTCCGCGTTGCGGATCACCGGCACCAGCACCCCATCCTCCGCCTCGACCGCAAATCCGACATCGATGGAATCCGGATGCACGATCTGGCTGCCAACCAGGCGCCCCGCCGGCGCGCTGTTCTCCCCCAGCGCGATGGCCAGCGCGCGCAACGCATACAAGGCCGGCCCGGGTTTGGGATCACTGGACCGCCGATGCGCGAGCAAGGCATCCAAAATCACCGGCATGCCGACGGTCGCCAGCGGCCGCGTCCAACTCCGCCGCATCGCGTCGGCCACCGCCACGCGCATGGTCGACGCCGGAGTCAGCTTGTGCCGCTCCAGATTGGAGATGAACTTCTCAAAATCCTCGATCGTGACGCGGCCCGCCGCTCCGGTGCCGGGAATGCCGGCCAGATCCGCCGCGTGAAGGCCGAGTTCCTGCATGCGCGCCTTCATGCGCGGCGTCATGTAGCTCGCCCCGGTCGCGTTCGCCGGCACGGGCAATCCCCCGATCGTCGGCTTGACCTCCGCGCGCGCCGGACGCTTCTCTCCCGCGTCCGCCCATCCCTCCGAGGCCCCCGACTCACCGACCATCTCCGCCCACGGCTTCGCCCCACCCCCCCCCCGCCCCACGCCCACCCCCCAATTAGCGGCGGCCGACACCCCATCCACCCCAAAAACCAAATACCCCCCCCCTCCCAGCTTCGGCGCATTTCAAATTCTGGGGAAATTTGATGGCCAAAAAAACACGCCAGCAACCCGGCACTTTCTGACTCGGTCCAGCCGTCAAAAGACACTGTGTGGGCA
>JAYPGD010000406.1:1380-4327 GCA_038126655.1 Verrucomicrobiales bacterium
ACCGTATACTCCGCGATCATCCCCGCGCAGGGCGCCACGACATTCATGGTCGCCTTGTTCGTCTCCACTTCGATCACATCCTGATCCGCCTCCACCCGCTCACCGGGTTGGACTAGGAACTCGATCACAATCGCCTCGGCGATCGACTCGCCCAACTGCGGCATGATGATGGGTATTTTGGGCATGGCTAAATCAGGAGAAAACCGCCGATGAACACAGCCGGACATGGATCAGAACATCCCAATGCCTGATCATGCCCGCGGCTGGCTTCGACAAGTATCCGTATTGGTCCGTGTTCATCTGTGGTTGAAAATCTGATTCAAAGCCGGAGCAGTCGCCGGGCCGCCACAGCGATGCTTTGCGCCGTCGGCCGATGCGCCGACCAAAGATCCGGATGATAAGGAATCGGGGTGTCCTTGGAATTCAATCGTTGCGGAGGCGCGTCGAGCAGATGGAACGCCTCGCTGGAGACCCGCGCAATCACCTCCGCCGTGACGCCGCCCCAGGGCCAGGCCTCGCCCACGCAGAGCAGTCGTCCCGTCCTTGCCACCGAGGCGATCACGGTGTCGGTGTCGATCGGCTTGACCGAACGCAGGTCGACCACCTCGATTTCCGTCCCCTCGGTCGCAAACTCGCGCGCGACATCGAGGGCCTCGTGCACCATGGCGCTATAAGCCACGATGGTCATGTCGCGCCCGGGCCGCGCAATCCGCGCCTTCCCCACCGGCAACGCCTCGTCCGGGAGTCTCTCCGCCTTCAGATGGTAGTAGAGGAACTTGTGCTCACAGAAGACAACGGGATCATCGATCGCCACCGCCTCGATCAGCATGCTGTAGGCGTCCTCCACCGTGGCGGGCGTCAACACCAACAATCCGGGATAGTGCGCGTAGATCGCCTCGATGCTCTGACTGTGAAACGGCCCCCCTCCCGGCGTCCCGCCGCAGGGAAGCCGCACGACCACCGGACACGGAATGCGCGTTCGCCAATGAAGCGTGGAGGCGTTGTTGACAATCTGGTTGAAACCGACCGTGGAAAAATCCGCGAACTGCATCTCAATGATCGGACGCATGCCCTCGATCGCCGCGCCGACAGCGGAGCCCACCATGGCGTCCTCGCTGATCGGAGCGTCGGCCACCCGCCCCGGAAACTCCTTCGACAGGTTCTTGGTCGCCTTGAAGGCGCCGCCAAACTCCGCCACATCCTGCCCATAGATGTAGACCCTGGGATCGTCGGCGAGCGCCCGCGCCTGCGCTTCGCGGATGGCTTCAAGGTAGGTGATGCTCATGAACGGTCGCGACGAACAGTTGCGGGGCCTCAGACCTCGTCGTGCGTTTCGCTGAAATGTTTGGAAGCCAGCGCATACCAGCTTTCCTTGTAGGGATCGGGCGCCGGTTCGCCCAGCGTCGTCGCAACGGCCTCCTCGATCCATTCACGCCTCGCCGCCTTCATCGCCTCGAGCCCGACGGCGTCCATCCAGCCGTTCCCGAGGGCCTTTGCCTCCGCTGCCTCGACACAATCCCTCCCCAGGCGGGACGCCCGCAACTCCGCGGAGACGTAGCCGGCGTCATCGTGCTCGCCGTGTCCGCACAGGCGAAGCAGGTCCGCCACCACCAACTGCGGTCCGTCGCCGCCCCGGGCGGCCTCCACCGCGGCGCCCACGACCTCAAGACAGTCTTCCAGATCCACCCCGTCGCAGGACCGCCCCCGCACGCCGTAGCCCGCCGCCTTGTCAAGCAGCGACGCACAGGCGAACTGGCGTTCGTTCGGCGTGGAATAGGCGTAGCGGTTGTTGGCGACAACCAGGACAAGGGGGAGTTTCTCCACCGCCGCCTGGTTCAACCCCTCGTGGAACGCCCCGGTGGAAGTGGCGCCGTCGCCCACGCTGGCCGCGCCGACCACGCCGGTTTCACCGCGGCTGCGCCGGGCCATCAAGACCCCGTTCACCACCGAAATCATCGCGCCCAAATGGCTGAGCATTGGGAGGAGCCCTTCGGCCGGTCGCCCCCGGTGCACATTGCCTTCCCGCCCCCGCATGGGCCCCAGACTGGAGCCCAGAACCGTACGGAACGCATCCGCCAGACTTTCCCCGAACGCAAACCGCCCCGCCGCGTCGCGGATCAACGGCGCAAACACATCCCCCTTCCGCAACGACACGCCCACTGCCGCGCTCAAGGCCTCCTGCCCCGTCCCCAGATAAACGCCGCCGGTCACCTTCCCCGCCCGATACAACGCCCCCAGCTTCTCATCGGCCATGCGCGCCAAGACCATCCACTGCAACGCCTCCAGAAACCGCCCGCGCTCACGGGCGGCTCCGGTCTCCGGCTCACAGGCTTCGGTCGTTCGGTCCATTCGGGGCGATTATGAAGGGCGCCTCGCGTTGCGCAACGATTCTTTGACAAACGCCTTCGGCCACGCCCCGCCTGCGGGGTTTACACCGTTTCAAACCGGCGGTTAAGATTCACTCCGCACGGCGCCACATTGTGAAAGAAGCCCCGACACCGCCCAACGAAGAGGACCGCCTCAAGGCCCTGCATCGCTACGACGCCCTGGAATGCGGCGCCGAACCCGAGATCGACAACCTGGCCCGCCTCGCCGCCCAGATCTGCGGAACCCCCATCGGCGCGGTCTGCCTGATCGATGACGTCCGGCAGGTCACCATCGGGAGCCACGGTCTCCCCGCCGCGGATGTGCCGCGCAACACTTCTTTCTGCGCCCACGCCATTGCAGCGGGCGCGTTGACCTGCGTGCCGGACACCGCCAAGGATCCGCGCTTCGAAAACAATCCCCATGTGACCGGCTCCCCCGGCGTGCGTTTCTATGCGGCCGCCCCCATCGTCACCCCTGACGGCTTCCCGATCGGAGCCCTCAACGTCATGGACCTCGCCCCCCGCGAACTCGCGCCCGAACACGCCGAGTCGCTCACCGCGCTCGCCAAACAGGTCATGCT
>JAYPGD010000406.1:4337-5627 GCA_038126655.1 Verrucomicrobiales bacterium
GTGGCCGAGCACGAACGCACCGAGGCCGCCCTGATCCAGGCCGAATCGAAATACCGCAGCATCTTTGAAAACGCCGGCGAAGGCATCTTCCTCACCTCCCCCGAAGGCAAATACATCGCCGCCAACCCGATGCTCGCGCAGATCTACGGCTACGAAAGCGCCGACGAACTGATGCGCACCGTCCACAACATCACGGACCAGCTCTACGTCGACCCCAAACGCCGCGAGGAATTCCGCCGCCGGCTTCACGCCGAGGAGTTCATCGCCGATTTCGAGTCGCAGGTCTATCGCCGCGACGGCTCCATCATCTGGATCTCCGAGAAGGCGCGCGCCGTCCATGACGAGAATGGCGAACTGAAATACTACGAGGGAGCCGTTGAGGACATCACCCGGCGACGGGAGCAGGAGGACCTGATCCGTCGCTCCGAAATGCGCTTCCGCGCCATCTGGGACACCACCACCGACGGCATGCGCCTGACCAACCGCGCCGGCGACGTCGTCAGCGTCAACAAGGCCTTCTGCCAGATGGCCGGAATGGAGGCCGACGCCATGGAGGGCAGGTCGTTGTCCGTCGTCTACGCGGATGACGGTGAACAGGAGGACCGCGTCCGGCGTCATGGTCTGCGCTTCAAGAACCGGGAGTTCGCCGACCGCGAGGACCTGCAGCTCACCTTTCAAAACGGCAGGACCCTCGACGTCGAGGTCTCCAACGCGATCGTCGAAATGGAGAACCGCGAGCAGCTTCTGCTCAGCGTCTTCCACGACATCACCGAACGCCGGCGCGCCGACGACAAACTGCGCGAATCCGAGCTGCTCTATCACTCCCTGGTGGAAAGCCTGCCGCAGAACATCTTCCGCAAGGACCTCAACGAGCGTTTCACCTTCGCCAACCAGAATTTCTGCAGGTTGATGGGCAAACCTCTCGAGGAGGTACTCGGCAAGACCGACTTCGACTTCTCGCCCAAGGAACTCGCCGAGAAGTATCAGGAGGACGATCGGCGGGTGATGGCCGCGGGCAAACCGTTTCAGACCGTCGAGGAACACTGTGAACCCGGGCAGCCCACCATCTACGTCGAGACCGTCAAGACGCCTCTCTACGACCGCGACGGGAACATCGCCGGCATTCAGGGCATCTTCTGGGACGTCACCGAGAAGAAGCGCACGGAGAACCAGCTGAACTACGAGCGGGACCTTCTCCGCGCCCTGCTCGACACCATCCCGGACCGCATCTACTTCAAGGACCGGGACTCGCATTTCATCCGCATCAGCCGGGCCCTGTCGGACCAGTTC
>JAYPGD010000407.1:0-1019 GCA_038126655.1 Verrucomicrobiales bacterium
GATCGGGAGGAGCGCGCGGAGTTGTTTGTGTCGTTGTTGTTGCGGCCGATTGTCTGTCCGGAGGTTCCGGGGTTCACCGAGCAAAAGACCATGGAGGTGCGCTTCTTTGTGCCGGGCAACCTGGTGGGCAATCTCGATTTTGTGGAGAGCATCTTCGGGAACGCCGGCGATCCCTACCTGCCGGAGAACGACGCGGGCCTGGATGTGGAGCATTGGACCGGGCATACCGGCTGTGTGATCCTGGCGCCGCATCTGATCACGGTGAAGAAGAAGGACCTGGGGCTGCCGAAATGGGAGGACGCCACCGAGCGGCAGCGACGCGACGGGGTCTGCTGGAAAGCGGAGGACGAGATCTACAACGACGGACTGGCCTTCAAGATCACCTGTCGCGACGAGCGGGGCTTGATGGTCACCATCATCGCGGACAACTACTTCGGCTACTGCAAGAAGGAGGTGAAGACCCAGATTGGCTACGCGGCGAATCTCTCGGGGCTGGGCGAGGAGGAGCACGCCGGCGGCGCGCTCGTCTATCCGAGCTACGACCTGGGCGAGGCGTTCTACGGCGACCGTCACGTGCAGAATCGCGGACACAACTTCGATGAGGTGAAGGAGAAATACGGGGCGTTCATGGACCTGCAGCCAGAAGGCTACGGCATCGACAAGACCTTCCCCGACATCCTGTATGTCTCCGAGAAGGTGCACTTCGATCTCAACGGCCTGCGGGTGAGCTGGCCGACGGAGAACGGGGAGCAAAGCATCAAGTTGCTGCCCGGCAAGACCTACGTCCGGCCCTCCGGCTACAAGGTGCGCATGGAAAAGCCGCCGGGGAAACGGGCCTGGCGGCTGGTCGGGACGGGCGCGGAGCCGACGCTTTGCCACAAGCCCTGCACGGTTTCCGGCGGCGGGAAGTCAGAGATTTCCAAGCCTATCACCGACGCGATCATCCAAGGACCGGTCTTTGTGGCCGATTTTCAGAAGGATTTCGACGAGGTGGAGAAGCTGATCGAACGGGACTATTC
>JAYPGD010000407.1:1029-5613 GCA_038126655.1 Verrucomicrobiales bacterium
ATTCGGACCGTTTCCGGGACAAGGCCAGGCAGGGGAAGGACAGCCGCAAGATCCTCAGCCTAGAGCGGTCGTTGGGCTCGGTGGTGAAGCTGCTCACGCCGGCGCCGGTGGATTACACGGATGACTACAATGCCTGGCTGGAAACGATTCCGGCGCACATCAAGGAGCTGGTGTTTGTCGTCAAGCGATTCCATGTTCCCGGGTGGGGCGACGACTGGCGCCCGCATTTCAGCGTCGATGTCGTGGATGGCACGCAGGGCAACACCTTGAAACTGGACGACCGCGCGCTGGTTTCCAATTTCCTGCGGGTCGGATTTGCGCAGGACGGATCGTGGCGGGTGTTTGGTCTGAGGAAGGACTTTCACGCCGCGGAGAAGCAATCGCAGGAGGACGATATCACCGCGTCGGTGGTCGTGCCGGTCGAGGCGTTGGAACACCTGAATCCAGACTATGAGGCCCCGTCGGTGAAGTTCGTGAAGAACTGCGAGTATCGCTTCTTCCAGCGCCCCGATGACGCGATTCACCGTGGTTATGACAAGCAGACGGAATGGGACTTCGCGCAGCCCGGGAACTTTGTCTCGAATTACCAGCCGCTGACGCCGGCCGACGCGAAGGAGATCGTGGAGGACGCCATCGGGTTCGTGGAATACACGGAGCCGATGAGAAACCTGATCCAATCGGTTGCCGACGAGGGCGCGCCGTCCTATTTCGTGGCGACCTCGCATCCGCGGATCGTGGATGGCAAGCCATCGAAGAATCCCCGTTATCTACAGGTGCGACCGGATCTGTTGACGCCGCGCGAAGTCTACCTTATGGAGATGTCGACGCGCCTCAAGCGTCGCATGCCGGCCGACGCGCCGGTTCACACCCCGGTGAACGCGACCCTTCCCGGCCGGCGCAACAATCCGCCGGACAGCGGCATCCGGCCGTTGGCGGTCTACAATCCGATCCACTACATGGAGCTGCCGGAGCTGTTCATGGAATTCATCTGCAGCATGACGGGCAAATCGCCTTCCACGACGGGGGCGGGTTCCGAGGGAGCGATGACGAAGGGGCCATTCAATGCGCTGCTGCCCATTCACGATCTGAACTCGGCGCTGGTCGCCTTCCTGTTGACCGGGCACAACGGGTTTGTCACGGCGGCCGGCTATGTCGGGCCGCACGTGCGCGTCGATCACGACATCAGCATGCTGATCCCCGAGCTGTGGTGCCGCATGACGGTGGACGAGCTGGATCCGCAGAAGATGATCGAGGGCGGTTTCCTGGAGAAATGCGTGGACGTCGCTCACAAGGGCGAGCCGGCGCTCGCGAGCCGGCTGGGCTATCGCATCACGCGCAAGTTTGTGCGCACCTACTTCGGCCGCATCTTCCACAATCCCCACAAGGTGATCACCGAGGAGATGCTCAAACCCGAGCTCCAGGACATGGAGATCTATGTCGATGGCATGGCCAACATCGTCGAAACGCAGGGGCGCGTGGCGAATCTCTACTTCGCCGACCGGGCCGTGGAATTGGCGTGTCCGCCTTTGCAGGCGCTGTTGCACATCATGCGCGACGGACAATTCGAAGGGAAAGGGTTGGGCCATCCGGAGATCCGGGAGTTGTTCACGCGGGAGAACATGCTGGCGTCGGAGTGGTATGCCAA
This sequence comes from Verrucomicrobiales bacterium, assembly GCA_038126655.1. Taxonomy (GTDB): domain Bacteria; phylum Verrucomicrobiota; class Verrucomicrobiia; order Limisphaerales; family JAYPEY01; genus JAYPEY01. Next base: position 2,675 of record JAYPGD010000407.1, read on the forward strand.
ACGACTCACGGCGCGCCAGTCAAAGGACATTGCGCTCTGGGAGCGGCATGAAGCCTACCTGTCCGGGTTTCTGGACAAGGATACCCACAAGGCGGAGGCCGACCGGTTGGGGATTCGCGCCCGCTTGGAGAGCGTTCGTTCCACCCTGGAAGAAATGCGTTCGGACGCCTACGCGGCCAAACTGCAGGGAACCATCGGCGCCGCGCCGAAGGTGAGGCTGTAACAGCGACCTTCACGGCCCGTAGTTTCCCGGCCCATGAAAAGGGCCTTCGGAGCAGGGCTTACGGGTACGAACGCCAAAAGCAATCCCCGAAGACACTTGGCAGCGTGCGCTGTGTCAGCGCATTCGACGGCTGTTGCTTGATGGTTCCGCTTTTCGGCTGACACAGCCGACGCTACATCTGTAAAGCTGTGCGATTACCGTTCACGTGTAGGTCCCGGCTTTCGGAGCGCGACTGTGACCCGTCTTCGGGGGCAGTCGCGCCAGACTGGGATATCCCCAAGCTTGAGATCGGAAAGGACTTCGGTTGTTGCCCACGTTGCTGCGGCTGGTCTCCGATACAGCCGCGCTCTGAGAGCGGTTGCGAAGGACGCGTCACCCCGGCAGGTCAAACCCCTCGCAGGATCGCTTGGCCTCGGCGCGGATTTCGCGGATGAGCTTCTTCCAGGTCGTGGAAAGGAACCGGGGATGGTCCAGGCTTTCGCGGGCGTATTTTCCGGTGGCCTTGGAGAGTTCGAGATTGGCGACGATCAGCGCCTCGTTTTCATTGTCGGCCAGCTTGAGGAACCGCATGTCCGGCGCGACAATCTTGGAATCCCCGGCCGACCACCTGCCGGAGCCCTGCGGTCCGACGCTGTTGGCGAAGACGTAATAGACGGCGTTCTCAAAGGCCCGCGTTGCGATGCCGTCGTTGCCGTGGCGTTTCTTCTTTGAGACCGCGAGCGTGTCCATGCCGGCGTTGGGATGGAAGACGATCCGCGCTCCGGCCATGCAGGCGAGGCGGACCAGTTCCGGGTAGCGGCGCTCGTGGCAGATGATCGACGTGACCGGGACGCCATCGATGTCAAAGAGCGAAACCGCGTTCCCGGGCGTAAAGACCTCGCGGTCCGAGGGCGTAAGCTGGCATTTGGCGTAGCAATGGCGGACGCGGCCCTCGCGATCGATGTGGAGCAGGCAGTTGGCGAGTCGGCGGCCCTTGAAGACCGGCGTTCCGATCAGAAGGTGAATGCCGGTGGACTTGGCGATTGCGGCGACCTGGTCCAGCGCTTTGCGAAGGTCAGCGCGCTTCAGGTTGCCAAAATCGCAGCCATAGCCGGTTGTCGCCGCTTCGGGGAAAAGGACGACGTCCGCCTTGCGACGCGCGGCGCGGTTGGCGAAGGCCTCGATCTGGGCGAGGTTGGCATCAATGGATGAAGTGAACTTCAACTGAACGGCCGCGACGCGAAGGAATTGTGGGAGCGGTTTCACAGGGTTTGAGAGGACAGACGGAAGCCTGGGGAATCCGGGAATCAAAGCATCGCCCACTTCAGGGCGAATAACTGTTTGTAGACGCAAACCCGAGGACGAATCCTCGGGCATCCCTTCCGGTCCGCTTCGCGGTCGACTGACGGCGGAGCCGTCTTGGGTGGCAGCCGGAGATTTTAACCTCCGGAATAGACAAACCGATATATTGCGCCCCGAAGGCGGTGCGGCAGATCCTGACGAGAGCTTCGCGTTGGCGAGTAGATTGGTCTTGGAATGTTGGGCGCATCCAGTCCGTGGCGGGCCGGTTGAAATGACGGATGCGCTTCAAAGCGGCGCACAGCGCCGCACTCCAGGACGCTGTCGCGCGGTTCTGGACTCTGTTGCAATTGAGAAAACGCCGTGTGCTCATTGATCCTGCTGTTGGACGAGTTCCACCGCTCGTCCGTCGAAATCACGAACAACGGCCCGAACGCCCCAGGGTGAATTCTTCGGCTGCGAAATCACCTCGATGCCCAGATTCTGCAACGTGGCCACGGTTTGCGAAGGATCACTCACGGAAAAACCGATTCGAGGAGAGGACACGTCATCGTCGTCCTTTCGCGCGGGGTAGATTTCCAAGATGACGCCGCCAATTTCGGCGGCAAGGTGAACCGGTCCATTGTTGTGACTGTGACGTTCGAAAACGGCCCCCAATGCCTCGTAAAAGACGGAGCTTGGGTCAATGTCGTAAGACCGAAGGACCAGTAGGTTGAGTTGCAACTCTGGACGGGGATCGGATTTCACGTTTTGTCTGAGGCGGGTGGTTCCTCCTCCTCCGATTCTGACGCCAGTTGGCGCAGCACGGTTTCGGCGGGGCGGATGTCCTTGAGTTCCTTGCCGCCGTCGGCGCCGCCGAGTTTGAGGAGGCGTTCGCCGGAGGGGCGGACCATGCGTTCGTAGCTGCCGACCGCGTCGTTGTAGGCGCTGTTTGCGCGGTCGAGTCCCTTGCGGATGTTCTCGAAATGGTCGGTGAACTTCGCGACGCGGCTGAAGAGTTCGCCGGCGGCCTTGGCGATGGCGCGGGCGTTCTCGGTCTGGTCGTGTTGTTGCCAACTGACGCTGACCGAGCGGAGCAGGGCGATCAGGGAGGCGGGGGTGGCCAACAGGATGCGGCGGTTGGCGGCCCAGACGATCAGGTCGCGGTCACCCTCCAGCGCCGCGCTGAAGAGCGACTCGGCGGGCAGGAACAGGACGACGAAGTCGAGCGCATTGGGAAACTGCTTCGGGTAGTCGCGGTCCGCCAATGCCTTGATTGTGTCCTTGAGCTTGCGCGCATGGGCGTTGAGATCGGTGGCGCGCTTGTCGGCGTCGGATTCCTCGATGGCGTTGAGGAAATCCAGCTCCGGAGCCTTGGCGTCGACGATGATCATCCGGTCGCCGGGGAGGCGGACGATGAGATCGGGTTTGGCGTCGCCCTGGACGGTCTGCTCGGTGA
>JAYPGD010000408.1:0-5608 GCA_038126655.1 Verrucomicrobiales bacterium
TCAGCCGAGCGAGCTCTTGCGCAAAACGATCAGGGATTGAGTATAGAAACTGAACCGCGCCCTTGGCCGTCCGCGGCGCGTCAAAAACATTGATGCAAAACCTGCGGCGTTGATAATTCCCGGAATTGAGAAGCTTGTTCCATACATCGCGTTTTTTCCTCGCCTTGGCGTTCATCGCATGCGTCGTCCAATCCCGATCCGCCATTGCGGCGGCTACGGACGGCGATCGAGTCCTGGCGGCGCCCTATAAGTATCCCGCGTTGTTGGCGGAGAGGGAGCCGGATGCTGAGGCCTTCGCGGCCTTGAAGGCCGAGGTGGTGATCGGGAAGTTGAAGGTCAGTTACAAGCCTGCCGGAAGAGGCGGCTCTGCGCGCCTTTGGTACAGCGTCGATCGGCCGGGGCGTTGGGCCGCGCGGCATTGGCTGAAGCTCAACATGCCGCTGACCGGGCGTGATCGCGTGGGCAAGGTCCCGGTTGACGCGCCGGATGTGCCGATCGTCTATTTTGTGGAGGCGGCGAGCGACGGCGCGACGGTCCTTTCCCCCATGCGGGTGTGTGAGCCTCGGAAGATGGGCGTCAAGAAATCCAGTCGGGCGTTCTGGTCGTTCCTGGCGGGCTTTGAGGATGGCGTCGACGGGTGGACGCTGCTTTCCGGGGAATCGGCGCAGGCGAAGCTGCAGGTTTCCACAACCAGCTACAATGGTCGGCAGGCGTTGTCGGTGAGCGTCCCGAAGGGCAAGGTTTCGGTCGCCATTGGGACAACGGTGGTGAGGGGATGGCACGTCCAGTGGAAGGAGGCGGAGGGCATCCGGTTTCATATGCGGACGAAGACAGGGAAAGGGCGGGTGCGCGTGACCGCCATGATGAACGCATTTTCCGATCAGCAGCAGACCGCGGAGTTGAGCCAGGTTCTGGATGCGGGGCCGGACTGGAAACAGGTGAATGTGTTCTTCTCGGAATTTCGCGGGTTGAACGCGGTCCATCTGGATTTCATCGCATTTGAGTTCGTCGGCGAAGAAGGCGCGGAATTCCTGCTCGACGACCTGCGTCTGCTGGGAGATTGGGCCTCGCTTTGAATTGGAAACCCATGTTCAGTGTCTGACAGAAGCAAATCTCATCCCATCTCATGAAACGACATCTTGCCCTGATCGCGATCGCCGGCCTGTTGGTCGCCGACCTTCATTCCCAGGAACTCAACCCCGGCCCGGCGGTCGGGACGGCGCTCACTCCGGTAAAGGCGTATGGCGTCGGCGGTCCTCATCCGGGAGCCTATGCCGGCAAGGAATTCGACGTGGCGGGTGAGATTGGCGACGGACCGGGCGCCATCCTTTTCATGCACGAATTGACGCGGAACATCCTGCCCGTGGTGCGCGGTCTGGACCAGTTCGGCTCCGAGTATTCGTTGAAGGGCTTCAAAACATTCATCCTGATGTTGTCGCCGGACCGCACGGCTGCGGAAAGCAGGCTCAAGGCCGTGAACGGTTCGCTCAAGTTGCGCAATCCGGTGGTCCTCAGTCTGGATGGCGCGGAGGGGCCGGGCAACTACGCGCTGAATCGCAAGGCGACGTTGTCGCTGGCGCTGGTGGACAAAGGCAAGGTCGTGCGGACGCACGCCTATACCGACGTCAATGCCGAGGACGAAGGCATCCTGCGCGGTTGGGTGGAGGAGATTGTCGGAGCGATCCCGGAGAATCTCGGGGAATACCGCCAACTCGCGCAAGCCAATCTGCCGAAGGGGGCGGGTGAGTTGCGCTCGTTGGCCGTCGAGCAGGCGGTGGAGATTCGCCGACTGCAGGCGCAGGTGAAACGTTTGAAGGAACAGCAGGGCGGCCGCTATGGCGGCATGCGTCGGGATCCGCGCAACATGCAGCGCGGGGCGCAGCCGCAGAGACGCCGCGAAGGAGCCGGACGCGAAGGAGCCGGACGCGAAGGCGACGCGAAACGCCCGGAAGGCCGGCGCGGCGAAGGAACGCCGAAACGTTCTGAAGGTCGCGGCGGCGAGCGCGGAATGAAAAAGGAGGGCGGCAGCGACGCCAAACCTGAGCGGCAGGGGCGTCCGCCCGAGGACCCGCAGTTGAATTCGTTGCTGCGTTCGTTCATCCGGCAGACCAATGACGACGCCCGCGCGGATGAGGTTTTCGCGCAGATCACGGACCGGGCGAAGGAGAGCGACAAACTGCGCGGCGAGGCTGTGGAGATGTTCAAGCTGATGTTGAGCTTCCGCGATCGCTACGGGACGAAGCACGCGCAGGAGTTGGCCGAGGGATTCCTGAAGGAGCATGCCAAGCCGGCAAGGCGCGGGCGGTAGAGATCAGATTTCATGCGACGGATCAGACACTTGGAAAGGCCAACCGTGATGCGGCGCTGGCGTGGGGTTGTCGGGCGTTCGTTCACCACGCTTGTGTTCGCATGGTTGGTCGCCGCCGCGAACGCCGCCGAGTCCTTCCACTTCGCCCATGAGATTTCCCCCATTCTGGCCAAGGTCGGTTGCGCCGCGGCGGAATGTCATGGCACGGCGACGGGTCAGGGAGGTTTCAAACTTTCGCTCTTCGCCGGCGATCCGCGCGACGATTTCGAGGCCATCCGCAACGAACTCGACGGACGGCGCGTCGATTTCCTGAATCCGGAGAAAAGCCTGTTTCTCAGAAAACCGCTGCGCGAAGTAAAACATGGCGGCGGCAGGGCCTTGCGCAAGGATGACAAGGACTACCGGACCCTGCTGGCCTGGATTGCGGCGGGCGCGCCCTATCAGACCGGCCCGGCTGAGACCCTGCGCGGCATCGAGTTGTCGATTGATTCCGATCGGGCGAAGGTCGTCGCCGAATTTGCCTCGGAGAATGGAGTGTTGAAGCGCAATGTGACGCGGTTGGCCCTGTTGAGTTCGACGCGGGAGGATGTGGCCAAGGTGGTGGATGACGGTCGCATTGAATTGGTGGGGGCGGGCGAGGCCTGGATTCTGGCGCGGTTTGGAGAGCGCAGCGCCAGGACTGCCTTGGTGCGTTCGTTCGGGGAGGAAATGGCGTCGCCGGTGAATGCGGCGGAGGAAAACCCGATTGACAGGGTCTGGTTGGCGAGAATGAAGGAGTTGGGCTTGAAGCCGGCGCCGGCCGCCAGTGGGAGCACGCTGTTGCGCCGACTCTATCTCGATCTTGCCGGTCGGCCGCCGGCGCCGCACGAGGCGCGGGCCTTTCTTTCGAAGCCGCAGGAATCACGCGTCGCGGCCACAGTCGACCTGCTGGTCGCGGGCAAGGAGTTCGACGAGATGTTCGGCGGTTATGTGGCCCGATGGTTCGAGGTTCCGGAAGCGATCGAGGACGACCGGAACAGCGGTCGACGCAACACCGAGTTGCGTCGGTTCTTCCGCAGCGCGGTGGAAGCGGGAACGCCGCTGTCCGGAATCGCGCGACAGATCCTGACTGAGCGCGGACCGGATCAGGTCTGGCGTCATTTGAGCGATCCGCGGGATCGCGCCGAGTATTTTGGTCGGACGATGCTGGGCATGAGCATCGCCTGCGCTCGTTGCCACAACCACCCGCTCGATCGTTGGCGGCGTGAGGAGCATCTGCAGTTTTCCGCCTTTTTCGCGGACCCGAGGCCCGCGCCGGGCGGCGGCATGATGGCCGGAAAATTCTTCCTGCCAGGCGAGGGGCGGCCGGTGCAGCCCGCCCTGTTGCCGATTTCCTCGAAGCGTCCGCCGAAGATGACCGGATTTGCGGAGAAGGTCGCCTGGTTCGCGACGGAAGGCGCGGGCGATCAGTTTGCCCGCAACTTTGCCAACCGGATCTTTGGGACGCTGGTCGGCCACAGTCTGGTTTCCGCGGCGGACGATCATCGTCTGAGCAATCCGTCGGTGCATGAGCCGTTGCTGGACGTCTTGGCGGAGGAGTTCCAGAAGACCGGAGGCGATCTGCGGGAGATGGTCCGGCTGATTGTGACGTCGCGGGTGTACGCGCTTTCTTCTGATCCGTTGAGCCCCGGGGAATTGAAGGGCGACCCGGAGTTGGAATACCTGGCCCGGCGCGAGGCCCGGCCCTTGTCGCCGACCCAGTTCAAGCGCGCCGTGGAGTCCGTGCTGGGCGTCCGCATCAATCGATCCGCGCCGCCCGACTCGCCGCTGGCGCGGCAATTGCACGTGATGAACAGCGGTCTCCTGCAGGCGGGGTTGAACGCGCCGGGCAATCAGGTGGAGGCCATCTTCGATTTTCAGCCGGATCCCAGGGAACAATTGAAGGAGCTCTATCAATTGATTCTCTCACGTCCGCCGACCGAGCGGGAGATCAAGGCGCTTTTGCCGACGCTGCGGGGCGCTGAGGATGCGAGGGCGGCCGGAAAGGACCTGGGCTTCGCGCTGTTGGCGAGCCGGGAGTTTGGGTCGTTGCGATGAAGGTGCAGCGTTTCTCGGATCTCGAACGTGTGGCGTTCGGCGGTTGCTGCGGGGCACAGATCCGCGGTCCGGCTTGAAACGTGGATTGAACGGGGTAACGTCAGTGCGAATTGAATCAGAGCGACGCGATGAACCGACGCAATTTCATTACGACCATGGGGGCGCTGCCTTTTTTGCCGCGCCTGGTTTCGGGCAGTGAGTTTCTCAAGAAGTCGAAACGCTCGTTGATCCTGATCTGGCTCGATGGCGGCATGTCGCACATCGACACCTTTGACGGCAAGCCCGAGGCCCCGCCGGACATTCGCGGCGACCTGGTCACGAAGGAATCCAGCATGGAGGGGGCGTTCGTCAGCGAGCATTTGCCGCAGATCTCGGCGATGATGAAGGATTGTGTGCTGGTGCGTTCGATCACGAGCCCGGAAGGCAATCACGATCGGGGTTCCTGTTACATGCTGACCGGGCGTCGCCCGAATCCGGTCCTGACCTATCCCTCGATCGGCTCCATTTTTGGCCACGAAGCGGAGAATGACAGCGAGCAGGTTCCGCCTTTTGTGGCCATTCCCGACGCCCACTATTACGCGCGCCAGGGTTTCATGCCGATCACCCGCGGACCGTTTGAAATCGGCGGCAGTCCGGGTGTGAAGGGCTTTGAGGTGAAGAACCTGACTCCGCCTCCGCAACTGGATCGGGCGATGAAACTGTTGAAGGCGGTGGACGGCCTTGATGGCGGTCCGCGTTCCGAATCGGAGAGGGGCAGGGACCGCTTTCTGGATCAGGCGAGGTTTCTGTCACTCGATCCGGAGGTGCGGGCGAAGTTTGATGTGAACCGGGAATCGATTGAAACCCGTTCGCGCTATGGCCGGCACTTTCTGGGGCAGTCGTGCCTGTTGGCTCGGAGGCTTGTGGAAGGCGGCGTGCGGACGGCGTTCATCCGCTACAAGGGCTGGGATGATCATCGGGGCATCAAGAGCGCGCTGACTTTTGGATACCCGGCGAAATTGACGGCCTTGGATCAGGCGGTGTCGGCGTTGCATGAGGATCTGGATCGTCGCGGCATGCTGGAGAACACGATGGTGATGGTGGCTACGGAATTCGGCCGCACGCCGAGGTTGAATCCGGCGGCCGGTCGGGATCACTGGTCGAGGGCGAGTTCTTCATTGCTGTTCGGCGCCGGACTGAAGAAGGGCGTGTTGGTCGGCAAGACCGATGCGCGGGGGGAGGCGC
>JAYPGD010000409.1:0-5607 GCA_038126655.1 Verrucomicrobiales bacterium
GGACCAGACCCTGCCCGATGGTTCGGGGAGCGATTTTTTTCGGGAGATGTGCGACCGGGGCCACGAGGCGATCGCGATCATGATGACCGGCGACCTGGATTTGCCCAACGCGTTGGACATGACACGGAGGGGACTCTTCAACTACATGACGAAACCGGCGCGCCTGGCGGATATCCAGGAATGCCTGCGCCAGGCGGCGCGCCACCTGCGGCAACCGTGGCTGGAGCCGGAGTTTCCCGACTTTGTATTCCATTCGCCGGCGATGCGGGAGGTGCGGAGCAGCGTCGCGCATGCGGCGGATTATCCGGGCGCATCCGTCCTGCTTACGGGGGAGACCGGCGTGGGGAAGGACATGGTCGCGCGTCTGATTCACAAGCTTTCGCTCAAGGGGGCGTATGGGGCGGGCGAAATGGTCGCCCTGAACTGCGCGAACCTGCCGCCGAACATGTTTGAGGCCGAGTTGTTCGGCGTCGAAAAGGGCGCTTTCACCGGCGCGATGACCAGTCGTCGCGGATTGGCGGAGGCGGCCAGGAACGGCACGCTGTTCCTCGACGAGATCGCGGAGCTGGATCTCGCGGCGCAGGCCAAGCTGCTGCAATTTTTGGAGACGGGGGAATTCTGTCGGCTGGGCTGCACGAAGACGAGGCGGTTTGAGGGACGCATTGTCGTGGCGACCAACCGGGATCTGCATCGGGAGGTCGAGGCAGGGCGCTTCCGGGAGGACCTGGTCTACCGCATCGACGTTTTCAGGATCAAGATACCGCCATTGCGCCAACGGCTGGACGATCTGCCGGCGCTGTGTGATTCCCTGCTGGGCAGCCTCGCGACGAAATATGGGCGTGAGCGACCGCGGGTTCAGGACGAAGATCTGAACGCCCTGCGGACGCACGATTTCCCGGGCAACTTCCGGGAAGTGCGCAATCTGTTGGAGCGCTCGTTGTTGCGCACGCCTCCGGGCCTGGACTGGCTCAACCTGGACGGTTCTTGGAAGCGCGAGGCCCGGGCGCAGAGGGCGCGGACGCCGGAAACCCGCGCGACCGGACAAGGAGCGAGGGCGACGGATCCGGGACGGGACCTTCCGTTTTTGGAGGCGCAGGAATACGCCCTCATTCGGCGGATACTGGAAGAGGAGAGCGGCGTGGTCCGGCGGGCGGCCAAACGCCTGGGCATCTCCAGTCAATCGTTGCTGCGGCGATTCGAGAAGTGGCCGGAACTGCGACCGCAGCGTCGGGATGGTTCCGCGGGAGAAGACTTCAGAGCTCTTCCCAGTTGACCACGACGAACGGTCGCTCGCGAAACAGGCGCGCGAGGTTCTCGTCGTAGTGGAATTGGAAGCGGCCGTTCAGGACCGTCGTCCGGGAGACGGCGGCTCCGACCACGTCCATCACGGTGGATCCGCTCCCATCCAGGCGGAGGTCGGCGTCCGGGGCGTAGATCACGCCGGTAAAGCTCCCATTGCCGGCGATTTCCACAGAGCGGTTGGATCGGGTTCCCCGGTAGATGAAGTTGGCCGCGTTGCCGGTGTGATTGACCAATCCATTGCCCCGGATTGCGGCCTTTTCGCCGTCCATGTAGAGGCTCAGTCGGGCGCCGGCCTCGATTTCGATGCGATCGGAGCCCGCGATCTCGATGGCGTCCCGGACGAGCAGCCGCGCGCGGACGTTGTTTTTCACGATCAGGGGGCGTTTCAGCTCCTGGAGGGCGTAGTCCCCGCTCTTCGAGATCACGTAGTCGCCTCCGATGATGAGCGGCGCGATGCCGTTGTTGTAGGGGGGCTCGACAGTCGGGAATAGCACGTTCATGTCGTCCGTGGACCAGCCCGGCTGGATTCCCCACGCGGTCGAGGCCGCCTGCCACGCGAGATTGCCGACCTTGCCTGTCGGCCCGATCTCGACGGTGCCTCCGGTGCCGGTTGAGACGCGTCCGTAGATGTTGGCGTTGCCGGTGTCGAGTGCGTTGCGAACGCTTGAATTGGTGGTGATGTCGCCATTGTTCTTCCGTTTGGCGGAATCGTAGAGCCCCCCCGGAGCTGTGGGCCGGATCCAGGGAATCGAAACTGTCGACGAGGATGTTGTTGCCGTTGAGCGTGATGTCCTTCTTGGCGACGATCGCCTTGGAGAACAGGGCTTCCCGGCGCGTAAGTACACGCACGGTCCGCTCGACAAAGGCATGGTCGCGGCCGGCGATGCGGCTTTCGCCCCGCGAATAGACGACGGGTTGCGCGGCGTTCGAGATGACCATGGCGATGCGCAGGGTTTCGTTGGTCCGGGTCCGCGTCCACGAGGCGCCGACACGGATCCACCCGTTGGTCGCCAGGTCGCCCCGGTCGGTGTGATAGAGATGGGTGAGAGCCTCCTCGACGCCGGCTTCGGCGAGCGGCAGCGCCGCGTTCCACGCGTGCGAGCGGGCGGTGATGTGGTTCTGGAATTCCGCCAACTTGACGAACGCGGCGAGCATGATGCCGAGGATCCCGGTTGTCACCACGGTGACGATCAACGCGCTGCCAGCCTGGCCTTTCCCCGGTCGAAGCCTCATCTCCACTACTGTTGGTTGCGCAGGACGATCTTGGAGGAATGGACGGTTTCCGTGTTTGACGTCACGTCGATGATGCTCCGCGTGCAGATCCAGGAAAGCTCGATGATCTTGGCGGTCCTGGCGGTGGCGACGGGGTATTGGTCGAAGGTGCCGGCGACGGTGTTTCGCTGGTAGACCGTCGCCAGGAATTCGTCGCAGCCCGTCAGCAGCGTGGTGGTGACGTTCTGATGACGGCGCGTCACCGTGCGCTTCTCGGGATTGTATTTGAACTCCAGGGGCTGCCCCTGGAATTCGAGTGTGAAGCTGTTGGTGGAGAAGTCGATCAGCCGGCGTGACCGGCGGATCTCGTGGGACATGCGATCCAGGGCCTGACGACTTTCGGCGGACATGTCCACATAATTGGAGATCCCGCGGAAGCTCCGGGCAGTGTAGAGCAGCAACGAGGCGGTCGAGCCGAGGAGGACGGAGGCGATGGAGGCCGCGATGAGCAGTTCGACGAAGGTGAAGCCGCGGACGCGGCGGGTTTCAGAAGATGTAGTGTTGCAGACCATAGCGGGATACCAGGGTGTCCATTTCCCGTTCGCGGACGACATCGGCTGAGCGCCAGGTCACGTTGACCGTGATGCGTCTCAGGTCGTTCCGATACGGGGTGTCGAATGGGGCGTCGGAAATGCGCACGCGTCCCAGATAGATCAGCCCCGGCTCGGCCTTGTCCCGCGCATAGTAGGATTCCGCAAAGCGGCGGGGGATGAAATCCGGGTCGTTCAGCTGTTCCCAGTTGCAGAGGCGGATTGATTCCATCTTGCTCTGTATGATCTGGGTGGCGCGGACGTTCTCCCGCGAGAGCCGGACCATGTCGATGCAGAGCGTGATCGCGCTCAGCAGGGCGACGACACAGAGGCTCAGGATGACCGACGCAAACAGGATATCGACGAGGGTGAACCCGACCGGCGCTTTGCGCGCGTCGGTCGCGTGTCGGATGCCGAGATTCATGAACTTCGGGTGGAATCCGGCTTCAGGTGGCTTTGGAGAAGGTGTCGCGTCCGACCGGAAACGGACATTGAACGGGCCGGAGCGCGGCCCTGCGACCGGAATCCAATCCCAGATCCTCGGGCGAATAGTTTTCAACGGCATCGAGATCGATGACGAGGCGGTCGGCGTCTTCGTTGTCCAATCTGTCGGGATCGATGAACACGTTCTGCAGCAGGGGGATGCGCTCGGGCGGATGGATTTTCTCCACTGCGAGGTGCCGCAGCCGCGGCCAGTATTGCAGGCCCCGGCTGCGGAAGGCATAGCCCAGTTGTTGGCACAGGTCGTTCCCCAGCAGGGCGGGCAGCCAGCGGCGGCGATCGGCAATCGCCCCGAGGACAACCAGGCAGAAGCCGGTGATGAGGGCTTTGGCGATGAGTGGAAGGGCGCGCGCCTGTGTTCGTTCTGCTTTCCGGGCGGCCCGCTGCTCGGTCCGGCTGTTTTCCAACTGGACCAGCGCGAACTGCCTTTGCTCGTAGGCGTCGCGGATCTCGTTCGTGGATTGCCGGGGCGCGGCGGCCAGAGCGGAAACGCCCAACGGCAAATGCGCCGCGACCAATAACGCAAGGGCCAAACAACAGCCCTTGCGGCCATATCCTTGCATCATTTTAATGTCCTTCATCGATTCCGGGCTCCCGAACCAGACGGGAACGATTGAAAGACGCTTAGCTGATCTTGTGCCAAATGATGGCAGAATGCGGTCAGGCTGCAGGGAGATGCTTCCGGGCGAGAAAAGGGCGGTCCCACGTTCCGTGCGGTATTCCGAAACCGGAACGTGATTACGGAATGCGTTCCGATATCGGAGCGCGGCGGCTGGATGTATTGGGGCGAGAGGACGGAGGAACCGATGGGCGGCCGTGTGCGGTCTCAGATCCGCACCTTGAATTCCTCGTCTTTCTTCAGTGACAAGGCGAAGGCCGCGAATAGTTCCGGGATGAGTGCCAGATCCTTGAGGCTGATGACCTCGACCGGAGAGTGCATGTAGCGGTTGGGCAGGCTCACGAGCGCGCTGGCGATGCCGCCGCGCGTCCAGAAAATCACGTCCGTGTCCGTGCCGCTGGTCGCCGAGTTGGCTTCGTGCTGCAATGGGATCCTCTTCGTTTTGGCGACCTTTTCCAGGCGCTCGACGACTTCGACATGGTTGTTCGTCCCGTGGGTGAGGGTGGGGCCCTCGCCGATTTTGATGTCGCCGTGGATCTGCTTGTTGACGGTCGGGTAGTCGGTGGCGTGGGTGACGTCGACGATCAAGGCGACATCCGGGTTCAGGGAGTAGGCGATCTGTCGGGCTCCGAGGCAACCGATCTCCTCCATGGTGTTGGAGACAAAACAGACCTCGCAGTTGAGCTTTGATTTCCGGGAGCTGAGCAGGCGCAGGGTCTCGGCGACGGCGAACGTTCCAACCCGGTTGTCAAACGCGCGGGCGACCACCTTGTCGTCGCGCAGGACCTCGAATTGATCGTTCAATGTGATGGGATCGCCGATGCGCGCCAGTTTTTCGGCCTCCTTCTTGGAGTTGACGCCGATGTCGATGAAGATGTCGGAAATCTGCGGGACCTTGCGTTCGCCGCCGATCTTCATGAGGTGAGGGGCGACGTTGCCGACCACGCCGAGGACGGGCCCCTTGCGGGTGTGGATGGTCACGCGCTGCGCTTTGGTGATGGCGGCGTCGATCCCGCCGAGTCGCCGCACGTAGAGGTAGCCGTCGTTGTCGATGTAGTTGATCGTCATGGCGATCTCATCGGCGTGGGCGGCGATCATGAGTCGTGGGCCGCCGCCCTTGTTCAGGGTGGCGACGACATTGCCGTAGGTGTCGCTGGAGGTTTCGTCGGCGTAGGGCGCGACATAATCGAGCCAGACGCGCTGGCCGCGCGCCTCGCGGCCGGAGGGGCTGGGCGTGTTGACGAGTTCTTCCAGGAAATTGAGGGAGGCTTTGCGCATGGGCGTGGTTTAGCGGGCGTCGCCGGACATTTGAAGTGAAAACTGAATTGGCGTCGCGCCGTGAGAAGCCATGGCGGCGGGGAAAGCCCGCCGATGGTCAACCGA
>JAYPGD010000410.1:0-5540 GCA_038126655.1 Verrucomicrobiales bacterium
GCAGGAAAAGGCGCTCGAGGTCACCAGCGACGACACCGTCATCCTCAAACCCGAGGACCACAAACCGCAGACCGACGCGCCAACGGCGCCGGAGCGCGTGGACCAGAAATCCATCTACCCTCTGGAACCGGGCGAACCCCGCACCATCAAACTTCCCGACGGCGAAAGCGGCGCCCCCGCCACCGCGCAGCTCGGTCCGTTGAAGAACTTCATCAAGGAGCAGGAGTCGGTCTATATCCAGCGCATCCTCGCGCACACCGGCAACGACAAGGACAAGGCCGCCGAACTCCTCGGCGTCAGTCTCGCCACGCTTTACCGGAAGCTCACGGACGACGACGCCAACGGGTGAGCCACGCGTCACCCCCCGAGCAGCTTCCGCAGCTTCTCCCTCGCCTCGTCCTCCTTCGCTGAAGCGTCCGGTTTCCCCGTCCATTCCCGCTTTGCAAATTCAAACCACTCGCAGTAGTTCGCCAACTTCTTGTCGAAGACCGGCTCCGCGCGTCGGTCACGGCACTGATGCGCCGCCTGCAAATCGTGAAATTCACAATTCAGGCACACCCGCAGATCCGCCTGGCAGCCATGGCAGGATTCGCTCCGTCCCGGATTGACCCTGAGATCCCACTCCCAGCCGCACTGATGACAATGACGGTTTTCGTTCGACATGCCACTGATCCTAACCAACGGCCCCGGTTTTTGAAATCCGAGATTCGCCACGCCCCGCCTGTCTTGACCAGGAGTCCGCTCGAAAACATTGCGCGCCCCGCCTTCCCGGCTAAGCTTCCCGCATGTCCGCGCCATTCGACCATCTCCTGGAAGCCACGATCGATCATCTCAAACGCGAGAAGGCGCGCGGGGTGAAATACATCCAGGTGGACGCGAACAGCCTGGGGGCGCTTTCCGGGGCGGCTCCCCAGCCCCGCCCTCAATCAGCGCCCCCCTCGCGCTCCGCTCCGTCCGCCGGAGCTCCGGGAGTCGCCCGGCCCGAGCGGGCTCCGACTCCGGCAACTCCACGCCCCCCGCAATCGGCCGCGAACGGCCAACCCTCGCCGCCCCCGTCCCCCGCCCAACGCTTCCGCGAAGAAAAGGAATCGGCCATGGCGGAACTGCGCGAACGCGCCATGGCTTGTCAGAAATGCCCCAGGCTGGTTGCGGCCCGGCAGAACGTGGTGTTCGGCGGCGGCGACATCCACTCGCCGCTCATGTTCGTGGGCGAGGCCCCCGGCGCCGACGAGGACAAACAGGGCGAGCCCTTTGTCGGCAAGGCCGGTCAGCTTCTGACCAAGCTCATCAAGACCATGGGCTACAGCCGGGAGACCGTCTACATTGGCAACATCCTCAAGTGCCGCCCCGACACCCCCGGACAGCAATGGGGCAATCGCAAACCGACGGCCGAGGAGATGGACGTCTGCAAACCCTACATCATCTCGCAGATCGACATCATTCAGCCCAAGGTCATCGTGGCTCTCGGAGCCACCGCGGTCCAGGGACTGCTCGGCGAACCCCAGGGCATCACCCGCCTGCGCGGGAACTGGACGGATTTTCGCGGCGTCCCGGTCATGCCAACCTTCCACCCCTCCTACCTCCTGCGGCAGGACGACCTCGCAACCAAGCGCAAGGTCTGGGAGGACATGCTGATGGTTCTGGAAAGGCTGGGCGCGCCCATCAGCGACAAACAACGGGGATTCTTTCTGAAGAAGTAGACCCGACACGAAAACCGGCCGCCCGGCGGGACTGGAGCGCTGCTGCACCCCGCCTTCCAAATCAGCCGCGGCGCGCCCTTGAACAAGATGGCGCGAAAGGTTCCTACTCCCCGCCCAACTCCGCCTGCAGCCCCTCGTCGAAGGTCGCCGAATCCAAACCCTTCGCGCCGCGGAGTTGCTCCGCCTTGATTCTCGCGTCCTTGAACACCGAAAAGGTCAGCTCCACGTTCTCCAGCGTGGTCCCGGTGAAATAGGCCCCTGAGAAGTTACAACCCTCGAAGCTTGTGTTCCGGATGGTCATCTCGCGCAGATCACAGGCCCGGAAGATGCAATCCTTGAAACGGCAGTCGGCGAACTCTCCGGAATCAAACCTCGACCCCGAAAAATCGCAGTTGCGAAACTCCAGATGCGAAAAGCGACGCCCGCCCAGGTCAAGTCGATCCAGAACCATCCCCTCCCAATAGGGCGGATTTGTCCGACGCTTTGAGATCAGGAGATCAATCCCCTCGACCTGGTCCGCCGAGGCGTTGCTGACCAGCAGGATGCTCAACTTCTTCTCGGTCTGGCAGCGCAGAAAGAAGAAGACGCTCAACATCACCGCGACACAGATCGCAGCCGGGACCAATGCCTTGACCAGCTTCCGCTTGCGCATGATCCCTTCCATGCGCGCCATGTATTCCGCGCGGGACTCCTCCTCCGGTGTTGGCGACGCCCCTTCCTTAGGCTCGGGTTTCTCGCCGGCCTTGGCCGCTGGTTTGGCCGCTGGTTTGGCCGCTGGTTTGGCCGCTGGGGCCGGTTTCTGCTCTTTGTCTGAATCTGAAGCCATGGAATCTAGCGCTGCTGGTGTCGTTTCAAAAAGGTTGGCACGAACCGACCGAAAGGATCAAGACGGCAACGTTCGTCAACTGGCGGCATTGATGATCCGACGCACGATGGCCGCCGTCGCCTCGCTGGTGTTCAACGCCCCGCCCACGTCCGGCGTCGATTCCCCGGACTCAAGACACTGTTCCACCGCCTGTCGCACGCATTCGGCGGTCGCGGCCTCGCCCAGCCACTCCAACATCATCGCGCCGCTCAAGACCGCCGCGACCGGATTGGCGATTCCCTTCCCGGCAATATCCGGCGCCGAACCGTGCACCGGTTCAAACAATGACGGGAAGTCACGCTCCGGATTCAGGTTCGCCGAGGGATTCAACCCCAGGCTGCCCGTGATCGCCCCGGACAAATCAGACAGAATGTCGCCGAAAAGATTCGACGCCACCACGACATCGAAATGCTCCGGCCGACGCACGAAGTTCATCGCGGCGGCGTCGACATGCTGCTTGTCGGTCTCGACGTCGGGATAATCCCCGCGCATCTCCTCCAGAATCTCGTCCCACATCACGAAGCTGAACTTCTGCGCGTTGGACTTGGTGATCATGGTCAGGCGGTTGCGACGCGTTCGCGCCAGTTCAAAGCCATGCCGCAAGATCCGCTCCACACCGGCCCGCGTATGCAACGCCGTCTGCACCGCCGACTCCTCGGGCCGCCCCACCCGGAAGCGTCCGCCGTTGTTCACGTATTCGCCTTCCGAATTTTCGCGCACGACGACCATGTCGATCTCCTTGCCCCCGGCCAGCAATGAAGGAACGCCGGAAAATGTCCGCGCCGGACGCACGCAGGCGTATTGATCGAAACCCTGCCGGATCTTGATCAGCGGCACGAGGGTCTCATGGTCGGGCAACTTCTCGGGAAAACCGACCGCGCCGAGGAAGATGGCATCGAAGGGCCGGACGATCTCCAGGAGGTCCGGCGGAGCGACAACGCCGTGCCTAGCGTGGTATTCAACGCCCCAATCGAAGCGTTCGAACTCAAGGGCGAACCCTCCGATCGCCTTCTCCGCCGCCTGCAGAACCTCGACCGCGGCGTCCGTCACATCGACGCCGATGCCGTCGCCGGGATAAAGAGCAATTCGATGGGGCTTCACCGGGTTCAGGCGAGGTCGACCGGACCTCCGGAGCTGAGCTGCGGATTGCCGAAGGTCTTGAGGTCGTGCCCCATGCTGTGGGCAAAAGCGAGCAGCAGGCGGTTGTGCGCCATGCCGTCGAACTTGAGCGAACGCCCCATGCGGAAACGACACCCCCCGCCGACCAGGACGAAGGGGATGTTGTTCAACGTGTGGCTGTTCCCCTGCCCCAACTCGTTGGTCCAGACGATCGTCGTGTTGTCCAGCATGGACCCCGTCCCGCCCGGCTCCGGCGTGGATTCAAGCCGCCCTGCCAGATACTTCATCTGTTCTGCGAACCACGTGTTGATCTTGACCAGTTTCTCCTGGGAATCCTTCTGTGAATCCTTGTGATGAGAGAGCGTGTGATGCGTGTCCTCGATTCCGAGCCAGCGCATCTTCGCCTGCCCCACCGACTTGGTGAACTGCAGCGTCGCCACGCGCGCCATGTCATTGGCAAAGCTGTTCACCAGCAGGTCGATCTGCATGCGGCTCAATTCGGGAAGGTTGTCGGTGTGATTAGACACGCCCCGTTTCAGGTTCGGCGGCGCGATGTCGACCTTCTGCTCGCGCGCCCGCTTGAGATCCTTCTCCATCTCGGTGACAAACTGCGCGTGCTCCTCCAGCAGACGCCGATCCTCGGGACTCAATTTGCCCGCAGCCTTCTTCAGGTCGCCGCGCACGGCGTCAAGAATGGAGACCAGGTTCTTGCGGTCCTCCACATTGCCATAGAGCTTCTCGAACATGTGGTAGGGATCATTCACCGGAGCGACCGGCTTGTTGGCGCCAGCGTAGGACATCCGCGTCCACGGATCCGCCCGGTCCAACCTGCCGACGCCGAATTCCAGCGCGCCAAACCGCGTCCTCGTCTCCTCGCCTCCCTGGAAAAAATTCTTCAACTCCTGGTCAATGGAAATACCGCCCGCCCAACCGGCCGGGGTGTGCGAACCGCCTTGGATATTGCCGGGCAGCAACTCCTTGCCCGTGAGCAGGCAACTCATGCCGCGCATGTGGCTGTCGCCGTCGCCGCGCACCTTGTTCGACACGCCGTGGAGGATCAGCATCCTGTCCCTGTAGGCTTCCAGCGGCGCGAGGATCCGTTTCAGCTTGAAGTCCTCGCCCTGTTCATCCGGCCAGAATTCCCACGGCACCGTGCCATTCGGGCTGAACATGAAAATGATCCGCTGCTTCTCCGTCGGCGGTTTGGCCGCGGCCAGGCCGGGCAACCCCATCAGGAAGGGGACCGCCGCCGTCGAAACGCCCAGGTCGCGAAGGAACTCTCTGCGTGTGCTCGTGTTCATTGTGCTGTCGTCAATCCACCCGTAGCGACGCTGACACCCGCCGGCGGATTCAAATCATTGTCGGCCATCCTGCCCCAAGGAAACACCCGCCGGCGAGTCGATTCTTGACGTATTCGGGGCGCGGAATTCATTCCGCTTCAGCGCAGGGTGTCGCGAGGCAAGGCCCTTGTCCCACAGCGTTCCCGCTCTCGCAGGTTGAAGCGGAATAAATTCCGCGCGCCGGTCAAGCAGTCTCTTCCCCGCCCCGCCTCACCCCAAACCCAGTTTCTCCCGCGCATGCCCAAACGATACCCGAACGTTCGCCTCTTCGAACGCCACCCGATCCTTCGCCGTCCTCCCCGTCACCCGCGGCAAGGGCCTTGCGCCCTGGCTTCGCCGCACCATCGACAGCGTCCGCGCCAGATGCGCGCCTGGCAACTGTCCGAAGGTCGTCCAGTACCCGTCCGTCAAGCACGGCACTCTCAAGGGATCCCGCGTGATCATCTCCAGATTGAATTGAACCTCCGGATTCGCCTTCTCGCAGACTTCGATGATGCGTCGAAGATCCAGAAACCC
>JAYPGD010000411.1:0-5532 GCA_038126655.1 Verrucomicrobiales bacterium
GGTTGGATGCGGGCATGACGCGTTTTTCCGGATTTCTCGCGCGGGCGACAGCCGTCGTCTTTCTGGTTGTCGCTTCCGCCCCGCCCGCCCGGGCGCTTGAAGCCATCCCCGACAAGCTGGTCGTTCTGACCTTCGATGACTCGGTCAAATCCCACTATTCCGTCGTCCGGCCGATCCTGAAGAAGCACGGTTTCGGGGCGACGTTCTTCATCAGCGAGGGCTGGGACTTCGCGACGAACAAGGAACACTACATGACCTGGGAGCAGATTGCGGAGCTCCATCGCGACGGCTTCGAGATCGGCAATCACACCCGCGATCACATGGGGTTGAACCCGAAGGATCCCGCGGCGTTGAAGAAGCAGTTGGCCCGGTTGCCGGAGCAGTTGGAGGCGATCAACGAACGTTGTCGCGAGCATGGGATTCCGCGTCCGGCGTCCTTTGCCTATCCGGGCAATGGTTGGTCGCCGGAGGCGTATCCGATCCTGCGCGAGGCGGGGATCCGGTTTGCCCGGCGGGGCGGGGCGCCGGAGTTCGATTATCCGTTGGGGAAGGGGTTCGCCTTCGAACCGGGCGCGGATCATCCATTGCGGATACCCACCGCAGGCGACGCGCGGCCGGCCTGGGAGTTCAAGGATTTCAAGCGCGCGGTGGACCAGGCGAAGTTTGGCCGGATCGCGGTCTTGCAGTTTCACGGGGTTCCGGACATCGCGCATCCCTGGGTCGCCACGAAGCGGGAGTTGTTCGAGAAATTCATGGCCTATCTCGCGGAGAACCGCTTTCACGTGATCGCGTTGCGCGATCTGGAGAAGTTCGTGGATCCGAAGCGCGCGCCCGAAGCGCCGGACGCTGTGATCGAGCGACGCGGGGCGGCGATCCGGGCCGGGAAGCTGGATCCCTACTTCAAGTCAATGGCCACTGAGAAGGAGCCGGCGCCGCCGGGGCATCCCAACATGTTGGCGGTCAAGCTGGCGATCGGGCTCGGGCAGTTGCCGCTGATCGATCCCAAGATTGGCGTTCCGGAGAAGGTCGAGGTCCGGCGCGACGTGGAGTTCGGCCGGGGCGGCGACCGGGCGCTCCGGCTGGATCTCTATTCCCCCGCGGAGAAGCCGAAGGGGCCGCGACCTGGACTGATCTTCATTCATGGCGGCGCCTGGCGCAGCGGGAAGCGCAGCGACTATCACTACTACGGAATCAAGTTCGCCGAGGCGGGTTATGTGGTTGCGACGATTGATTACCGGTTGATCCGCGAAGCGGTCTTTCCGGCCGCCGTTCACGACGCCAAGTGCGCGGTGCGCTGGATGCGGGCCAATGCCGCGGGGCTGGGCGTTGATCCCGATCGGATCGGCGTCGCCGGCGGTTCGGCCGGCGGGCACCTGGCGATGATGGTAGGGTATTCATCGGGGGTGAAGGAACTGGAGGGGGAGGGCGGTCACGCGGGCGTAAGCAGTCGTCCGCAGGCGGTTGTGAACCTCTATGGCCCGGCCGATCTGACGACGCCCTTTGGCGTTGCCAGTCCTTTGGTGAAGGATTTCCTCGGCGGCAAGACCTTTGACGAGGCTCCGGGGCTCTACCGCGAGGCGTCGCCCCTTGGGCATCTCAAGAAAGGCGCTCCTCCAACGTTGATCTTTCACGGAACCATTGATGACACCGTGCCGGTCGCGCAGGCGGATCGACTGGCCGCCGCATTGAAAGCGCAGGGCGTTCCCTTCCGCTACGATCGCCTCGAGGGTTGGCCGCATGCCCTGGATCTTTCGCGCGCTGTCAATGAGCGCGCCCTTCGGATCATGCTGGAGTTCTTCGGGGACGCTTTGGGGCGGCGGGACTGAAGCCGATTTGGTTGGCCGGGCCGGGCGCGGACTATTTTCCTTGGGGTTTCGGGAGGCGTGTCAGTTGCCATTGGAGAATGGGCGGAGTGAAGACGCAGGTGGCGAGGCAGACCAGCACGAGGCCGGCGTAGAGTTCATCGGAAATGATGGCCGGGTCGGTCGCGTTGCCGGACTGGGCCACGACCATGGCGATTTCCGCGCGGGGGACCATGCTGACGCCGAGCGCGCCGGCCGCAAACCAGCCCAGTCGCCGCCCGGCCGGAGCCGCCGCTCCCACGACCTTGCCCAACACGGCGACCAGCAGGAGGAGCGCCGCGGTCCCGGAGGCTGAGTGCAAAGCCGCGGGGTTCAGTTGGAAACCGACGGCGACGAAGAAAAAGGGTTTGAACAACTCGTAAATCGGCTTGAAGTAGGCCTCCCGATTCACCGCGATGGGATCCCGGCTGAAGATCATGCCGGCAAACAGGCCTCCGATGGCGGCGGAAAAACCCAGCCATCCGGCAAATGCGGAGATCAAAAGCCCGGAACCCACGGGAAAGATGACCGGATCCGCGCGCCGGCTGAAGAATCGGCTGATGGGCCCTTCGAGATAACACGCAAAGAGGAAACACGCCGCGGCGAACACAAAGCCTTTGAACGCAAGGACGCCGAAAGCCAGGGCCAGGCCGCGCTCGATGTCCTCGATGGATCCGCCCGCTTCAAGGATCGGCACAAGGGCAAACAGCAGGACCAGGAGGGCCACGGTCGAAAGGTCGTCCAGTTCCGCCGCGTCGGTCACCAGTTCGCCCAGATCGGTCTGCAGGCGGCCGGATTCCTCCCAGACCGCCGGGGAAACGCCGATGCTGGTGGCCGTCAGTGCCGTGGCCACGAAAAGCGAGGGCAGTAGCCCAATATCCAGCCACCAACGCGCGGCGACAAAGCCCAACAATCCGGACAGCCCCACGTTGCAGATCCAGATCCAGACGGCGTTCGGCAGTTGTTTCAACAATCCCTGGAAATTGCTTTCCAGCCCCACCTTGAAGAGGAGGCAGACGACGCCGATCTCGCCCAGCAACTCGAGCGTCCAGATCCCCTGATGATTCAGGAAATCATGGCTTTCGTTCTGCCAGCGCAGGAGCAATCCCATCGCGAGATAGCCGACGATGGCCGGCAGACTGACCCGGCGGGCCAGGGCCCTGACAAACAGCGACGCCAGCGTCACCAGCCCGATGACAAGAATGAAAAGGGGGCGATCTGAAAACTCCGCATTCATTGACGTTCGGGCCGGAATACTCCATCCGCGCTATCCGTCCAGTCAACCAGTTTGCCGAAACCTGAACGATTCCATTTGTCTGTTGTCAGAATTCGTTGAACAGTCTTCCCTTTCAGTCATGAAGAAGCCGACACACAAATACAGATGGGCAGGCTTGACGGTCGCGCTCGCCACGATCGCCGTCTCCGCCATTGCCGTCGCCGCAGACAAGGGCAGGGCGTCCGCGGGGGGGCGGCAGGAAGCCCAGGCGTCCAAACAACAGAAATTCGTGAAACCATCCGACGACGAATTGAAGAAGAAACTCAGCCCGGTGGAGTTCTACGTCACCCAGCAGAACGGCACGGAGCGGCCGTTCACCGGGGAATACGACAAGCACTACAAGCCGGGGATCTACGTGGACGTCGTCAGCGGCAAGCCGTTGTTCAGCAGCCTGGACAAGTATGATTCGGGCTGCGGTTGGCCGGCCTTCACCAAGCCCATTGACGCCAAGTCGGTCACCTCCAAGTCCGATCTGTCCCACGGCATGGTTCGCAACGAGGTGCGCAGCAGCGTGGCGGACAGCCATCTGGGACATGTCTTTCCCGATGGCCCCCGCGCCTATGGCGGCATGCGCTATTGCATCAACTCCGCCTCGCTCAAGTTCATCCCGCTCGCCGAGATGAAGGAGAAGGGGTTTGGCAAACATCTCAAACGCTTCGAGGACGCGGGACTCTGGCCGCTCAAGAAGGCGGCGGATTCCGGCAAGCGCGAGTCCGCCATCATCGCGGGCGGCTGCTTCTGGGGCATGGAGGACATACTCCGCAAGGTCGAGGGAGTCATCGACACCGAGGTCGGCTACTGCGGCGGAGAGAACGCGAACGCCACCTACAAGAACCATCCCGGTCACGCCGAGGCGATCCGCGTGATCTACGACCCGACCAAGATTTCCTTCAAGAAACTCCTGACCGACTGGTTCTTCCGCATCCACGACCCGACCACGTTGAACCGCCAGGGCAACGACATCGGGACCAGCTACCGGAGCACGATCTTCTTTGCCAACGACGAACAGAAGAAGATTGCCCGCGAGGCCATCGCCGAGGTGCAAAAGTCCGGGCGCTGGAGCAGGCCCATCGTCACGACCGTCGAAGCGGTGAAAAACTGGTCCGACGCCGAGGCCATTCATCAGGACTACCTGAAAAGGAACCCCGGCGGCTACACCTGTCATTGGGTGCGGCCCTGGAGTGAGAAGAATTACTTCGACTCGGACGCGAAATAGGGCGAAGCCGTCGCGTAGCGGCTCCAATCCCCGGTAGCGGCCGACGTGAGGAGGCTCAAACTGGATTCCATCGCCCGGGCAATTTCCGGGGGCTGTCAGCAAGAGCCTCGTGACCTCGGCTGCTACGAAGCTTTGGCTGTCCCGGATCAGATGCGGAACAGCTTGGCGGCGTTGCCGTAAAGGAGTTTGCGGAGGACGGCCTTGGTTGGAGCCAGGCGGGTGAGCGCCTTGCGCATGTTTGCTCCGCGGCAGCTGGGTCCCGCCCCGACCGTGTCGTAGCAGTCGCTGCCGAACATCAGCTTGTCCTGATGACGCTCCAGGAAACCGATCGCGTGTTCCTCGTCGCGCAGCAGGGCGTTCAATCCCGATCCCGCCGCATGATCGCCATACATGTTCGGGTAGTCGGCCAACAACCGATCGCTGACGCCGCCCGGGGTGACCTTGCCGGTGGGATACATGGCCTTCGGGTCGTGCTTCTTGTCGATGTGTCCCCAGAACGTCTGCGCGTGGCCGATGAAGTTCACGGTCGGGTATTTCTCCAGGACCTTGTGCATCCGTTCGATGCCGTGATTGTAGGAGCCGGTCTGGAAATGCAGGAGAACGGGAACATTGAATTCCCGGGCGATCTCGTAGAGTTGGAACATCGGCTTGGAATCGATCGCCAGGTTGAACTTCTGTTCGCCGATGCCGATGGCGCCAAGCTTGAGATACTTTTCGAGGTTCTTCTTCGCGTCCGGGTGATCAGGAACCTCGTTGGCGAAGAACCGGATCTCCTTCGGATGCCCCTGCGCGAGTTGGTAAGCCGCCTCAACCGTGGAACAACCCGCGGCAAGACCGTTCTTCTTGCCGTTGTGCGTTGAGGGCAGATTCACCGGCGTGCCCGCGGGCAGGATGAACGACAGCGTGGGGCCCATCCTGCGTTGATGCGCCAGGACCTTGTCGTCCGGTCGCCCCTTGAATCCCGGATGCTGATGAATGTCGATGAACGGCTCCGCTGTCTTGTCGGCCGCGAGGGTTTGGCAGGGGACAAGGCAGGCGCCCGCAAGCGCGGAGCTGGAGACCGCGAGAAATTGGCGACGGTTTGTTTTGGTGTTCATATCGTTGAAGGGGCTGCGATCATTCGTCCCGCCACTCATCCGACGAAGGTGCCCGTGAGGGGAGGGTCGTGAGATTCGAGCAATACACACGCGTCGGCAGCG
>JAYPGD010000412.1:0-1519 GCA_038126655.1 Verrucomicrobiales bacterium
GGGCGGGCGAAAAGTGCGGCGCTTGGTTGAGGTTTAGGTTTTCAGGCATTGGGGGGCAAGAGTTCACTCCGCCCGGGGCCGTCGCGCGGGCTTCGGAGAAAGTCAGGTTGCCAAGCGAACTGACCGCGTCAGCGACACAGGAGTTGTTTCTCTACCATCTGCCAAAGATCACTTTGCGGAAGGGGGATCGGGCTGCGATGAAGGTTGCCGAAATGGTTGCGCCGGTTCGTGACGTCTACACTTGGGATCTGCATCTGGCGCGGCATGACAACGCGACGGCTCCCAGCGGAAAAGGCGCCTGGCCATTGAAACTGTCCGAGAATCGGATCTGGCGGCAGATCGAACTGGTCAATGACTCGGGCGTTCCATGGACGACTGGCCCGGTCATGTTCATGCTTGGCGACCAACCGATGGCCCAGGAGTTGTTGACCTACACTTCAGTCGGGAATCGATGCCGTATTCCCGTTACGGTGGCCATTGACGTGATCGGGACGGTGGATGGGACAGAGTTGGAGCGCAAGCTGTCAGCGTTGCACTGGGATCACCACCACTACGCCTTGATTCGCAATCGGACAAAGGTTGAACTCGGCAACAACAAGTCCATCCCTATCGATCTGGAGTTGACCGCGAAATTGGGAGGGCGGGTGTTGGAAGCATCGGATGACGGCAGGGTGAAACTGCTGCCGTTCGACGCGAGTGACTGGATTCACTACCGTAGCAGCCCCGCCGTGAACAATAGTTCGGTCGTCGTCTGGAAGACCAGGGTCGCGCCGGGGGCGATTTTCCGTCCCTCAATGAAACACGAATTCCATGCGCGGCAGTGAAGTCTTCAGTGTGGTGACGGGTTCAAAGTCGGAATCGACTCTCAGTCGGCGGAGGGAAGCCAATCGGGACGATGTTCCTTGAGGCGGGTGAAGAACTGTTTGATTGCGGCAGCCTGTTCCTGACTGGAAGCATCGGATCGCCATAAGTATGCATTGTCCGCTTCGGACAGACCTCTGATCGGTGGTCTGCCCAATCCCAGATCAGCGTCGAGCGAGGCGTCGATGAGGCAGATTTCATCCCAGTGGTCGAACGGGTCCCTTTGGTCTGTATCGGCGCACAGCCAACCGATCCAAGCCTCGATTGCCAGCGATCTGAGGATGTCTGGTGAGGGGGCATGGACATTGTGCATCGCAAAGAAGAACCATGAGGCGTTGTATTTGGATTGATTGCGGTAAACGGTGAACAGCTCCAACTGATGTTTGTGCGAGAGCGATTTCATCAAGAGGGGTCGCTATATGGGGCCACTTGGATCTCGTTCCTGGCGAGCGGCAGTAGTTCCGGAATGCGCAACTCATTGATGACGGTTTTCTCAGGAGTGGGTAATTGACCGGGGCGGCGCGAACGGCTCCAAAATGGTCGCGCAACAAGCGCGCCATGTCCTCAAGGTCAGTGTTTGAGTTTGATAGCGCGTGGAGGCTGGAGGCTCCGAAGTGTGGGACATAGGAGCCCTTCTTGTCGGATTCCTCTATCAGGA
>JAYPGD010000412.1:1529-5483 GCA_038126655.1 Verrucomicrobiales bacterium
TGTTTGGATTCACGCCCGGCATAGGCGGGCACAAAACGCCGGGGCAACGATAGGTGGTCAGCGTGCGAGTTTCGCCTGGAGCCAGTTCACGATGAGGTTTGAAGACTTCGAGAATCTGGATTTGTGAATTCTGAATTCGATCAGCCCAGCGAGGAGAAGCCGGACTCGTCACTGTAACGATGCCATTGGAATCTGTGGTGGGCGACGGCGCAGGTTCGGGCTCCGCCAAGATTTCTGCGATGCTCACAACCTGGGCGATTACGACCGTGTCCGCTTGCCCAAACTGTTCGCTGACAGGCGGCGGCATGGATGAAAAAGCAAAGGAATCACCCGTCGCAAATCCCACGAAGAAAAATGAGAGGCAGACGTCCCGGATACCCCTGACCATGGAGAATCTCTCGTTCAAGTTCATGCGGATTGCAAGCGATCAGGTCGCCGCTCGTCGCGCTGCGCCGTGGGCGCCGGCGAGTTCGCCGAGTTTTGCGGGTTCGATGCGGACCTTGGCGTTGGTGGGGCGCCATTCCATCTGGTCGAGATGTTCCCGCAGCGGCTTGAAGAGGGCGTCGCCGGCGCGGGCGATGCCGCCGCCGATGATGACGGTCTCGGGATCCAGGACGTTGATGAGGCCGGCGACTCCAGCGGCCAGCGCCTTGACGGATTTCAGCCAGACCTCGGTGGCGAATCCATCGCCGGTCAGATGGGCGGCGATCAGGTCGTGGGTCGTCTGGAAGCGGCCGTCGGTGCGTTTCTCGATCGTGCAGTTGCCGATGGCGTCTTCGAGGCTGCCGGGAGTCCCGCAGATGTCGGGTTCGCCGGAGGGATCCAGGGAGATGTGGCCCAAGTGACCGGCGCGGCCGATGTGTCCGCGGAGCAACTGACCGTTTACGATGGCTCCGCCGCCGATGCCGGTTCCCAAGGTCAGCATGAACAGGTTCTCCGCGGCGCGGCCGTTCAGGAGCGTGGCTTCGCCGAGGACAGCGGCGTGGCCGTCATTGAGAACGGGGACGGGGCGTTCGCGTTGGAGGAAATTGGTCCAATTTAGGCCGACCAGTCCATGCAATCGTCCGGGCATACAGGCGATGGATCTTTCGTCTGAAGCGGCGAGTCCGGGGGCGGAAAGTCCGACGCCTTGGGCTGCTTTGCCTTGTTCGGTTTCGATATCCCGGATGATTTCCGCGACGCACTCCGCCCACTGCCTCTTTTCGGCCGCGTCGAAATCGACGTTCTGCTTCGAAAGCGTTTCGCCCTTCGGAGTCACGGCGACGGCCTTGACGCTGGAGCCGCCGAGGTCGATGCCGATGTAGTAGGACATGGGGGAAGCTCCAAATCTCAAGCTCCAAATCCCAGACAAGCTTCAAGCTCCAAATTCCAAAGGCGCGCCGGGCGAGCGCCTTCGGTTCGGGATTTGGGATTTGGAGTTTGGAGCTTGGGGTTTCTCATTGTTCCGCATCGTCCTTCCATTGTCCCTCGGTCACGGACCAGCCGCCGTCGACGGCGAGGACCTGGCCGGTGATGAACCGGGATTGCTCGGACATCAGGAATGTGGCGGCGGCATCGAGGTCGTCGGGGATGCCGATGCGGCCGCCGTCGAGGGGTTGCTTGGTCTTGATGAAGTCCATGATCTCCTCGTTCTCCTGCGCGCGTTTGGACATGGGCGTTTCGACGAGACCGGGCGCAATGACGTTGAGCCGGATGTTGACGCAGGCGTAGGCGGCGGCGGCGGACTTGGTCAGCCCGATGATGGCGGCCTTGGCGGCGGCGTAGGCGTGGGAGCTGAAATAGACGGGGGAGGGGGAGAATCCGAGGACGGAACCCATGTTCAGGATCGCGCCGCCGGAATCCTGTTCGAGAAAGGCCTGGATGGCGGCGCGGTTGGAATTGAAGACGGAGGTCAGGTTCTGCTGGATCGTGTATTGCCAGCCTTCGTCGGTGGCGAGGTGAAGTGGTCCGTCGCCCTTGGAGCGGCCGCTGCCGCCGGCGACGTGGTAAAGCCCGTGGAACCCGCCGAGTTCGCGGCGCGCGGTTTGGATGGCCATCTCGGCGGTGGCGGGATCGGAGGCGTCGCCGCTGAGGGCGATGCCATTCGTGCCGAGTTCCTCGGCGGCGGTGTGAACGCTCTGGGCATTGCGACCGACGACCACGACTTGCGCGCCTGCTTCAATAAACGTCGTGGCGGCGGACCAGCCAAGGCCGGTCGTGCCGCCGATGACGACGATGTTCTTGCCTGAGAGGTCGAGGTTCATGGGCGCTGAGTGCGATGGCAGATGGCAGATGGCGGATGGCGGATGGCGGATGTTCCGGGGGCCTCAACTCTCAACTCCTACCGTCTCTCAACCACCCTACAGTCCGACTGCCTTGAAGCGATTGTTCACTTCCTTGAGGTGGAAATCGATGGAGCAGAGGCTTTCGAGTTCGCCTTCCTTGAAATGCTTGGCGACATCATTGTCGGACTTGAGTTGTTCGAGGAAATCGGCGTCGTCGCGGCCGGCGTGCTTGGTGGCCCAGGTTTCCATGGCGTTGCGTTGAACGAGCGAGTAGGCCTCTTCGCGGGTGAGTCCCTTGCGGATGAGCGCGAGCAGGACGGTCTGGGAATTCCACATGCCGAGGGAGAGTCCGAGGTTCTTCTTCATGTTCGCCGGGTAGACATTGATGCCGCTCATCAGGCGATTGAGCAGGTGGAACATGTAGTTCAGCAGGCAGCAGGCGTCGGGGAAGATGACCCGCTCCGTGCTGCTGTGGCTGATGTCGCGTTCATGCCAGAGGGCGACGTTTTCCATGGCGGCGACGGCGTTGCCGCGGACGACGCGGGCCAGGCCGGTCAGGCGTTCCCAGGTGATGGGATTGCGTTTGTGCGGCATGGCGCTGCTGCCTTTCTGCCCCTTGGTGAAGGGCTCTTCGGCCTCGAGCACTTCAGTGCGCTGCAGGTGGCGGAATTCCACGGCCCAGCGCTCGATGCTGGCGGCGGTGAGAGCCATGGCGTTCATGAAATCGGCGTGGATGTCGCGCTGGATGACCTGCGTGGCCAGCGGGGCGGGCTTGATGCCGAGCTTGCGGCAGACAAAGGACTCCACCTTGGGCGACAAGTGCGCGCTGGTTCCGACCGCGCCGGAAAGCTTGCCGACGGCGACGTTCTTCTTCTGGGTTTCGAGGCGTTCGAGCGCGCGGCCGAATTCGTCGTACATCAACGCCATCTTGAGTCCGAAGGTGGTGGGTTCGCCGTGGATGCCGTGGCTGCGGCCGATGCAGGGGGTGAGCTTGTGCTTGCGCGCCTGTTTGGCGATGGCCTTGCGGACGTTCTTGATGTCTTTGATCAGCAGTTCCACCGACTGCTTCATCTGCACGGCGAAGGCGGTGTCGACGATGTCGCTGCTGGTCAGCCCGAAATGGAACCAGCGGCTGGCCTTGTGATTGACCTTCTCGGCGATGGCGGTGGTAAAGGCGATGACGTCATGGTTGAGCGTGCGTTCCAGTTCCTTCTGCCGGGTGAAAAGTTCGTCGCCTCGGGTCAGGAAGTAGGACGCGCCTTTCTTGAGTTTCTCGAAATCCTTTTGCGGCACGACGCCCTGTTTGGCGAGGGCCTCGGAGGCGAGGAGTTCGATCTGCAGCCAGATGGTGAGCTTGTTGCCGTCGGTCCAGATGTCCCGCATTTCGGGACGTGTGTAGCGTGGAATCATGGCGGGAGAGGGAAGCGGAAAAGGCGGGGCATGGCAAATGGCAAATGGCAAATGGCAGACGCGTGCTTGTCGCGCCGCAGCCGGGAGGCGAAGGCGGATGCGTGTTGCGTGTTGCGTGGCGGGGCTTACACTGCGCGGCATGTTAGCCATTGTTGTCAATTTCACGATTCATCCGGAGAAGGAGGAGGAAGCCATTGCGGCCTTGGAGGCGAATGCCGCGGGTTCGCGTCAGGAGCCGGGGTGCCTGAAGTGGGAATGGTGCCGGCACGTGGAGGAGTCG
>JAYPGD010000413.1:0-5480 GCA_038126655.1 Verrucomicrobiales bacterium
AAACCGCACCGGCAGCAACCTCCGGTCCGGCAGCCGCGCCCATCGGATCGTGGAACTCGACGGACAGGAACGCTCGGTCAAATCCGACCTGCGGGAACTGAAACAGATCGTCAAGGGCCGTAATCCTAAGTTCGTCCGCGCCGCCCTGGGCAAGGAGGCCGTCGAGCAGATCTGGGCTCTGCGGCGCGAGTTTTCCTATTCCCTCCGCGACACCGGCCTCACCAAGCTCAACCAGGACATCACCGTCCCGCGCAGTCGGCTCGACGATGTCTTCAAGCTCGGCGCCCGGCTGAAGAAGAAGCACGGCCTCCAGGTCGCCTGCTTCGGCCATGCCGGCGACGGCAACATCCACGTCAACATCATGGTCGATCAAAACGATCCAACCGCCGTCAAGAACCAGGACGCCGCCGTGGACGAACTTTTCAGGGAAGTTCTGAAGATGGAAGGTGTCGTCACCGGCGAACACGGCATCGGCATCGCCCGCCTCCCCTGGTGGCCCCTCGCAGCCTCCGAGGCCAATCGTGAACTGCACACGACCATCAAGCGCGCCTTGGATCCGAAGAATATCCTGAATCCCGGCAAGTTCGCCTGAACGGATCAGTCTCACCGGGCCGACCATGGAATCCTGCCTGATTGAAAAGAAGGGGCTCCTGATTCACGACAGCGGCGCGCGCTCGGATATCGACATCGCCGAGTTCATCAATCGCGAAATCCACCTATCGTGATGCCATCATCCGGATCAGTTCCCTCGGATTGGTCAGCGGCGCCATTTACGACGCCCTCCATCTACAATGCGCGGAAGACTTGAAGTGCAATCGGCTCTACACCCACAACCTCCGACATTTCAACCGGCTGAATCCCGCCCAGGTTCGGATTGCATCGCCCTGACAGCTGATTCAATGCCGCGGATCCGGCGCGCCCATGCGCACCCATTCCTTGAAGTGCCCGATGATCTCCTTGGGCAACGGCTCCTTGGGCGGCATGAGGGAAAGGTGTTCGTCCTCGACCAATGAACGCAGCAACAGGCTTCGTTCGGGATACAGTCGATCCAGGATCGGTCCGTTCTCCCCCCCCTTGAGCACGCCGCCCGCGGTGTCCAGCAACAGGTCCGCCTTCAACTTCTCGGATTCGCCCGAATGACACTTGTAGCACTTCTCCTTCAGCACCGGTTCGATCTTCTCCCGGAAGAAGGCGATCTGATCCTGCGTCGCGGGCCGTTGGTCCGCGTCGCGATCGCGCATCAGTCCGGGGCGCTTCGACACAAACGTCGTCTTCACCCTCGGGGTCTTCTCCGACAACGAGGCCAGAAGCGCGTGGGCCGCCCAGGAACTTCCCGAAATGGAAATAAACTGATCCCGTTCGAATGGAAATCCGCTGCCGAAGAAGGGCTGCACCGGCGCCGTCCGGTTCCGCACATGCCACGCGCCGGTGCGGTCCTGCGTGCTCAGCAGATAGCGCAGCCCCGCCTGATACGCCGGATGAGAAACGGGAATCGCGTCCGTGTCCCGCAACGCCGCCAGGACCGTTCCCGTGGCGTAGGCGTCCCTGCGCCGGTCCTCCACCTGGGGCCAGCCATGGTCCTCTTCATACTGCGCCGCCAGCAACATCTCGACCTGCTTCTTGAATGCCTCCCCGCCCGGCGCCGCAATTTTGGACCGGCGTTCACACCAGTTTCCACGTGTGATTCAGTGTAGACGGAAACCCCTGAACCAAGAGGACGACCGGCCCGCATAAAATCCAACAGCAATAGGAGAGCGCCCAATTGAGGGATTCCTCCGCTTCACCCCGAATTGTCCTCGGCCCGATCTCACGCCGATAGCGCCGCTTTACGAATCCAGGGACAAGCTGTCGAAACCGCCGGATCTGTGCGAATGACTCGAACGGCGCGCAGGCAAGCTCATCCGGCCGGGGATCCGGTCGTCGAGGTAGGCCTCAAACGCACTAATCACCTCGTCTCTGGCCGCACGGTCGATCATCGATTTTCCTGTCCCTTGCCAAGCCGCATCCTCCCCCGTTCACCGACCAAAGCGCAAGGCATACAGATCCGCGTCCTTCATGACGAATCGCAAACGCACCGGCAGGCCGACCAATTCCTTCAATTCCCTGCGTCCCTTCCAACTCAGCGCGCGATCCAGCGAATCGCCATACAGCTCATCCGAATCCTCCAGCGTGAAACCCGGAATCGGCTCGCCTGTTTCATCCTGGATCTCACAACGGATGCTCCCCGCGGCGGAGGTGGCGAAGTTGATCCGCAATTCCACCTCGCCTGGTCGCATCGCAGTCGGGGCTGTGACGACCTGCGCGCCATCGCCGATCAATGAGTCCTTCATCGGCGCGTTCGAATCGTCGACCGTCAGGAGGACGCCACGTTCATCCGACTTGAGCAAGGCGGCTCCGTTCCCTCCCGCCAGTCTCTTCAATTCGCTGTCCGTCAAGACACGCCGCAGGACCAACAAATCATCCAGTTCGCCAAGGAAGGGTTCATTTGAAAGCGCGGTGGGCGGATAGTCCTCGCCGAAGCGCAAATCGCCCTGTTCGAACACCAGGTCGCCAGCGCCGCTCTCGCCGCCTTCGGCCACCTTGCGCCCATCGAACCAGATCGCCACTCGGCCATCATCCCAGGTCGCCGCCAGATGATGGACGGCATCGGCGTCGGCTGCCTGGCTCCAATCGCCCACGTCTGCAAACTTCGCGCCAACCAGGACGCCGTTGTAATTGAAGCGAACCGAATACCCGTCCTTCTTCGAGATCGGGCCGGCGGCGTTGAAATCGAAATACAATTCACGCGGATCGGTGGAGCCTCCGTTGTAGGTGGAGAACAGGCGACGATGCCCAGCCGGCACGCCCCGCACTTTCGCGGCCAGCGTGACCTGTTTTCCGAGATTTCCCGTCCCCTCGAAGGTCAGGATGGAGGCTCCCTCGAAACTCAACGACGCCGCGCCGCGGATCGCATTGCGCGTGTCAACCGTCATGGCCTGGGGTGTTTCATCGTTCGCGCTTCGCGCGACACTCTCGCCGGGCAGGGAAAACGTTAGCGGCTTGGTGATCGCCTCCCCGCCGGACAACGGAGCATTGACCGACACGAACCCATCGGGCCGCAGCGTGTATCGGCGCATCCGGCAGTCGTCGCCGGTGTAGTAGCCCTCCACCGAGTAGAATGACAATTCATCGGGAACGCCGCCCCGGTCGCTGCTTGTTTCCACAATGCCCCAGGCGACGAAGTTGTTCCGGTTGACCCAACGTTCACGCTGCAGCCCCGGCCGCAGGAAAGCCTCGCCCCAGCGGTCGAAGGTCCGCCCATCGCGACTAGTCATGAACACGATGTCCGACACACCCGTGTGGCGATGCAACGCGGGATTGCGCCGGGGCAGGAACCGCTTCGGAAAGGCCATGAAGATGTGCGGCGCGCGCGGATACGGAATCGTCTGGTTCGTGTAGAGGTGTTCGTTCCGCTCGTCGCTGTATTCAACCCACTCCGGATCCGTCCAGTTGAGGAAATCGTCCGACACGCAGGTCATGATCGCGCGCACGCCCTTGTTGAACCCTCGATGGAAGTCCACGTAGCGGCCGCGGATCGTGTCGTAGAACGCCAGATTCTGCGAATCGAACGCTCCCTTCGTGATCACCGGCGCGTCCTTGATCAATTCCCAATGGATCGCGTCGGCGGACTGGAAGACATGGAGCCCGCCCTTGCCATGACCGATGGCCTTGTAGCGGGCTTCGGGCTTGCAGGCCGGATTCGGATCCTTGAACGGCACGAAATTATGAACGCCGATCCCCGTCCACATGATGTTGTTCTCCTTGGAGCCCCGAAATTCGTGGAGCCCCAGGTTCGGCTTCGTCCAGACCTTGCCGTCGCGGCTTTCCGCATAGCAGACCAACTGATGCCCCGTGGACTCGGGATGATCCTTGCGCGGGCCGGAATGGCCGCCGCGGTAATACATGCGATACAAGTCCCCGTCGCGAAACACGGTGTGGTAGTAACTGATGTTCCCCTCCCACGGCGCGTCGTGAACGATGGCCACCTCCTGCGGCGCCGGATGATGAAGGCGGCGTTCCGCGCCGTTCAGTTCCTCCATCAGGAAATCATCCACAAACAACTCGCGCCGGTTGCCGATGTCGATCGCAGCGGAATGAACCTGGAGGATTGAAGAGAGGAGAAGGACGGGCAGAGCTGATCGGAGGAACCATTTCATGACTGAAATTCATGCCATGTAGCCCCGTCTCTCCGAAAGGGGAAAGTCGCCCAAGTCGGAGCGCGGTTGTGTCGGAGACCAGCCGCAGCATCGTTGGCGACAGCGTGACCCGATCGGTTCACCGGCGCTCGCGAATCGGAAGCGCCTGCGGTTGGTCCCGAAGCCGGGACACAACCACGCTCCAACCGTCTGAAATCAAAGGGAGCAAACACCGGGAACAACGCCTCACCGAAGATACGCCGCCAGCTTCTTCTTCTGCGCCTCGGTCTGCGGTTCGAAGGTGATCTTCAACTTCGGCAGACGTTTGCGGAGTTGCTCAATATCCTTTTCCGTCAACTGCGTGTTGTAGATTTTCAGTCCCTTCAGATTCGGCAGTTTCTTCAACTGCGCGAGGGCGTCCACCGTGAAGTGCGTTTCCCCGATCTCCAGGCGCTGCAGCGTCTTGATTCCGGCCAGGGCGGGAATCGACTTGTCGCTGATGCTGAGCGGCATGCCCTTGCCGCGCGGCAATCGCTGCCCCAGGCGCAGCGCCGACAGATTCGGCAGTTTGGCGATCTCCTTGTTGCTGGCTTCGGTCCGGTAGGTGTGCCAGGTGCGGAGTTCCTTGAGGCTGGCGATCTGCGCGATGGCCTTGAATCCCTCGTCCCCCATCGTCATTCCCGCGACCGTCAGGTGCTCCAACTTCGGCATGGCTTTCCAGGCCGCAAATCCCTTGCCCGTAAATCCCTTCATGCGGAACGAAAGATGAAAAAAGGAGACCGAACGCAGGTTTTTCAAGGCGGCCAGCTTCGCCACGCCCGTGTCGCTCAATTGCGCGCCGTCCGTTGCCAGCGATTCCAGCTTCGCCATGCCGGCGATGTGCTTGACGGTGTTGTCGTTCAGCCCACGCGCGCCGCCATAGACCGTCAGCTTCCGGCAATCCTTCATGGATCCGATCAACTGCCAGACATTCCCCCGCAGTTTCGCGCTCTTCCGGAACTCGATCTCGACGACCTTCCCCTTCTCCTCTTTCAGCTTGCCGCCCAACTCTTCCAGTCGCTGAGCCGGAGTCTCCGGCGCCGGGGCCGTCCTGGCCGCCTTGCCCGCCTTCTTCTTCGCCCCCGCCGCCATAACGCCTCCCGAGACCAACATTCCCATTCCGATGAGCGCGATAACAACCTTTACCTTCATACCGGCACAATGCCAGACAAGCGCGGGAATCGAAACCCCTTTTTCCAAGGCTTACAGGTATGCGTGTTGACTCATAAAGAAAGACACCGAAGCGAGATTCGGTGAGGGAAGCTT
>JAYPGD010000414.1:0-5473 GCA_038126655.1 Verrucomicrobiales bacterium
AAAAGTTATGGCACAGCAAGCAATTGGATTCATTGAAACGAAGGGCCTGGTCTCGTTGGTCGAAGCGACCGACGCGATGCTCAAGGCAGCGAACGTCGAACTCGCCGGCCCGATGAAACAGGTCGGCAGCGCGCTCGTCACGGCGGTCGTCAAGGGCGATGTCGCCGCGGTCAAGGCCGCGACCGACGCCGGAGCCTCAGCGGCCGAGCAGGTCGGCGGCGAAGTGGTCAGCGTGCACGTCATCGCGCGTCCGCACAACGACACCGACAAGGTTCTTCCCGGCGCGTAATGAATTGATCGGCGGTTGACGCGCCCAGCTTGAAGGCCGGGGCGCGTTGGCCGTTGGTTCTTTCATCCTTTCCGCCGAACCGTCACCTCAACCCGAAGGGCCGACGCCATGTTTCTCGCGAAAGTCGAAGGCTCCGTGGTCGCGACCAAAAAGGACGCCGCCATGGAAGGGCGCAAGCTCCTGTTGCTGCGTCCGCAGTTGGTCGATGAGAAGGACCCGTCGAAGTTCCGCCAGGGCCAGAACACCATTGTCGCGGTCGACAGCGTCGGAGCCGGCGAGGGCGAGATGGTCCTGTTCTGTCAGGGCAGTTCCGCGCGCCTGGCTCCGAACCTGAAGGCCGCTCCGGTCGATGCCGTGATCATCGGCATTGTCGATGCCGTGGACGTCCTGGGGAAGAAGATCTACGACGGCAAGAGCTGAGTTGAATGCGGAATGGGGAGTCCGGAATGAGGGATTCGAAAGACAATCCGACCGACAAGGCAGCCGCCGGAAGCTGAAGCTCGTCTGCGACGCCGTGCGCGTCGGACGAATCACGAATTGCAGATCACAGATCACCAACAACGAATTTCACCATGGCTGAACTCAACGAAGCATTGATCAAGGACGTTGTCGCCGAAGTGCTCGGACGTCTGGGCGGGGGCGCCGGCGGTTCTTCCGCAGCCGCGTCGACTTCCGTCGCCGAGCCGAAGAAGGACTGCAAATGCAATGGCGCGAGCGGCGACCATGGCGTTTTCGCAACGGCGAACGACGCCTGCGACGCGGCCCAGGCCGGTTTCGAACAATTGCGCGAGAAGGGCGTGGCCGCCCGGCGTCAGGTCATCGACATCGTCAAGACGATGTGCGACGACAACTCGCAGGAGTGGGGGCGCATTGAATTGGAGGAATCGAAGATCGGTCGTCTCGATCACAAGATTGAGAAGCTGCAGATCATCAAGAATGTCCCGGGCGTCGAGTGGCTGAATCCCTACGGAATGAGCGGCGACAATGGCATCACGCTGGAGGAATACACGCCCTTCGGCGTCATCGGCGCGATCACGCCTTCGACCCATTCGATTCCGACCTTGGCCGGCAATGTCGTCAACATGGTGGCCGCCGGCAACGCGGTGGTCTTCAACGCGCATCCCGCAGCGGCGCGTTGCGCGGCCATGGCGGTTCGCGAATTCAACAAGGCGATCGAGCGTGCGACGGGCATCAGGAATCTCATCTGCATCATCGAGCAGCCGACGCTGGATTCCTTCGCTGAGCTTTGCGCGAATGAATACGTCCGCCTGCTCTGCGTGACAGGCGGTCCGGCCGTGGTTGCGGCGGCGATGAAGACTGGCAAGCGCGCGATCTGCGCGGGGCCCGGCAATCCGCCGGTGTTGGTTGACGACACGGCCTGCATGGATCGCGCGGCCAGCAGCATCATCACCGGCGGCGCCTACGACAATAACCTGCTCTGCATCGGCGAGAAGGAGGTGTTCGTGCTGGAGAACACGTTCGGCAAGTTCATGTCCGCGATGGAGCGCAATGGCGCGGTTCAATTGAATCCGACGCAGCTCGATGCGTTGACCCAGGCGGCCTTCACCTTCAAGGAAGGCGAGGGCGGCGGTTGTTCCCACGCGGCGGTGAACAAGGAGTTCATCGGCAAGGACGCCAGTGTGCTGGCGAATGCGGCGGGCGTTTCGATCCCGAATGGAACACAGCTCCTGTTCGCCGAGACCGACGCGGACCATCCTTTTGTCTACGAGGAGCAGATGATGCCGTTCATCCCGATTGTCCGGGTGAAGTCGGTGGAAGAGGGCATCGCGCGCTCCAAGGAAGCCGAGCACAACTACAAGCACACCTCCATCATCCACTCACACAACGTGAATCACATGACCGCCATGGCGCGGGCGTTGGACACGACGTTGTTTGTGAAGAACGGCCCCTGCGGCGCCGGGCTCGGTCTTGGCGGCGAGGGTTACCTGAGTTTTTCCATTGCCACGCCGACCGGCGAAGGCATCACGAATCCCAAGACCTTCACCCGCGTCC
The DNA here is from genome assembly GCA_038126655.1 of Verrucomicrobiales bacterium. Classification (GTDB taxonomy): domain Bacteria; phylum Verrucomicrobiota; class Verrucomicrobiia; order Limisphaerales; family JAYPEY01; genus JAYPEY01. Next base: position 2,303 of record JAYPGD010000414.1, read on the forward strand.
GCCGCTGCGTGATGGTCGACAACCTGCGGATCTATTGAAACCAGCGGGCGCAAGGCCCGAAGCTCCAAATCCCAAGCTCCAAACTACAAATAAATCCCAAGTTCCAATGACCCAAGAAGACTCACGCTCCCAATCTCAATCAGCCGTCAGTAATCGGGCGCGGTTTGAGATTTGGAGCTTGGAGCTTGGAGCTTCATTGGGATTTGGAGCTTGGAGCTTGGAACTTTTTCCACCCAAACGTTCCTGACCATGCAGTTGGCGAGAGTAGAAGGCAGCATGATCGCGACCCGGAAGCATCCAAGCTTCGAGGGGTGGCGTTTTGTGATCTGTCAGCCGATCAACCGGGAGGGCGAGCCGCAGGGCACGCCCCTGGTCGCGATCGACGCGCATGGGGCGGGAATGCATCAGCACGTGATCGTCTCGTCGGACGGCAAGGCGGCGCGGATCGCGGTGGGCGACGACAAGAGCCCGGCGCGGCAGATGATCACCGGGATCGTCGACAAGACGGTTGAGGAGGAGGCGGCATGAGATTGGGACGTGTCGTGGGCCGCGTGACCCTGAGTCAGACGATTCCCGCCTATGCGGGGGGACGATTTCTGATCGTGAGTCCCTATGACCGCGAGCATTTTCAGCGGGGGCACGACGCTCCCGAGGGTTTGAGCAAGCAGCCCAGTCTGGTGGTTTACGACGACCTGGGCGGCGGTGTCGGGGACACGATCGGATTTGTCGAGGGAGCCGAGGCCTCGGCCCCATTCGAGAATCCGACTCCGGTGGACGCCATCAACGCGGCCCTGGTGGATGAAATCTTTTACAATCCGAAGAAATGAAAAAAGTAATCAGCGCAAAAGATGTCGAGGAAGCGATCCGCAAGGGCGTGGATCTGGATGCATTGACCGCCGGGGCGATCCTGACGCCGTCGGCGAAGGACGTCATCCGTGAACACGGGGGGAAGACTGCTTCCGTGGCGAAGCCCTCCGGAGGCGAGCCGGGAACCGGTTCGGCGCCTTCACAGCAGCTCAGTTCCAAGAGCCCCAAAGGCGATCTGGAGGATCTTTTCAACTCCGCTTACTGCCACGATTTGAAGGAACAGATTGTGGACGTCGGTCGTCGCATGTGGGAGCGGGAATACGTCGATGGCAACGGCGGCAACATCGCCATCCGCGTCGGCGAGGACATTGCGGTCTGCACGCCGACCCTGGTCAGCAAGGGCTTCATGAAGCCGGAGGACATGGCGTTGGTGGATTTCGAGGGCAACCAGATTCTCGGCCAAAAGAAGCGCACCAGCGAGATTCTGATGCACCTGCAGATCATGAAGAAGCAGCCGCGCGCGGTGGCCACGGCGCACTGCCATCCGCCGACCAGCACGGGCTACGCGGTCGCGGGCATCGAGCCGCCGACCTGCATGATTCCGGAATTTGAGGTATTTTCCTCGGTGGCGATCGCGCCCTACCGCACGCCGGGCACGCCGGAGATGGGCAAGCTGGTCGCCGATCTGGTGGACAAGCACAACACGATTCTGATGGCCAACCATGGCGTCGTTTCCTGGAGTCACAACAACGTGGAGGACGCCTATTTCAAGATGGAGATCCTGGAGGCCTACTGCAAGACGGTGTTGATCGCCGCGCAGTTGGGCAAGGAGCCGAACACGATGACTCCGGGGCAGTTGAAGGACCTGTTGGCGATCAAGCAGAACCTCGGCATTCCGGATCCGCGGATCGGATTGAAGGAGTGTGAGCTCTGCGACAATGCCGAATGGCGTCCCGGCGTCACCTGCGCCGTCCCGCCGAAGGACGAGGCCACGGTCAGCGGCGAGGTCTCCCCGGAAGCCGAAGCCGCGGTCAAGGCCATCACCGACCAGATCATGCAGAAGCTGCAGGGGTGATCGGAATGCGGAATTCGGATTTGGGAATGTGGAATTGACGACAACGGAGTTGCGGAGTGATGGAGCGTTGAGTTTGGCGCAATGCTCCAGTTCTCCTTTTCTCCAACACCCCAGGTTTAAGATATTATGAAAGTTACAGTTATCGGAGGCGGAGGACGGGTCGGCGCATGCGCGGCGTTTGCGTTGCAGTGCGGCGGCGCGGTTTCAGAGATTCAGTTGATCGACGCAAACGAAGCGATGGCCGAGGGCGAGGCCCTGGACATGTTGCATGGCGCGGCGTTCACGGCGGACCAGAAGATCTACGCCGGCAACTACGCGCAGGCCGCGGACAGCGACATCTTCCTGATCACGGCGGGTTCGCGTCGCAAACCGGACGAGTCGCGTCTGGATCTGATCAATCGCAACGTCTCGATCTTCATGCAGATCATCGCCGACATCAAGGCGGCGGGCATGAAGCAGGACGCCATCATCTTTGTGGTCTCGAATCCGGTGGATATCCTGACGCATCTGGCGGCGCGCGACAGCGGCCTGCCCTGGCCTCAGGTGATCGGCCTGGGCACGATGTTGGATACGGCCCGCTTCAGTTCCCTGATCGCTGACGAGATGGATCTGGCAACGACCCAGGTGAAGGCGTTGCTGCTTGGCGAGCACGGCGATTCGATGGTTCCGATCTGGTCCTCGGCCTCGGTGAACGGTTTTCCCTTGAGCGGGCTGCCGAAGTGGAGTCCGGCTGTGCAGAACAAGATTTTTGAGCGCACCAAGGGGAGCGGCGCCGAGGTCATCAGCCGCAAGGGCGGCGCGGGTTGGGCCGTGGCGATCGCGATCCGCGACGTGATTCATTCGATTGCGTTGGATCAGAAACGTCTGCTCCCGGTTTCCTCGCTGCAGCAGGGAGCCTATGGCGTCCGTGATATCTGCCTCAGCGTCCCGACCGTGGTTGGCCGCGGCGGAGCGGAAGAGCATGTCGAGATCGAACTCTGGCCGAAGGAGAAACTAGGCCTGCAGAAGTCCGGCAAGGCGTTGAAGGACACCTTGTCCAAGGTGAGCGCCTGACGAGGGGCAGGGGCGAAATCTCAAGCTCCAAGATCCAAATCCCAAAGAAACTCCAATGACCAAGCTCCAAACAGCGGACGTTGACGGGGGGGCTCAGCTTTCGCTGTCGATTCGGTTGCGCGATGGCTTGGCGAATTCTCGGGGCTTTGAGAGATTGAAGCGCTTTATTTGGAACTTGGAGCTCGGAGTTTATTCCGCCTTCGCAAAGCTACGTCGCGACAAGTTGGGATTTGGAG
>JAYPGD010000415.1:0-430 GCA_038126655.1 Verrucomicrobiales bacterium
GTCATCTGCTCCATCGAGAACTTCGATCCGATGGGCGTGCACACCGGCGACTCCATCACCGTGGCGCCGGCGCAGACCCTGACCGATAAGGAATACCAGATCATGCGCGACGCCTCCTTCGCCGTGATTCGCGAGATCGGCGTCGAGACCGGCGGCTCCAACATCCAGTTCTCCGTCAACCCCGACACCGGCCGCCTGATCGTGATTGAGATGAACCCGCGCGTCTCGCGCTCCTCGGCGCTGGCCTCCAAGGCGACCGGATTCCCGATCGCCAAGATCGCGGCCAAACTCGCGGTGGGCTACACCCTGGACGAGATCCCCAACGACATCACGCGCGAGACCCCCGCCAGCTTTGAGCCGACCATCGACTACGTCGTCACCAAGATCCCGCGCTTCGCCTTCGAGAAATTTCCGCAGACCGACCCCACTC